>PMCE01000480.1 GCA_003154025.1 Syntrophaceae bacterium
ATCGAAAGGACGGTGCCGCGGACGGTGCGGGCGTATTCCGCCCACCCGGTGATGGCCAGGACGACGATCATTTTCCAGAGGCCCTGCCCGAACAAAACCATGAAACAAAGGGCCACCATGATCAGGGGCAGCGACAGCTGCACGTCCACGGCCCTCATGATGAAGGTCTCCCAGAACCCCCGGGAGTACCCGGCGATCAAACCCAGTAACAGGCCGATCACCATCGATATTCCCACGGCGACAAATCCGATGAGGAGGGAGACCCGCAGGCCGAAGATGATGTTCGACAGGACATCCCGTCCCAGGCGGTCGGTCCCCAGGTAGTAGGGGCTCATTCCCCGCTCCTCCCAGATCGGGGGTGTGAGACGGGCCTGAAGGGCCTGCTCCAGCGGGTCCACGGGGGCGATCCAGTCGGCAAAGACCGTGCATACCACCAGGAGGGCCAGCATCCCCAGGGCGACGAGGACCAGCCGGTTGGTCAGGAAAGAATGGAGAAGCTGCCGTTCGGCCGGGATATACTCGTACCCCCAGAACCGGGCCCGGGGCGGGCTATACGGTTCCTCGGCGGCGATCGGGGAGAGAGTGCTTTTTTCGGTGAAATCCTTCATAAGCAAAAGTCGGCCGGTTGGCCCGTTAGCCAATTGGCCGGAGGGCCCGTTGTTGCGGTGACCGGCGGACCGGCTGACGGGCNNAAATCCATGACTCCGATCGCTTCCAGAAAAAGCCGGCCCATGCCGGGCCAGGCAAAAACTTTTTCGGTGACGATGGCCCCGGCCAGGAGCGAGCCCATCTGCATGCCCGCGATGGTGACGAAGGGGATGAGGGTATTCTTCAGGGCATGCTTGTAGATCACCTTCTTCTCGCTCACCCCTTTGGACCGGGCCGTACGGATGAAGTCCATGGTCAAGACGTCCAGCATGCCCGCCCGGATCAGGCGGATGAAAAGGGCCAGACGGTAGAGGGCTAGCGAGCCGGCCGGAAGGATCAGATGGATCCAGGTTCCCCGTCCGGACGAGGGCAGCCACTGGAGTTCTACGCAGAAAACAAAGATGAAGGCGATTCCGATCCAGAAGGGGGGAGCAGAGATCCCAACGAGGGACCCCAGCAGGGCAGCCCGGTCGATGGTCGAGCCCCGCCGCGAGGCGGCGAGGACCCCGATGGGAACGGCCAGGAGGAGGCTGATCACGATGGTGGCGACCACGAGTTCCAGCGAAGCCGGCAGGCGTTCCAGCACCAGTTTGAGTGCCGGCTGGCCGTGGTGATAGCTGACTCCCAGGTTTCCCTGAGCGGCGTTCTTGAGAAAGAGGGCGTATTGAACGATTAGCGGCTGGTCCAGACCCAGGGAGCGGCGCATCTCTTCGATGTCCCCGGGCGGCGCGTCCTGCGGCATGAGGAGGGCCAGGGGGTCGCCGGAGATGTGGAGGACGACGAACACGATTCCGGAGACCACCAACAAGACGAAGACCGCCTGATACAGGCGCCGCAGCAGGTAAATTCCCATGGCCGGTTCTTCATTCCCTCTGACGACCGGTTACACGAAAATGCCATGGGCCGCTGCCCATGGCATGGGTGCATCGCCNNCTACTGAGCCCTCTTCAATTGAAAGGCAAAGAGCCTTTCGTCCACCCGGGCCTTCCCGTCTTTGATCCGCCGGGTGAACCCGAACACGTTCTCCTGATAGTAGAGCGGAATGACGTAATAGGTGGCGTAAATCTTCTCCGAGATCTCGTTGCGCAGCTTCTCCCGCCTGGCATCATCCATGACGCTGTTGGCGATATCCATCTTCTTCTCTAAATCGGGGTCGCTGAATCGCCCCCGGTTGATGTGCCCGTACGCTCCTCTCTTTTCCCGAAAAAAGACGTCAAAGGTCCCCTGCCAGGAGAGGGTCCCCCAGCCTAGTAGGAAGAACGGAGATTCATACCGGTCCATCTTGGGGAAGAAGACCGCCTTGGGCGTGGCGATCACTTTCAGGCGGACCCCCACTTTGGCCAGCTGGGCGGCGATGGCTTCGGCCACCTGCTGGTCGTTCACGTACCGGTCGTTGGGCGTGTCGAAGTTGCACTCGAACCCGCTCGGGTAGCCGGCTTCGGCCAGCAGCTTCTTGGCCAGCTCCGGGTCAAACTTGGGCCGCTGGATGTTCTTGTCGAAATTAACGGCGTAGGGGCTGGCGATCTGGGAGGCCGCGTAGGCGCTGCCCTCCATGACGAACTTGATGATGTCCTCCGCGTTGATGGCATGAGCGATGGCCTTGCGGACCCGGAAGTCTTTGAAGGGGTTCGGCTTGCCGGCGGGAAGGCCGGGCTGAGCGTTGGGGGCCGGGCCGCCCTTGTCCGAATGCACGTCAAACATGACATAGATGGTCCGCTGGCTGGGCACACGGCTGACGTAGGTGCTCTTGTTCTTCTCCACCCGGGGAATGTCGGGGATCGAAACTCCCCAGCAAGCGTCGATCTCCCCGCTGAGGAGGGCGGCCACCCGCGTCGCCGCCTCCGGTATGGCCCGCAGGGTGACTTTCTCAAAATCCACTTTCGGCCCCCACCAGCCCTTGCTGGCCACCAGGGAGATATGATCGTCCCTCACCCACTCCACGAATTGGTACGGTCCCGTCCCGATCATGTTCCGGGTCAGGTAGGAGTAGTCCTTCTTGTCCCATTCCTGCGTCCACTTGGGGGGCATCATGCTGACGCTCTCCAGCATGACCAACGCCTCGGGCGTGGGCGATTTGGTGATCAGACGGAAGGTGTGCTCGTCGACGACCTGGATCTCCCGGTAATCCGGCACCGACTGCTTGTACTGGCTCTTCGGATGGGTCTTGCAGCGTTCCAGGGAGAATTTCGCCGCAGCCGCGTCCATCGGCTCCCCGTTATGAAACTTGACGCCCTTGCGCAGTTTGAATTCCCATGTATTGTCGTTGATCAGCTTCCAGCTCTCCGCCAGCTCGGGGATGATCTTCAAGTTGGCGTCGAAGCCGATCAAGTTTTCGTACACATGCCGCTGAATCGTGGTGGTGGTCGTCTCGCTCCGGGCATGAGGGTCCAGGGTAGCCGCGTCTCCATCGAACCCGATGACCAGGGGTTTCTGAGCCAGGCTCATCTGCGGCAGAAAGAGAACCCCCAGAAAAACGACGAGGATGAACCCCAGATATCTATGTTGTTTCATCTCCCCCTCCTTTGAGAACAGGAATACTGGAATATTGGAATGATGGAATAATGGGAATAACGCGAACCTGGTCTATGGATCATCGGTAACGGGCTTACCCAACATTCCAATATTCCATTATTCCAGTATTTCACCATTCCATCCTCCGGTTTTTCGAATCATCCCTTCTGCTCAAACGCTCGTTTGACCTTCTCTCTCAGCTCTGCCGAGGCCAAAAAAGTCGTAGGCGGTCATGGCCAGGAGCTTGGCCTCCTTTAGGAAGGTGTCCTTTCCCCGAGGGCTCATGGTGGCCTGGCCGAATATTTCCGAATGGCCGGAAACCTCATCGCAATTTAATCGGGGCCATTGGTCACTTATCGATGGATTCCCACGTTTATGCAGGGCAAAACAGGGGGAAATAAGTTTCAGTATATTGAAGAAGGGGTCGAAGTCAAGATTATTATGGGGAAGGAGTAGAGCCGAAAGGCAGGCTGACCGCGAATGGGAGCCGGGGGCCGGAAAAGAGTTCCTCCCCCGGCCCCGGCTTCTTCTCACCCGCGGTCTACCAGCTCGATGCGAATGCCATCCGGTCCGTCGAGGAAGGCAAACTTTATGCCCGCGGCGCCCGCGGTGGGGCCGATGCTGAACTGGGCGCCCCGCTTGCGGAGCTCCTCCACGGTCTTTTCCAGGTCTTTGACCCGGAAGCCGATATGGTCCAGCCCCCGGCTTCCCTTTCCCGGCGCCAGGGCCTCGGCTTTCGCGTCGGTCCCCATGACGCTGACGGGAACCCCGTAAGCGGTCATTCGCACCATGGGCTGCCCCCTCAATTCCCCCCGGGAATCGATCTTGGCCTCGAAGACCTCTTGAAAATACTTCACCGCCTTTTCCACATCTCCGCACATGAAGTGAACATGGTCTAACCCGGTGATCATTTTGCCTCTCCTTTCTTGATTCTTTTTTTATCCCGGAATCCCCGCACTGCGGAGACTCCGACGGTTCGCGACGCGCCAAAAAACGACGGAGGAGAAGATAGCCAGGAGAACCCCCCCGCTCAGTCCCAGGAAAACCCAGCGAAGCCCGAAGGTCTGGGCAATGTAACCGGAAAAGCTGGCCGCCAGGGACCCGATGCCGAAAGCGGCGAAAAAATAGATCCCGAATGCCGTTCCCCGCATCCGCGGAGAGGTGTGATGGGCCAGCATGATGTTCATCATCGGCTGGAGGGAGAAGTTAAAGAAGTAAAAGACCAGGGCCATGATCAGCAGGGGAAGATCCTGGACGAAGGACATGAGGGCGATGAAGGGAAATCCAGACAGCGTGAGGATCACCAGATTTCGTTCCAGCTTGGGTTTTTGCCCGAGAAAGCCTCCGGTGTATTGCCCGAAGACCCCCATGAGCAGGGCCAAACCCGACAGAATCCCCCCCATGGCCACGCTGTCCCAGGAAAAGAGATGGAAGGAGGAGAATTTGGCCATATAGCTGGGGAGGAAAGTGACTGAGCCGGTGAAGCCGAAACTCTGCAGGCAATTCATCAGGTAGAGAAGGCCGAGAGGGAGAGTAAAAAAAAGCCAGAAGCCTTTTCCGTTACCCGAAACAGGCTGTTGGGGAACATCCGAAATGGCCGCCGTCCCCTCTTGGTTCTGGGGGCCCGACATATCCACCGTGAGGGACCACAGCGAAAGCAGAACCCCGGGAATGGAGAAAAAGACATAAGCCCACCGCCATCCCCATTGGGAGGCGATAAAGCCGGCAATAACCGGAGCAACGGCCACCCCGATGTTTCCCGCCCCGCCATGAATTCCCAGGGCAATCCCGTACTCTTTGACCCTCGAGGTGATCAACACGTTGACCAGAGGGTGGTAGACGCTGCCCAGCGCGCCGAGGATGGCCAGCCCAACGGTGTAGAAAATAATGTTGGGCGATAGGGCCACCAACAGGGAAGCGGCCGCCGACCCCAGGAAGCAAAGGAGGTAGAGCTTCCGGGGGCCGAAGCGGTTGTAAATCATTCCCCCCGGAAGAGAACCCAGCCCGTAAGTAAAAGTCATGATATTGCCGATCACTCCCAGCCCAAAGTACCCTATGGAAAATTCCTCCTTCAGGAGCAGGAGCACGGCCGGAAAAGCCAACAGGTAGGCATGGCTCAGGGCATGGGAGCAGCCGGTGAGGGCGACGATCCTCCGTTCTTCACGAGTCATAGCGTACGAGCAAGAGAGAGTAGAGTATTCCTGGGTACCCGGATCATTTCTTCTTCCCGGAAATTCTGGGTAAATTTCCTTTTAACACAATCTTTTTCCTCTCGACAAGAGATATTCTCCGCAAGGCGCAAGGGGCTCATAGCTCATAGCGAATTTTTGGTCTTAGCAATGAGCTATAAGCTGTCAGCTATGAGCTTCTTCACGCTCTCACGACTCGCGACTTGCGGTTCCCATTCCCGCCGAGGATTCAGTCTTTTTGCGGGAAAGGGGCGTCGAAATCGAAAACCAGGTCGCGGATGAGGGTCATGGTATTCGCCGGCTCGACTCGGTAGGCGCTCCCCGGATGAAGAAGGGTGGCGCAGCCGCGGACGATTTTTCCATCGACCTTCACCTCGCAGGAGCGGCAGAGTCTGCGCCCGCACCGGTAATGGCGGAAGGCCAGCGTCGGATCGCGGCGGAGATAAATTTCCCGGAGCACCTCCAGTACGGTCATGTCCCGGTCCGCCCGGATTTCATAGGTTTGGGAAAAAGGGCCCCTCCCGTCGAGGGGATTTTCTCGACGGAGCGAGACTTTTATCACCCCTTCCATTTTCCGTGCTCCCTTCTCTTCACTCCCGTTTCCCAGGGCTCCTTACCTTTCGCCACCCGGGTATGCACGGGTTCCCGGGAAGGCAAGGGATAATCCGTACGCATATGGTGCCCCCGGGTTTCTTCCCGGAAGAGGGCCGAGGCCATGACGAGTTTTCCCAGCGAAACCATCGTCCTGACTTCCANNGCGTCTCGCTCCACTCCGCATCGGTCCCATAGGATCCCCTGGAGCTTTTCCCGCACCTGGCCGGGCCGCAATGCTTCTTCTCGTTGCCGGCCCCATCGCTTCAGCAGGTCCTCGATTGTCCCCCCTTCATCTGCTGCTTTCGGCTTCTCTTCAAACCTCCGCTCTTTCGACCAGGCGGCCGCCGACGCGCCTGCCAAGGCCCCAAAGACTTGAGTCTCGGCCAGGGCGTTCCCCGATACCCGGTTGGCCCCGTGAAGATTTCCTGCTGCTTCTCCGGCGGCAAAGAGCCCGGGGACCGTAGTCCGGGCCTGCTCGTCGACGACCACTCCTCCCAGGGTGTAATGGGCATGGGGGGCCACCTCCACCATCATCTCCCGCAGGTCGAACCCCATGTCTTTTAGATAATGGAACTGGTTGGGCTGCCATTTTTCCAGGGCCCGGGTCAACTCTTCGCGTCCCATGGTGGAGTGGACCAGGTCGATGTACACTCCCCCGTGGGGCGTTCCCCTCCCCTCCCGGACCTCTTTCCAGATGGACCGGACAATGGCGTCCCGGAGGAGTTTCCCTTCGAAGAACGGTTGCTCCTTTCCGTTCACCAGCCGGCCTCCCAGCATTTGCGGGTCGGTGATCAATTCATACTGGAACAGGGTCCCCCTGATGGAAGGGGGATGGATGACCACCGTGGGGTAGTACTGAAGCATCTCCAGGTCGACCAGATCCGCCCCCGCCTCGTAGGCCAGGGAGATCCCGTCTCCGCAGGCGGTGCAGGACGCATCGTTCCGCGCCCAGAGCTCTTCATAGCCTCCCGTGGCCAGAACCACCGCCTTGCACTGGATTTCTTTCAGCCGCCCGTCTTTCAGGTCCAGGTAAAGCGCCCCCGAGACGCTTCCCTCCCGGTCGGCAGTCAGCCGGTACACGAAAACATCGCTCTGCAATTGGANNCCGGGGTGATGCATGGGGTCGTAAACACCCTCGGCCGTTTTTTTGAACCGGACCCCGTAAGCCTCCAAGTCCCTGGCCCTCCGGGGCGCATCCCGCACCAGGACGGAGATCAGATTTTCGTCCCCGAGGTGGTATCCCCCCTCCACGGTGTCCCGGAAATGAATCTCTTCCGAGTCTCCCGGGAAGGCCACGGCCTGAAACGCTTCCATGGCCATGGGCGTGGTCCCGGACCTGCCCATCGGTCCCTTGTTGGCCACGACGACCCGAGCACCGCGGGACGCGGCCTCAATCGCCGCCCTGATCCCGGCACCGCCACCCCCGATAATCAGGATATCTGTTTGCTGTAAACCTGAATCGCTCATGTTGCTTTTTGGACCTCATGGAAGAGAGCGGGGAAAATTCGAATTTCGAAGCACGAAACTCCAGGTAAGACAGTGTCAGTGTTGCGTGTCAGTGAAAATTTTCCTTTTTTAGTGACCACTGACACTGACCCTAAACACTCCTTTCGAATCTCAAAATTCGGATTTCGAATTTAGTCCGATTTCAACATCCAGCAGAGATGCCGTTCGCTCATCAACAGACTATTTGGCCAACAAAATATAAATCTTCCCTTCTTCCTTCATCTCCCCCGCCGCCCTCCCCGCTCGATCCCCGCTGCCGAAGAAGAGGTCGACTCGCCCCGGCCCCTGGATGGCTCCCCCTGCGTCCTGGTTGAGAACGAACCGGCGCAGGGTCTTCCAGCCGATGATCTTTCCGGATTCGTCCAATTCGGGGCACCGGGAAACAAGGTAAGCCAGAGCCCCGCGAGGGAAGAGAGACAGGTCGGTAGCCACAGACCTTCCCGGGGTCAAGGGAACGCCCAAAGCACCCAGCGGCCCCTCGGAGTCGCCCAGGAGGCGGAAGAATATATACCTTTCATTGACATTGAGGATCTCCTCCGCCCGCCCCGGGTTNNCGCCCGTTGGAAGCTGAGTACCCCACGCGCATCATCCTCCCGTCCGGCAGCCGCACCTGCCCCGATCCCTGGATGTGCAGCACGAAGCGTTCCCAGGGATCCCGGAGCCAGAGCAGTTCCAGCCCCTTTCCCTGCAAGGCTCCTTCGGTATCGATCTCCCGACGGGTGTAATAAGGAACGGCTTGCCCGCCTTCAATCCGGATCATGCGCCGGCCCGCGCCTTTTTCCGCGGTATCTCCATCGGGCATTTGTTCTTGGAGATCTTCGGGACGGCCATAGAGCGGATACCGATAATCTCCATCAGCGATCAGGCTTCCTTCCATTACCGGCTCGTAGTATCCGGTCAAGAGAATGGAGGGGGGCGAATCTGCGCGGCTCAGTTCATAAAAAGCGAAGTTCTCCCGGACCTTCCGCTCCCACTCGGCCTGGTCGGGAGCGGTGGAAAGAATTTCACGAAAGAAGCTCAGGGAGCGGTAAACTTGATCAGGGGAAATTTTCTCTTTGGAGCTTGCCGCGACGCCTCCCGTGGACCTCTTCTCCTCCAGGTAGGCCATACTCCTTTCCACGGAAGTCAGCAGAGAATCTATCGAGGCGTCATCCTTCAGCGGGCCATTGATTTCTCCTTCCCGGAAGGAAAGAGGCCCTTCCCCCCGTAGATCTTCCCGCGGGACGGCAGAAACACAGCTTCCCAGGAACAAAAGCAAGAGGCCGGCAATCCAAGCTCGCAAATTTTCCCCCTACTTTTTTTCGATCTTACCATCATTGGCCTCCGGGGGACAGACCCGAAATCACTTTGCCGGCAGAGCCGGAGGCTTGAATAACCGTG
>PMCE01000548.1:0-3067 GCA_003154025.1 Syntrophaceae bacterium
CCTGATGGGGTCGGATCTCGTGCGATGAAAGCGAAGGGAAGGACTAATTTATGAGTTTAATCATCTATTTTCTGCGGCACGGGGAAACCACTGCCAGCCAAAAGGGTGGTTACTGCGGCACCCTTGACCCGGATTTAACCCCAGAAGGTTATCGAATGGCAGAGGATTTTGCCGATGCTTATAAATCTCTTCCATGGGCCGCTGTTTTTTCCAGTCCGCTGCGCCGTGCCATAGCCACGGCCAAACCTCTTTGCGAGGCGGCAGGGATACGAATGCAACTCAAAGAAGGGCTGAGGGAAATTGCTTATGGTCAATGGGAAGGAAAAACCCCGGAAGAGGTGAATCGCGAGTTTCATGATACCTATGTTCGCTGGCTAGCCGATCCGGGGTGGAACGCTCCAAGTGGAGGGGAAAGAGGTATCGATATTGCCCGGCGCAGTTCACTTGTGCTTGAGGAAATTGAGAAAACTTACAACACAGGAAATGTCCTCGTCGTCTCTCATAAAGCCACGACCCGGATTATGCTTTGCTCCCTGTTAGGCATTGATGTGGGGCGTTTCCGTGATCGCATCAGTATGCCTGTGGCATCTATCAGCACAGTGGAAATGGCAGTGCACGGTCCTTTGTTACACATGATGGGCGACCGGTCTTATCTGCGGGAGCACCTACGCAGAAGAGTGGGTACATGAGCTGCCCAGTCAGTATGAAAAAGATGAGGATATGCGTTGTGATGGTAGCTCTGGCATGGATGGCAGTCGCCATTGCCGAGGGCCAACCGTAGGGCTGGGGTATGGGCCCTGGCATGATGGGACCGGGATACACGACGCCCGGCCCGGAAGTGGATAAGGAAAAGGCTGCAGCGTATAACCAGGCTGTGCAAAATCATGATAAGGAAGCTGTGATCTGCGGCAGAAAATCCGGACCGGCTGCAGGAGAAGATGACCCGAAAATCCCGGGGTTTCCAGTCCCCGGAGAATATTCTCCGAGGATGAAAGATTACTTCTCTTTCCCTTCGAGATCGCCGAGGGCGAATCATACGAGGTCTGATCCCTATGCCACCCAAAGGATGGAATTCAAGAATGGATGTTGGTAGATTTACCCGTTATTTCTGCATCGGGATTCTTTCGGTCTCTCTTGGGGGCTGCGCCTACCCGATCTCCCGGGCCTGGAGGAACGAAGTGAACCCCGCATTGACCTTCTCCCAGGTGGCCGAAAAGCCCAAGGCCTATTGGGGAGAGATTGTGATTTGGGGAGGAGTCGTGATCGCTCTCCAGACCCGTTCCGGGACAACGAGGATGCTCATTATCCAAAATCCCCTCGATTCCCGGGGACGTCCGGACACCCGGATCACCGAGGGACGGTTCATCGCGCGGACCGGAGATTTCATCGACCCGGAAAGGTACAAGCGGGGAACGAGGGTCACCCTGGCGGGAGAAATCATCGGCGAAAGGGACGTATCCTCCGGATCCATGAAAATCCCCTACCCCGTGGTCAAGATCCTGGAACTTCACCGCTGGGAAGAAAAATGGGGAGAAGAAATGCAGAAAAAGCTAGAATCTTTCGATCCTGGTTTTTACCCGCCCTTTTCTTCCCCCATGGAAGAACCCCGGTACGGAGCGCCGGAAGGGCCATAAGGAGGACAGAGGATGAAAAATGGGCCATTTTGGATGAATTCGGCGAGGGTGCTCAAGGTATGGGTGTGGGGAGCCATCCTGGGAATGGTCCTCGGCTGCCAGATTACCGGCCCCTTTCCTCCTTCAGCCAAAATTCCTCCTGGGGCGGAAAGCCAGTTCCGCTTGATGGGCGAAGCCTGGAACACCATCCAGGAAGTTTACGTGGGTCGAAAAACGGTGGATTCTCAGCGGATCACCTATGGGGCCATCGGCGGAATGGTGGAATCCCTGGGGGATACGGGGCACAGCCGATTCCTGACGCCTGAGATGGTGAAGCAGGAGAGCGACATGAACCGGGGCCGACTGGAAGGGATCGGCGCCGAGGTGCAGAGGAAGAACAACCGCCTGGTCATCGTCGCCCCTATGGACGACTCGCCGGCCCTGAAAGCCGGCCTGAAGCCGGGGGAGGTCATTCTGAAGGTCAACGGGGAAGGAGTTTCGGACCTTCCCCTGGAATCGGCCGCAACGAAAATCCTGGGCCCGCCGGGTACATCCGTCACCCTGACCCTCCTCACCCCGGAAACCGGTCAAAGCCGGGAGGTAACCATCGTCCGGGCCCGCATCACCCTCCAAAACGTCAGCTGGCAGTCTCTTCCCGGGACATCTTCGGTTCAGGTCCGGATCTCCGGTTTCAGCCGGGGCGTGACCCGAGACCTGCGGAAAGTCCTGCGGAAGGTCCGGGAGGAGAGGGCCGGGTCCCTTGTCCTGGATCTTCGCAATAACCCCGGGGGCTTGCTGGAAGAAGCCGTGGGCACGGCCAGCCAGTTTCTGCGGGAAGGGAATGTAGTCCTGGAAAAAGACGGGGCCGGCAGAATCACTCCCCTCCGGGTAAAATCCGGGGGGATGGCTTACGACCTTCCCATGGCGGTCTTGGTGAACGAGGGGACGGCCAGCGCACCGGAGGTCGTGGCCGGGGCCCTGCAGGATTATCGGCGGGCCAGGGTCGTGGGGGAAAAGACCTTCGGTACGGGGACCGTGCTGGAGAGATTCCCCCTTTCGGACGGCTCCGCGCTCCTGCTGGCGGTGCAGGAGTGGCTGACTCCGAAGGGCCGGGCCATATGGCACCTGGGAATTACCCCGGATGTAGCCGTCTCCCTGCCTCCCGACGTCAGCCCTCTCTTCCCGAGGGCGGGGAGGAAGATCACCCCTGAGGATTTGACGAGGAGCCGAGATCTACAGTTGCAGGAGGCCCTGAAATTATTGTCCGCTTTCGGGACGATGAAAATCCCGTCTTGAATTTTTTCCCGGGTAAGGGAAAATGGTTTCCGAATGGGGGGAATTCCTCCCGGGGGCATTCGTAGAGGAGCCGGAACCCGTTCATGATATCCTTGCTGGTCATTTCCATTCCCGTGGGCTACCCGGGGGCGCTCATGGTTTCTGCGGGCAACGCCCTT
>PMCE01000548.1:3137-3944 GCA_003154025.1 Syntrophaceae bacterium
GCGCCGAGTTCTTCCAGCAGGGCCAGTACTCGAGGTCTTTGCGGTACTACCAGCGGGCCCTTCAATCTTATGAATCCATCGACCACCGGGAAGGGATGGCCAAGAATCTCAACAACCTGGGTTCTGTATTCCAAGCCTTGGGGCGCAACCCCGCGGCCCTCGAATACTACCAGAGGGCTGCGTCCGTCAATGCAGAGATCGGAAACGAAGCGGGGCTTTCCCTGAACCTGAATAACATCGGAAGCGCCACCCTGGCCCTGGGAAAACCCCAGGCGGCGCTGGAATTTTTCCAGAAGTCTCTGGCCATGGAAGAGAAGCGGGGGGACGTGCGCGGGCAGGCCGTCCGGTGGAACAACATCGGGCGGGCTTATCGGGAGCTGGGCCAGAACGACCGGGCCATGGAATGTTATCTGCGGTCGAAAACGCTGAACGAGAAGAGCGAGAATCTCCCGGGGATAGCGGACAACCTGAACAACCTGGGAGCGGTTTACGAGTCGCAGAAAGACTGGCCCCGGGCCTTGGAAGCCCACCAGAAGGCCCTGGAGATGGATAAGAAAACGGAAAACTCCCTGGGAATCTCGACGGATTTGGCCAACATGGGAAGGCTGTACGAGGCCAGGGGAGAGCGGGAAAAAGCCCTGGATCATTACCTGCGCGCCTGGAGGGTCAACGAATCCCTCGGCCTGAAGGATCGCATCCTCCACGACCTCTCCAAAATCGCTTCCCTCTACGAGGACCTGGGAAAACCGGAAGAAGCCGAAAAATACCGCAAGCGGTCCCGGGAACTGACCTCTTCTTCCAAGTAAG
>PMCE01000445.1 GCA_003154025.1 Syntrophaceae bacterium
ATTCACGGAGTCAGAGTCCGTTGTCCTACCGTTGAACGATCCCCCAACCGTATGGTCATTAAAAAATAGCCGAAAATGAAGGAGGAGTCAACAAGAAAAACGACAAGAAAAACGACCTTTGATTCAGACACCAGACGTCAGACTTCAAACATCAGACTGAACGGGAAAAAGGCCAGCGGGGAGACAAAGGAAAGGTCTGGAGTCTGAGGTCTGAAGTCCAGTGTCTGAACTGCGGGCAACCTTCCAAAAGTGCTTGATTCGGTCCATCCGGGGTGCTAGGTTACGGCAGGAAATTCCCTACTGCGGGCCTGAGCCCCTGCCGCGGTCAGGCTCCCCGGGGTAACGGAAAAGTGGAGGTCTTAATGATCGCCGGCAAATCCTATCTGGCGAAGATGAAGTCCATCGCCCTCGCCGGCATCCTCGCCCTGGTTCTATTCTACACCCCCTGTGCGGCGCAGACATCCTCTCCGCTTCGCCCCGCCCATTGGGCCCAGCCGATGCAACTGGAAGGGGTTCCCAACCTCCATCGAGTTTCGGATACCCTCTACCGAGGCGCTCAGCCTTCCGCCGAAGGCATGCGAAACCTGGAGGCCATGGGAATCGTGACCATCGTCAACCTCCGTTCCTTCCACTCCGACCTTGGCCAGATAAAGGGGACCGGATTGGCCTACGAACGCATTTACATGAAGGCCTGGCATCCGGAGGAAGAGGACGCCGTCCGATTCCTCCAAATCGTCACCCACCCCAAACGAACTCCTGTGCTGGTCCACTGCCAGCATGGGGCAGACCGCACCGGGGCCATGTGTGCAATCTACCGCGTGGCGGTTCAAGGATGGAGCAAGGAAGAAGCCCTAAAGGAAATGACCGTGGGAGGGTTTGGTTTTCACGGGATATGGCAGGATCTGATTCAATGGATCTATACCTTGGACTTTGAGGGAATCAAAGAAAAGTGGAAATAAAGCAGGATGCAGACCCGGCCGGATAAAACCCGGGGGATGTCTGGCTTTGATCCTCCCGCGGGATGAATGGAGGTTTTCGAGTGGAGAAGTTGAGAGTGAACCGCCGTCAATTCCTGCAGTATTCTTCCACCGTGGGGATTGCTTGGGCCCTGGGTGGAATGATACCGTCCTGCGCGCAGGCTCCGCCGAGAGCGGTTCCTGATCGGGCGCCCCTTGGGGACCTGCGGATCATCGATCCCCATGCTCACCCGGATCAATTCCACACCCTTCGGCCGGGTCGCACCGATTACAGCTCTACTCTAGAAGCAATTAAGGCCGTGGGGATGGCGGCCAGCGCCTTTGCCGCGGTGGGCGACCTGGAGTATTTCAGCAGGAGTTCCTTCGTGCCTTTGTACCAAAGTACCAAGACTCAGCTACAGAGGGTTCTTGGTCTGGTGAAGGCGGGAAAGGTAAAAATAGTCCTGAAAGCTTCCGATGTGCCGGGAGTTGTGAATCCGGGAAACCCTCCGGGGGCCATCCTGGCCATAGAAGGCGGAGATCCTCTGGAGGGTAAACCGGAACGGGTCAATGAGTTCTATCAAATGGGAGTGAGAATCATTACCGTCGTCCATTACCGCAACAACGAACTGGGCGACATCATGGCTTCCTATGGAAGCATGGACCCCGGCCCTTACAAGGATGGCCTGACTCCAGCCGGGCGGAAGGTAATCGAGCGGATGCAGGAAGTGGGGATGGTCGTGGATGTGGCCCATGCTCACCCCAAGACTTTGCGGGGCATCGCCGAAATGAATCCCCAAAACCTGCTGGATTCGCACACCAGCCCTTGCCCCGGCGAAGATCTAAAGCGGTGCCACCGGCAGCGCACCTGGAAGGATATGGAACTCATCGTCAAAACGGGGGGGGTCGTCTGCACCTGGCCTTTTGCCTTCGACCGGCCAGATCAAAGGCGTAAAACTTTCGCCGACTGGGCCCGGGAAATCATGGAGATGAAAAAGCGGCTGGGAATGGATCATGTAGGGTTGGGAACGGACGGAGGGGGGAGCATCCCCCGGTTCATCGAAGGATACCGCGATGTGCGGGACTTACCTCGATTGGCCGCGGCCATGCAGGAAGCCGGTTTTTCGCCGGAGGAGGTCAAGGCCTACATGGGAGGCAACGTCTACCGCATCCTTCGGGCCTGCATCGGTTAGAGGGGGCTGCGGTCCAGCAATGTCGCGTCCCGGAATTTATTTTTGAGGCCCGAGGCTGGGAAGTAAATTCGGGGAGGGTTGAATATGGAGGGATGGAGGGAGGAGGAGATTCGGAATAAGGATTTGATGGCTCCCTGCGGGCTGTACTGCGGGGCCTGCGGGGTATACCTTGCCACCCGGGATCAGAACGAGAAGTTCAAGGCGGTAATGGGGAGTCTCTATGGAACGAAACCGGAGGAGACCGAATGTCTCGGCTGCATGCAGGCCGAGCCGCCCAAGAAGATGTATGGGTTCTGCAAAGCTTGCCAGATAAGGAATTGCGTGAAAGCGAAGGGCTTGTCCTCCTGCCATCAATGCAAGGAGTGGCCTTGCGAGAGGATCGAAAAGTTCGGGTTCGCCACCGGCGTGCGAGTCATGAAAAGGGCGATTCCCCTCTGGCGCGCCAAAGTCGCCGAGTACGGCGAAGAGAAGGGCAGCGTAGAATGGGCGCGGGCAGAATGCGAACGGTATCACTGCCCTTCGTGCGGGAAGGCGCTTTTCCGGGGGGCGCAGCGCTGCCGGGCCTGCAAAAAGCCGGTGGCGGATGATCTGGATGGATCTTTGTGAAGGGACCGCGAAAAGCTTGACCGCAAAATGACCGGGGGCTTCACCCGCAGGAATTAAAAAGACGATAAGAAGAATACCGAACAGGAGGGGCAAATGGAAAAAAGATCATGGAGTATCATGGCGGTTGGGATCCTCTTCCTGGTTATTTGTCTCCCAGGTTTGTCCGGAGCTGCCGAGAAAGTGATCAAGCTGGGCCACGTCCTGGACACCAAACATCCCTACCACATCGGATCTGAATACTTCGCCAAGAGGACCGCGGAACTGACCAAGGGCAAGGTGGAAGTCCAGATCTATCCCAGCTCCCAGCTGGGGAACGAGAGGGAACTGGTGGAAGGCATGCAGGTGGGAACCATGGAGATGGGCGCTTCCACCTCCGCCGTGGCGGCCCGGTTTGTGAAGGAGATCGAAATCTTCAACCTTCCTTTCCTCTTCAAGGATTTTCAGCACCTCTATAAGATCCTCGACAGCCAGTTCGGAGAGGATATCAATCAGGCCAGCCAGAAGAAGGGCCTCCGGATTCTGGCCTGGTGGGTGGGGGGATCGCGCAGCGTCTATGCCCGCAAACCCATCAGCGACTTGGCCTCCATGAAGGGGATGAAGATTCGCACCATCGAAAGTCCGGTCGTCGTTGCCGCCTGGAAAGCCTTGGGTTTGATCCCCACCCCCATTCCCTTCGGCGAGGTTTACACCGCTCTGCAGCAGGGGGTGGTGGATGCCGGGGAGGGGAACGTCATCAGCTACGAAAGCATGAAGTTCGATGAAGTGGCGCCCTACCTTTCGCACATCAAGTACCTCATCACCGTGCAAATTCTGCTCATCAGTGAGAGCTTTTTCAGGGGTCTTCCCGGCGAAGTTCAAACCGCCCTCATCCAGGCCGGTAAAGAATGCGTGGCGGTGGAAAGAAAGGCCAACGAAGAGGCGGAAGAAAAAATCATCGAACTGCTGAAGAAAAAGAAGAAGACCGTGGTGATCCCGAATCTGGACCCTTTCATCGCCGGCGTGCAGCCCGTCTATGAGCAGTATGGCAAGGCGCTCGGGTTGGACCGGATCAAGTGGATTCAGAGTTATAAGTAGGGTCTGAGGACGGGGAGACTCATCTCCTAACCGGAAATCCTTATCCCGGAAGGCGGACAAATGAGAATGCCGGGGTGGTTGAAGATGATCTATCAGAAACCCGTGGAGGTGGCCTGCGGTGCATTGATGGTGGCCATTACGGGGGTCGTTTTCCTTCAGGTCGTATCGCGTTATGTGTTCAGCTACCCCTTTGACTGGCCTGAAGAACTGGCCCGTTATCTCTTTATCTGGGTGGCTCTTCTGGGAGCGGCCCTGGCTTTGAAGCGCGGTGCGCACTTCAGCATCGATGCCCTGGTGAAAAGACTTCCGGCCAAGTGGCGGCGAATCGTTCCGCTTTTGATCCAAACCACGCTCGGAGTCTTCACCCTGGTCGTATCGCTGAAGGGATTCCAACTGGCCATGAGAGTGGGGGAGCAGCTCTCCTCGGGGATGGAAATTTCGATGACCTATCCGTATCTATCCGTCCCGGTCAGCTTTGCCGTCATGTTCAAATACATCGTTGCGGAGATCTCTTCTCTGCTCAAAAAATAGGCCTCTTCGGATTCCGGTATGATTTTGATCCTGTTCATCCTCTTCTTTCTTTTCATGGCCTTCAACGCGCCCATCTCTTTCTCCCTGGGGGTGGCCAGCGCGATCACCGCCTACCTGAAGGGCAGTGCCTCCCTGCTCATCATTTCCCAGAAGATCTTCACATCTCTGGATTCTTTTCCCCTCCTCGCCATTCCCCTCTTCATTCTGGCCGGGTCCTTCCTCGAAACCGGAGGGGTGGGGATGAGGCTGGTGAACCTGGCCAACGTTCTGGTCAGACATGTGAGCGGAGGGCTAGGATTCGTGGTGATCGTTTCCACGATATTCTTCTCGGAAATCTCGGGCTCTTCGGCCGCGGATGCCGCGGCCATCGGCTCGGTTACCATTCCGGCCATGATCCGCCTCCGCTATCGTCCGGCCTTCGCCACGGCCATCGTCGCCGCTTCCGGGGGCATGGCCGCGCTGATCCCCCCGAGCATCATCGGGGTCATCTATGGATGGCAGGCCAATGCGTCCGTGGGGGCCATATTCCTGGGGGGATTTCTGCCCGGCTTCATCATGGGCGGAGGGCTCTGCGTCTACACGTATTTTTACGCCAAGAAAATGAAGTTTCCGACCGAGACCAGGGCGACTCGGGGAGAAGTATGGCTGGCCTTCAAGGAATCCCTGCCGGCGCTCCTGATGCCGGTCATCATCCTCGGGGGCATCTTCACGGGCGTCTTTACCGCCACCGAGGCGGCGGCGGTGGCGGTGGTCTACGGGTTTCTCGTGGCCCTGTTTTATTACCGCGAACTGAAGTGGCAGGATATTCCGAGGATCCTGGTTGAATCCGCGGTCACCACCGGATTCGTGGGCCTCCTCCTGGGGCTGGCCAGCGTCTTCGGCTGGGTCCTGACGGTCGAACAGGCGCCTTTGAAACTGGCGAACCTCATCCTGTCCGTATCCACGAGCCAGTGGGTCTTTCTCCTGCTGGTCAATATTCTCTTCCTCGTCGCGGGCTGTTTCCTGAACGCCACGGCCATCCTGATCATCCTGGTCCCCATCCTTTTGCCCATGGCCCAGAAGTTCGGGGTGGACCTCATCCATTTCGGGATCATGCTCATCGCCAACCTGGGCATCGGATATGTCACCCCGCCGGTGGGGACCTGCCTCTACGTGGCCTGCGGGATCTCCAAGCAGCCCTTGGCGGAGGTGATCAAGCCCCTGGCACCCTATCTCCTCGTCATGGTGATCATGCTGATGCTGATCACCTATGTCCCCTGGATCTCCCTGGTCATTCCCAACCTGGTTTACGGGAAATGATGCCGGGCGGGAAAGGGACTGCCTGCGGTTGCCCTCCCGTCTAATGGCCCTGTCTCTTTCCCCGGCTTCCCTTTCTGAAAGACTCGATCCCCTGCGGGCGATAAACCTGCCTGGTCGGCCCCTTCGTTGATCGGGAACCTGGGAAAGAAATCCTTGACAAGCGGGGGGTGAATATATTATTTTGTACACAAAGTAAATTTAGGACCCGGGAAAGGCATTCCATGCCCCAGTATGAAGACTGTATTATCTTTCTTCTGGCCAAGGCGTATCAGCGGGCCCACTCGGCTTTTAAGATGAGACTCGCCCCGTTTGGAATCACCCCGGTCCAGCACCTGATTCTGGCCGTCCTGGGGGAGGAGGATTTCCTTTCGCCGGCGGAGATCTCCGCCCGGGTAGCCATGGACGGGGCCACACTATCAGGGGTTATGGACCGCATGACCGAAGCGGGCCTGATCAAAAAAGAAGATCACCCGCAGGACCGAAGGTCCATCCGGGTTTCTCTCAGCCCCAAGGCCAAAAAGATGAGGGAGGAACTGGCCGACCAGAGAAAGTCCATCAACGAGGAGCTGACCGCCAAATTCTCCCTGGAAGAGAAACTCCTGCTCAAGCGGATGCTCAAAGACCTGGTGGGGTGATCGTTTGCCTACGAATAAAAATACGGTTTCGGGTTTCGAGTTCCGGGTTCAGGGTTTATTAAAACCCATTCGCGAAAAGAGGAGGGAGTCATGGGAGAGGTGGTACATACATCCCGCATCAAGATTGTGAGGGAGAAGGGCCCCACCCGCAGGGCGATGATCGAAGGATTCCCCGAGCCGGTCTTTTACGGGGTTCACGGGGGGATCAAGAAGTTTTACAAGGTGGAACCGGAGAAAGAACATGCGGCCACTCTGGACCACATCGTGGCCGCCACGGCGGGCTGAATGATGGGCACGCTGGCCGGGGGGCTGGCGGGAAAGAAGATCGCGACTCCGGAAGACCGGTACTGGGCCGAAGTGGAAGGGGATATCGAGAACATGAGCGGGGTCCTGAAGATCACCCGGATCCGGGTCAACTATCGCTTGAAAATCCCCAAAGAAAAAGCCGCCGATGCCCGGGAGGCCTTTTCCTCCTACCTGATCAGATGCCCGGCGGCGCAGAGCGTGATCGGCTGCATTCAGATTCAAGACCAATTAATGATAGAAGAAGGGTGAAAGGAGGAGCCGTGGATTCCCTGACCGTACAGTTGAAAGAGGTGGTCCGTTCTTATGGGGGAGCTCGGGTGGGAATCGCCACCCGGCAGACCCTGGCCGGGGGACCTCCCTCCACCGAGCTGGACTATATTCTGCCGGGGGCCAGGTCGGCCATCACCTTTGCCCTTCCCCTGGAAAGAAATTACATTCGCCCCTTTCTGGCCAAGGAAGACCGCCTCAGCCATGAAAGGGATAACCTCCAGGTGAACAT
This sequence comes from Syntrophaceae bacterium, assembly GCA_003154025.1. Next base: position 7,100 of record PMCE01000445.1, read on the forward strand.
GATCGCCACCGGGCTGGCCGCCCATATCGCCAAGCACCTGGAGCAGAAAGGGTTCCCCTCTCAGGGGGTGGTATCCAACGAGTCTTACCGGGAGGAGAAGGGGATCGGAAGGATGGGGATGAACCCCGACCTTTCCCACCGGTACCTGGCCGTCCGCTCCGGAGTGGGCTGGTTCGGCTTTTCGGGAAACGTGATCACGCCGGAGTATGGGGCGGCGGTTATTCTCGGGACCTGTGTGACCGCCGCGGAATTGGAGCCCACCGACCCATTACCCCCGGAAGACAATTACTGCAACCGCTGTAAAATCTGCCTGGCTTCGTGCTGCTCCGGGATGATGGACCCCAAGGAAGAGGCCAAGGTGAATCTGGGGGGGAAAGATTTCACCTATGCCCGAAGAAGGAACTACCTCCGGTGTGAATTCGTCTGCGGGGGGATGACCGGACTCCACCCCTCGAAGAAATGGTCTACCTGGTCGCCGGGCCGATTCCTCATCCCCGAGGATGACGGCGCATTCCGGGACGCCATGATCAAGGGGATCAAGGCCTATGGAAAACGGCCGAAGATGGAAGGCGGCTTCCTCCACGTTCTCATGCGGTCCAATCTCTACCTCACCTGCGGGAACTGCCAGCTTCTCTGCTGGCCGGAGTTGGCCGACCGGAAGGAAAACTATCGTATTCTGACTTCCACGGGAGTGGTCATCCAAAAGCCCGATGGATCCCTCCGGAGAGTTTCCGCCGAAGCAGGAGAAGATTACATCCAAGGGCTTGATGCGGAAAGGCGTTCGCAGTATGTCTGAAGGTGTTTTCCCTCGGGGTATGGATCGGCAGGCGGATAGGCTTTGAGTCCAAAGGTCGTGATGGGTCGGTTTCCGGGGAGAAGCCCCTGCGGCTTCCCAACCGGTCAAGTTTTTTGAAGGGGAGCGATGCAACACCAAGAGATAGCCCGCCGAAGAACCAAGAAGCCCTCCCGTGAACACCTGGTTATGGCGGTCACGGCGGTCTTGCTCGGCATAGCCATCCTCACCGTGGTCAATCATTATGTCCAGCCGGCTCCGCCGGAAAGTTTATCGTTGACCACCGGGATGGAAGGGGGCAGCTACGCGGTATACGGCGAATGGTACCGGCAGATCCTGGCCAGGGAAAAGGTCCGCCTCGAATTGCTACCCTCTTCGGGTTCGGTCGAAAATTTAAGGCGCCTGAAGGACAAATCCTTCAAGGCGGACGCCGGTTTCGTGCAGGGGGGAACCAGCTCCAGCTTAGAGGCGCCGAATCTGCGTTCCCTGGGGGCCTTGTTCTACACCCCTCTCTGGGTATTCTATCGAGGCCCGGAAACCTACGATGATCTTTCCCAATTCAAGGGGAAGAGGATCAACATCGGGATGGAAGGGAGCGGGGTTCGAAAATTCGCCGTCGATTTGCTCGAAGCGAGCAAAACCGCCGGGCCGCCTACGTCTTTGTTCGACCTCTCCAGCCCGGCCGCGGGCAAAGAGCTCGCGGAAGGGAAGATGGATGCGGTCATGATCTTCGGCACGGCGGACAGTCCGATCGTGCAGGAACTCCTGCATAAAGATGGGGTGAAGCTTTTGAGCTTCAGCCAGGCCGAGGCCTATACCCGGCTTTTCCCCGCTCTGTCCCATGTTATCCTGCCCATGGGGATATTGGACCTGGCGAGAAAAAAGCCGTCGTCGGACATACACCTTCTGGCCATCACCACCAATCTCGTGGTGCGCGATACCCTTCACCCGGCGCTGGTGTATCTTCTCCTGGACGCAGCCTCGGAGATTCATAGCGGCGGGGGGTGGGTTCAGAAGGCCGGGGAGTTCCCGTCGCCCAAGGCTCAGGACTTTCCTTTGAGCGACCGGGCAGAGCGATTCTATAAATCCGGGCGGCCGGTACTTTTTGACTACCTTCCCTTCTGGGTGGCTACCTTCGTGGACCGGTTGATTTTCCTTCTGCTTCCGACGGCGGCCATTTTATTGCCTCTGATCCGCATCATGCCCTGGTACTATTCCTGGCGAAACCGGAGGAAATACTTCTATTGGTATGGCGAGCTCAAGAACCTCGAACTGGAGATGGCAGAGAGCCCACAGCCGGAACTAGGCCGGGATTACCAGGAGAGGCTGGACCGGATCGAGACCGCGGTGATGGAAGTTCAGGTTCCCCTCGCTTTTTTCCATGAGGCTTACAACCTGAAACAGCATATCGAAATGGTCCGCGAGAAGCTTGCCCGGCTGAATCAGCCGCACTCCATCAACCATCCCCCGGCGGCGACGGGGGGAAAACCCAAGGAGTAGGGTTTTCTCTGATCGGCAACAGCGGGAAGCATAAGAGATCTTCCCGCTTCCGATCGATGAAGGAATCATAAAAGAGAAGGGTGAAATCCCATGTTGGAAAAGGATATGTACCAGGGTTTCATCGCTTGGCTGAGCCAGACTGGGTGGGGCCTTCCCCCGGCTGCCGAACTGGTTCCCCTGATCAAGACCCGCTACACGCTGGAAGAGGCTTCGCTTCTCACGGGCCTATCTTTTTCCGAGAAGAACCTGGAGGAACTGGCAGCCCTGAAGGGGATGGACCCTGCCGTCCTCGACCTTCAATTGGAGAGGATGGCCAAAAAAGGTTTGGTTTTTCGAACCGCCTCGGGGGAAAGAGTGGGTTACAGCCTGAATGACGCCCCGTTTGTCTTTCTGCGCGGTTCTTTCTGGGCGGGGAAAAAGGACGAAGTCAGCAAGGCCCTGGCCACGCTGGTGAACCAATATTATTACCACGGGTTTTTCGACCCATATGCGGGCGTACAAACCAGGGGACTGCGCACGCTCCCCATTGGAAAGACCATCGAAGATCCCCGCAGGGTTCTTCCCTACGAGGACATGGCCCAATTTCTGGATGGGCAGGATTACTTCACCGTGAGCATCTGCCCCTGCCGCCACCGGAAAAATCTGGACCCGAACTCTCCCCATTGCCAACATCCTACCGAGACTTGCCTCCACTTCGGCCGCCTGGGCCATTATCTCGTCCAAAATGAATTGGGGAGGGAGATCACCAAGCCGGAAGCCCATAAGATCTTGGAAGAGGCCGCGGCCTCCGGTCTGGTGCACGGTTTGTCGAACTGGCAGCAGTCGGCGGACACGATCTGCAACTGCTGCAAGTGTTGCTGCATATGGTTCGAGAGCTACCACAAATTGAATCATGGCAAGAGCCTCGACGCCTCCAATTACCGGGTCAGGACCCGCCCGGAAACCTGCAAAGGGTGCGGGCTGTGCGTCCGGCGGTGTCCCATGGAAGCCTTGCGCCTGGAGCCAAACCCGGAGGCCGGGAACCGGAACGGCAAGATGGCGGTCCTCGATGCGGGCCGATGCATCGGCTGCGGGGTATGCGCCTACAATTGCCCGACGAACTCTTTGGCGCTGCAGCGACGCGAACAAATCCAGGACCCGCCGGTCGATCCGCGGGATTATATGCGGAGATTTCTCGCCGAAAGGAAATCAAACGGGTCCGGCGGGTAAGTCCCGGCCTAAATTCTCCCCGAATTTGCCATCTTGCCCCAGGGGGAGCGGAGGGAAGGGGGAAAGGCGGAGATCGCCGGGCATATCCGGAAGCAAGGGAGGCCCATTCGATTTCGAGGAGGGACGATGTCCATGACGATCGAGGAAGAAATCAGAAAATACGGTCGCGAGCTGGGTGCGGATGCGGTGGGGTTCGCCTCTATCGCGAACTATCGGTCCCCAAAATCTCCGGACCTGAAAACGATTCTGCCCAAGGCCAAGTCGCTCGTGGTTTTCGGGTACCGGGAGATCGACGGGGCGTTGGAGAGTGGAAACCCCCGGATCAGCATGTCTTCCCGCCTGGCGGTGATGGATCTGGCCAAGAAGAATGATTACCTGATGGCCAGATTCGTCGAGGACCGGTTCAAATCCCAGAGCGCGTTCGTACTGACCTCTTTTCCCCTGGACATGTCCCCCCCGGGAATGGGGCTGGAGGGAGACATCTCCCTGCGCCATGCGGCCGTGGCCGCGGGGCTGGGGAATTTCGGCCGTCACAATCTGGTCATCCATCCGGAGTTCGGCACCCGCGTCATCTATGGCGCCGTCTTGACGGAATTGGAAATCAAGCCCGACCCTCCCCTGGCGGAAGACCTCTGCAATCAATGCGGCCTGTGCGTGGAGTCCTGCCCGGCCAAGGCGCTGGATGAGGAAGGCAGGACCGATCAAATGAAATGCCTTCGCGTGTCTCAACCCTATGGGATCGGCGGCCTGATCGGATATCTGCGGAAGTTCATCGGGGCGACTCCGGAAGAACAGAAATCTTTCCTCCGCGACCCGCTGTTCTTGAGCCTTTACCAGGCACCCTCCATGGGATTTCAGTACAGCTGTTACCGGTGTGAAACCGTGTGCCCGGCGGGGAGGAAGAAATAAACGAGCAGGTGGGAAAAGAAAGAGAAGAGNNTCTGCGTCCGGGGAATTATCCGGAAGAGGGAGAGTTCGGTGGAAATCACCGACCCGTCCATGTGCCTCTCCTGCGGGCATTGCAGGGCGGTCTGTCCGGCCGATGCCTTCCAGTTCTCCGAGGGAAACGATCAATTTCTGCCCGTCTCGATGCGGAGGGAGGTCCCCTCGGCGGCGGTTTTCTACCGCCTTCTCCGGAGGCGGCGCAGCCTGCGGGTATACCAGGACCGCCCCGTGGAGCAGGCCAAGCTGAAAATGCTCATCGAGGCGGGCCGGTACGCCCCCACGGGCTCCAACCGGCAGGCCTGTGAATACGTGGTGATGAGCGGAAGAAAGGCTCTGGACAAAATTTGTACGCTTGCCATCCGGGAGCTGCAGAAGCAGGGAAAGGGAATCCAGGAGGCCATCGATCGACACAACCGGTTGAAAAAGCCTCTCCCGGAGGAACTGGCATCCAGGCAGATTCTTCCTTCGGTCTGGGAACGGATGGCCGAGCAATGGAAAGAGGGGGTCGATCAGCTTTTCTACCATGCCCCGGCCGTGATCCTGGTTCACATGAAAAAGAATATCGCTTCCACTCCGGAGATCGACGCGGCCATCGCCTCCACTCAGATGGTTCTTCTGGCCGAGACGCTGGGATTGGGGACCTGCTACAATGGTTTTCTCATCCGGGCGGTGGAAAGCTCGGAGGATTTGAAAAAAATATCGGGGGTCCCCCCGGGAAACAGGGCGCTCGTGGCCTTCACGGTGGGGTACCCGGGGGTTGAATTCCGGCGATTCGTAGCCCGCAACCCGGCCAAAGTCACCTGGCTGGGAGAATTCGAAGATTGACTTCTTGGAAGACGCCGGCCTAAGGAATTGGAGACTCTGTCCAGAGAGGGAAGGATTTTTTGGCGCAAGGGGAGAACAGCATGGATCAAATCTACAAAAGACTCTGCCAGACCATGGCTCAGCGGGGCGGCCGGTACCCGGGGATGGACATTCCGGAATTCTACTCCCTGGTGCAGGAATTATTCAGCCCGGAGGAGGCGGCTATCGCCGCGGCCATGCCCCCCAAACCTGTGTCGGTCTCAGTCATAGCCAAGGAAATGAACCGGGAGGAGAAGGAGGTCGAGCCCCTTCTGGAAGGAATGGCCGACAAGGGCCTGTGCAGCTCCTTTGTCCAGGAGGGAGGGCGTCTCTACGTGGGAATTCCTTTTGTGCCGGGAATCTTTGAGTTCCAGTTCATGCGCGGAACGCGAACGGACAAGGACCACCACCTGGCCCGGGTGATCCACGATTACAAGGAGGCGGTGGACCGCCCCCGAGCCTCCCGGACGATCACTTTCCCTGCCAACCGGGTGATTCCCGTGGGGGAGACCATCGGCCGCGGGTCCCGGGTTCATACCTACAGTCAAGTCACCTCCTACCTGGAACGCTACGACCCGATTTCGGTGAGCACCTGTTCCTGCCGCCACGAGGGGAAACTCCTGAACGAGAAGAGCGCTTGCACGATGCCGGATGAGGTATGCATGCAGTTCGGAATGGGCGCGCAGTATGTGATCGAGAGAGGGCTGGGACGGAAAATCAGTAAAGAGGAGGCGAAGGAGGTCTTGCGCAAGGCCGCCGAAGCCGGATTAGTCCACGCCAGCCGGAATACCCAGGAGATCGATTTCCTCTGCAACTGCGGCTCCTCCCACTGCATGATCCTGAAGACCGCCCTGCAGCAGCCCAAACCGGGGTGGGTGCTCTATTCCGGTTTTCAACCGCGGGTAAACCCGGATCTCTGTACAAAGTGCGAGGCCTGCGTCGAGCGGTGCCCGTCCAGGGCCTGTTGGATGGGGGATCGAACTCCCCAATTTGACATGGACCGTTGCTTCGGCTGCGGGGTCTGCGCCACGGGATGTCCCAGCGAAGCCATTGTGCTAGAAGAAAAAACCGGGCTCCCCGAACCGCCGCGCAATCGCAAGGCGCTGCGGGAGGCGATGGAAACCAAGAAATCGTGAGGGGCAAGGAGTGAGAAGTGAGGAGTGAGGAG
>PMCE01000362.1 GCA_003154025.1 Syntrophaceae bacterium
CTGATCCATCCCCGGGATACCCTTGAGGTCGATCAGGATTTTCGGCTGCGGGGCCATGTTGCGCATCTGGATGAAAAGGTCCGTACCCCCGGCCAGCATCTTCGCCTCTTCGCCGAATTCCTGGAGCAGGCGGAAAGCCTCTTCCAGGGATGAAGCCTTCCGGTACTCGAAGCTCTTCATTTCTTCTTTTCACCCTTTTCCTTCAAGGCCTTCAGGATCTTCTCCGGCGTAATAGGCAGATCCTTGATCCGGACTCCGATGGCGTTATAAATCGCATTGCCGATGGCCGGCGCCGTGGGGGCCAGGGCGGGCTCTCCCACCCCCTTGGCTCCAAAGGGACCGTCTTTATGGGTGGCTTCCACGAAGATCGAGGTCACCTCGGGAGAATCCATGGCCGTAGGGATCCGGTAGTCGCGGAAATTCCGGTTTACCGGTTTTCCGTCCTGCACCACCATTTCTTCCAGGAGGGCGATCCCCACCCCGGTGACCACGGCCCCCTCCACCTGTTGCTCGCAATTGAGCGGGTTGAGCACCCGGCCGAGATCGTGGGCGGCGGCAACCTTCAGGACCTCCACTTTTCCCGTATCCGGGTCCACCTCGACTTCCGCCGCCTGGGCTCCGTAAAGCCAGAAGATGGAGGGATAGGATCCTTGGCCCGTTTCCTGATCTAGAGGGGTCGCATCGGGGACGGAGAAGGTTCCGCTTCCGAGGATCGGTTTCCCCCGGCCATAGGTGATGCCCATACGGATGGCGGAAATGGGAGTTCCCGGGCCCTTCGAACCTTTTACATAAATGAAGCCTCCCCGCGATTCTAGGTCCTCGGGCCGCACCTCCAGTTGGTCGGCGGCCACTTCGAAAAGCTGCTTCTTGGCCTCGGCCGCGGCCAGCTTCACTGCATTTCCCATATGGAAGGTGCTCCGACTGGAAGCGGTTCCGTGGTCGAAAGGAGTCACGTTGGTGTCCGGGGAAACGATTTTTACATTTTTTACTTCCACCCCCAGCTCTTCGGCCGCAATCTGGGCAAAGATGGTGTTAGAACCCTGGCCCATATCCACCGTGCTGCAGAGGACTTCCACCGACCCGTCCTCGCTCATCTTGACAAAGGCGGAAGAGGAGGAGGGAGTCTGGGTCATTTTGTAAAGAGTTCCGATTCCCTTTCCCCGGTATTTCCTGCTTTCTTTCCCCCATTCGATGGCCTCGGCAGCCTTGTGGATGCATTCTTTGATGCCCACGCTGTGGAGAATCTGGCCCGTCACCGAAATATCTCCTTCCTCCAGGGCGTTCTTGAGACGCAATTCCACCGCGTCCATGCCGATCCCTTCAGCCAGCATATCCATGGTCGAGTCCATGGCCCACATGAGCTGCGGAACTCCGAACCCCCGAAAGGCGCCGGCAATGGGCTTGTTCGTGTAGACACAGTAGGAATCGCTCCATACATGGGGAACCCGGTAGGGTCCGGTGATCGCCATGCCCGAACTGCGGGCCACGACCGGGCCGGCATCCGCGTAGGCCCCCGTGTCGAAAACCATCTTCGTCTGCAAGGCGACCAGAGTGCCGTCTTTTCGGACTCCCGCTTTGATGGAAGTCTGCGTCGGATGGCCCACCACGGAAGCGTAAAATTCCTCCTCCCGGGTCAACAGGATCCGGACGGGTCGGAAATCCCTTACCTTCATGGCCAAAGCCAGACACATGGGCTCCAGCTTTAACAGCACCTTTCCCCCGAACCCGCCGCCGAGACAGGTGACGATCACGCGGACCCGGTTAATCGGCAGACCGAGGAGTCGGGCCGCCTCTCTCCGTACGGAATAGGGATGCTGGGTGCTCGACCAGATGGTGACCTGGCCGGAGGGTTCGAATTTGGCGGTGGTGACATGGGGCTCGAGGTGGCAGTGCTGAATCATGGGGGTGGTGAAGGTATTTTCGGTTATGAAGTCGGCCTTCCGGAAGCCTTCCTCGACATCTCCCTTTCTTATTTTGAAATGGTTGCAGATGTTGGTTCCGGGCTGGGGGAAAAAAACCGGGACGTACCAGTAGCTTCCCAGGTCCTCGTGGACGATCGGGGCTCCCGGTTCCATCGCTTGCCGGGGGTCGAATACGGGAGGCAGCTCTTCGTAGTCCACCCGGATAAGCCCGAGAGCTTCGCTGGCNNTCGAAGCAGAAGGGAGGCTGGTCCTGAATCACCAAACCGTACCGGATCATCAGGTCCTTTCCGGTCGCCACCGCTTTGACTCCGGGAAGCCGCTCGGCCCGGCTCGTGTCTATGTGCAAGACCCGGGCATGGGGAAGAGGGCTCCGCAAGACCTTCCCGTATAGCATCCCCGGAAGTTTCAAATCGGGCCCGTAAACCGCCCTGCCGGTCACTTTTTCGACGGCATCGATCCGGGGCACGCTGGACCCGATGATCCCACTCGTTTCCATAAACGACCTCCGGCCGGAGACTAGGCCATCCGGCGGGTTCCGCAATTTTCGAACCTACTTCCTCAGGGAATCCAGCAGTTTCTTGGCGTTTTCTCCCATGACCAGCTTCTTCTCGGCATCCGAAATCTTGGCATACTCAATCCGGGCCATGTCAAAGGCGGGATCATGGAAGGGCATGTCCGATCCGTAGAGCACCCGGTGGGCGCCGATCTCCTTCACTGCCTGGGTCACTTTTCCCTCGGCCGAAACACCGCACGTTTCCAAATAGATGTTGGGACATCTTCTGGCCATGTCGATGGCCGCATCGTTGAAAATCACATCCACAAATCCCATGTGCGCCATTACGATGGGAATGTCGGGGAAATCCATGGCCAGCAGACCGATCTGCCAGGGGGTGGCGTAGAGGGAGGGGTCGGAGTGGATCATCATGCAGATCTTTAGCTTCCGGGCCTTTTCCGCGATGGGATAGACCCATTCCCGGTCATTGGCCGCCACTCCCAGGAAGGAGGGATGCATTTTGAGGCCCCTGAACCCGTATTTCTCCACCACCATCTCCAGCATGTCGCAGACGTTTTCTTCCCTCGGATTGGCCAGGAAGAAGGGGAAGAAACGATCCGGGAATTCCTGATAGGCCGCCAGGGCATCTTCGTAATACTTGGGCTTCCGCGGAGAGGCCGCCGGGAGCAACACCGCCTTGTCGATCTTCCGTTTGTCCATCAGTTTAACAACTTCTTTGGCCCCGCCCGATTGGGCGGAGAACACCTTGGATTGACCGATGTGACAGTGAAAATCAATAATCATAAATACCCTCCTTATGGTTTTATCTCTTCGGCCGGGGTAAGACTCCGGTTGCGGGACTCAGACCTTACAGCTGCCGGGAAATAAAAGCAGCCTTCTCCACCAAGATCTTGGCGTATTTCTTGAAATTCTTCTCATTCATCCGCTCCACCGAATCGGTTAAGCCTATCGCCCCCACGAGCTTGCTGTTTTGCATCAGCGGAGCGGCCACACCAAAAAGGTCTTCGTAGAATTCACACCGATCGACGGCGAAGCCCTCCTTTCCAATTTTCTTCAGTTCAGCCCGTAGAATTTTGGCGGAGGAGATCGTCCGATGGGTATAGCGGGTGAGCGGGATCTGCTTAAAGATCTCATCCTGTTTTTTGGCATCCGAAAAAGCTAAAATAACTTTTCCAACCCCGGAACAGTGGATCGGAACATTTAGGGAAAGACGGTGGACGGAAAAGTGCGATTGCCAGTTCTGAAGGTGGTCGATGGTAACGACTAAATGGGGGGTTCGCTGGCTGGGGATGGCGAGGAGGACACTGGCTCCCAACCTCTGGGCCAATTCCTCCGCATGCGGCCGCGCGACTTTCCGCAGGGAATAGTTGTGGGGGAAAAGAGCCCCGATTTCGAAGAGCTTCTCTCCGATCCGGTAACGCCGGTCAGCCGTCCTTTCCAAGAAGCCGACCTCTTCCATGGAGGAAAATAAGCGGTGAATATTGGCGGGAGGAAGGTTCAACACCTGGCTGGCTTCGCGAATGCCGATCGCTTCCCGCTCGGTGGAAAAAAGGGAAAGAAGCCGAGAGAGGGTCCGTACGGTTTTCGATCCTTTCAGGCTCGTTTTTTTCATTTTTTTGATTTCAAATATTGAAACAACGTTTCTTAAACTCTCCCTTTCATATCCCGGATGAGGAAGAATGTCAAGGAGGGAAATGGTATTCTTGATTCCGGCGCAAGATTCCCGGTTCGAAAAAAGGTTGACTAAAGTCGATTTGTGTATTATGGAGAGGCTATGAAATTACGCGACGACAATTTCCGGAGCGTTTTCATTTATTCCGATGAGCTGGCCAATTTCGAATACAGCCCGACCCATCCCTTCCGGCCGGTCCGCGCCAGGCTGACCCTGGACCTCTGCCGGCGTTACGACCTGATCGAGCGGCCCTGGATCCAGACGGCAAAGCCTGCCCCCCTGGATTTCGACAACCTGGCCGAGTTTCACGACCCTGCCTACCTGAAGATGCTCAAGGATCTGGATTCAGCGTCGGTCGCCACCGAACTCTGGCCCGACCTGGTCTCCTGCGGGGGGAGCGATTACCTCACCGTGGACCCGAAAATCCTGCGTTTCGGCCTGGGAACAGAAGATAATCCCATTTTCTCCGGGATGTATGACTATTCGGCTTTAACCGCAGGGGCCACGTTCCTGGGTGCCAAGATGCTGGCGGAGGGGAAAATTCAAGTGGCCTTCAACCCCCTGGGCGGTTTCCATCACGCCGGCCGGGACCACGCCGAAGGGTTCTGCTACGTCAACGACATCGCCATCGCCATCCAGTTCCTCCTCAAAGCGGGTATCCGAGTGGCCTTTATCGACATTGACGCCCACCACTGCAACGGGGTCCAGGATGCCTTCTACCGCGACCCGCGGGTGCTGGTAATCTCCTTCCACGAAAACGGGCGCGACCTCTATCCCTGGTCGGGGTTTGAAAACGAGATCGGAGAGGGGGAGGGGAAGGGGTATACCGTTAATATTCCTTTGCCCCAGAATACCGACGATGACGCTTTTATTCGGGCTTTCTCCGAAATCGTGCCTCCGCTCCTAAGGTCTTTTTCCCCGGACCTGGTTATCGGCGAGCTGGGCGCGGACACCCACATCTCCGACCCTTTGACCCATCTGAGCATGACCAACGTGGGCTATTGCGAGGCAGTGAAGCGGCTGAAGGAGCTTTCCCCTCGCCTGTTGGGCCTCGGAGGCGGAGGGTACGATGTTTACAAAACGGCGAGAAGTTGGACCTTGGCCTGGGGGATCCTGAATGACCTGGAACCGCGGGATGAATATGTGGGCCTCGTCGGCGGGATGATGTTCGGTCCTGAAATCGAGGTGGGAAGCCTTCAAGACAAGACCGTCTATATCAAAGGCGCCACCAGGGAGCAGGTCAACCGAGAAGTGGACCGGGTGTTAGCCTATATCAAGGAGAATGTATTTCCCATCCATAAAATTACGTGAGGGGTGAGGTGTGAAATGTGAGGTGTAAAAAAAACAGCACTCCTCACTCTTTTCCCCTCCTTCACCGCTACCAAAGCAATACCGCCGCCACCAAGGCCATGGTGGCCCCGAAGCTTACGGCCACCGGAGGACTGAAGGTTTCGCGGAGGAAACCCATGAGCAGGAAACGACCAGGGATTTCCTCTTTGGCCATCGATCCGAAGCCCAGCCCGAGAAGAACTTAAGGAAGGAGGCCGTTGCTTCCGCTGCCCCTTCAACAAGTCCGACAAAGCTGGTCCCGCCTCCCGGGGCCGAGGTAAGGAAAACGGGCAGGGGCGTAGATCATTTTGCAGCTCACATCGGTGAACAGGCTCACCATCTCCAGAAAGAAGATATTTCGATGAAAGCCGAAGGACTTTTTGACTTATTATCCGAGGGCATGGGGACCCGTCCTTTCCGGTTTCGAGAGGAAAAATAACAGTTAAACCGAGGAATACGAAGAACGGGGCCTTTTCAGAAAACCGATAAAATTTCCGATAAAATATAGTGGGGTGGAAAGAAAAAGTTTAAATTTATAATTCATTGATCAGGGTTTTGATATATAATCGGAAACTAGGTGACCTTTAACCTTTCCCCGGGGCGGAAAGGGAGATTTTTTCATTCCCCGCAAAAGGGCTGTTAAGGAAGTAGCAAAAATGGGGAATTCCCCCTTTTGGGGCGGGAAGAACCAAGGGAGTGAAAGGTTCGACGGGGGTGAGGGATTCTATGCTAAATAAGCAATTTTTTGAATATTTGCTGGACCAATCGATCATCCGGAAGCCGGAATTTGACGAGGCCTTCCCCACGGGATCCCTTCCTGCCGACTTCTCGGTGGAGGAGCATCTTATCAAACCCGGGCTCCTCACTCAGGACGCTCTCCGAAAGGCGGCTGAGGCCTTTTTCGGGGCTAAGTATGCCGACGATGATGACCTTCCCAAAGAACCTACCCTTTATGAAAACCTATCCGTCCAGTTCATGAAAGAGTCTCGATTCATTCCCGGGAAACAGGAGAACAACACTCTTACGGTGATCATGGCCAACCCTTACGATTTTTACACTCTGGATGCCATCCGGCTGACCACCAAAAAAGAAATTCAGGTGCTTTTGGGCGAAGAGTCAAAGATCCTTGAGGCCATCGAGCGCTCCTATGGTTCCGGCGGGTCCTCCATGGAGAAGATCATCGAAGACATGGAGAGCATCCCGGATTACCAGGAAGGGGATGAAGAGAACGTCGATCAACTGAGGGACATGGCTTCGGAGGGGCCGGTCATCCGATTGGTGAACCTGGTTATCACCCGGGCCATCGAGAGAAGAGCTTCGGACATCCATCTGGAACCATTTGAAGACAATTTCCGGGTGCGATACCGGGTCGACGGGGTCCTGCACGATGTGGAATCTCCCCCTAAAAGACTCCAGGCGGCGATTATCTCCCGGGTCAAAATCATGGCCAAACTGAACATCGCCGAACGGCGCCTTCCCCAGGACGGACGAATCATGCTCCGGGTGAAGGGCAAGGAGATCGATTTCCGGGTTTCCACGGTTCCCACGATTCACGGGGAGTCCATCGTCCTGCGAATCCTGGACAAGAGCAGCATCGTCCTCGACATCATGAAGCTGGGCTTTGCCCGGGACACTCTGGATACTTTCCAGGACCTCATCGATCACCCCCATGGAATCATCCTGGTCACGGGCCCCACGGGAAGCGGGAAGACCACCACTCTTTACTGCGCCCTGGGGAGGATCAACTCTCCGGATAAAAAGATCATCACCGTGGAAGACCCCGTGGAATACCAGCTCAAGGGAATCAACCAGATCCAGGTGAAACCGGCGATCAACCTGACCTTTGCCAATGCCCTGCGCTCCATCGTGCGGCAGGACCCCGATGTCATCCTGATCGGGGAGATTCGAGACTCGGAGACCGCCGAAATCGCCATTCACTCCGCCCTGACCGGCCACCTGGTCTTGTCCACTTTGCATACCAACGATGCGCCCAGCGCCATCACCCGGCTGATCAACATGGGGATGGAGGATTACCTCCTCTCCTCCACGATCATCGGCATTCTGGCCCAGCGTTTGGTGCGCACCGCCTGCCCCTACTGCCGGGTGCCTTATACCCCCGAACCGGCGATCCTCCACGAAATGAAGATGGACGGCGTCAACCCGGAAGAGATGAAAATCTTCGACGTGAAGGGCTGCTCCCAGTGTGGCAACACCGGGTATTGGGGGAGGTTTGGAATCTACGAGCTGCTGCGGGTGACGGATGAAATTCAAAAGCTCATCATGGAGAAGAGGGACGCCAACGTCATCAAGGAACAGGCCCGCAAGGGCGGGATGAGAACCCTGCGCGAGGACGGCTGGCTCAAGGTGAAGGAAGGGATCACCACGGTTTCGGAAGTCATTCGGGTGACCCAGGAAGAACAGCTCATGTAAAGGGTCCTAAATTCAGATGGCCGATTACCTCTACAAAGCAACTACCATCAGCGGGCAGGTCGTCGAAGGGTCCATGGATGGCCGCGACGAAGGTGCGGTCGTCCGCAACCTCCAGCAAATGGGATACATCCCGGTGAAGGTCGTCCCCGCCGGAAACGAAGCGGGCGGCTCCCGCTTTTCCCTATTTCCCGCCAGGGTGGGGATGAAGAACCTGCTCATTTTTACCCAGGAACTCTCCACGCTGGTTTCCGCGGGGCTGCCCATCGAGCGGAGCCTGCAGATCCTGGGAAGTTTAACCGAAAACCCCAAGCTGAAGGAGGTCGTTCAGGATATCCTCAACCGGATCCGCGAGGGTAGTTCCCTGGCCGACGCTCTGGGAAACCATCCCCGGATCTTTTCCAAACTCTTCGTCAACATGGTCAAAGCGGGAGAATCAGGCGGGTTTCTGGAAGTCATCCTCTCCCGCCTGGCGAAATATCTTCAAAGCGCTAAGGAGATTCGGGATTATCTGGTTTCGGTGATGATCTACCCCATCTTCCTGACCTCCGTCAGCGGGGCATCGATCGTCATCCTGGTCGCCTTCGTCATTCCCCGTTTTGCCAAGGTTTTTACCGACATGGGACAGGCCCTCCCCCTGCCCACCCAGATCCTGCTTTCCCTTTCTCAGGGCACGAGGGATTACTGGTGGGCGTTGCTCGGAGTCCTGGCGTTGATCTATTTCGTCCTGAAGGCTTATAACCAGGACCCGACAAGAAAGCTTCGCTGGGACCGGTCCAAGCTTCGTTGGGTTGTCGTCGGCAGCCTTATCAAAAAGATCGAAGTGGCCCGGTTTGCCCGGACCCTGGCCACCCTTCTCCAGAGCGGGGTGCCCATCCTCTCGGCCCTGAGCCTAGTCAAGGAGATCTCGCAGAACCTGGCCGTGTCCGAGGCCATCGGAACGATCCATGACCGGCTGCGAGAGGGAAAACCGGTGGCCAAGACGCTGGAAGAGACGGGAGTCTTCCCCCCCTTGGCCATTCACATGATCGCCGTTGGCGAAGAGACGGGCAAGATCGACGAGATGCTCAACAAGGTGGCGGAGACCTACGAGGAGAATGTGCAGACCTCGGTGAAGCGCTTCGTTTCCCTGCTGGAGCCGTTGATCATTCTTTTCATGGGGCTGGTGGTCGGCTTTATCGTCATCTCCATGCTGCTGGCCATCTTCAGCCTAAACGACATTCCGTTTTAATTTTCAACCGCCAGGGACGCGGAGAGGGCAGGGAAAAAGAGAGGAGGAAAGATGAAGAAAAGCGCCCGGCAGAGAGAAAAAGGCTTTACCTTGATCGAAATCATGATTGTAGTTATCATCATCGGGGTACTCGCCGCCCTGGTGGGGCCCAAGCTGTTCGGCAAGGTGAGCACAGCCAAACTGAAAGCGACCAAAGCGCAGATCGAGCTTTTCGGAACCGCCCTTGACGCCCTTCGTCTGGACGTGGGGCGTTATCCCACGAGTGAGGAAGGCCTGAGGGCCCTGCGGGAAAGACCATCGGCGATGGATCCCTGGAAGGGTCCCTACCTTCCCAAGGAAATCCCCAATGACCCCTGGGGCAGACCCTATATGTATAGATCGCCGGGAGAACACGGAGATTATGACCTTATGTCCTACGGCCTGGACGGGGCTCCCGGCGGGGACGGGGAAAACGAGGATGTGGTCAGCTGGAAGGACGTGAAGGGATGAGAAATCGGGGCTTTTCCCTGGTCGAGATGGTGGTCGTTTTGGTCCTGATCAGCCTCTCGATCGCCCTGGTCACCCCTTCCCTGTCCCGTTTCTCCAAAAGGGTCGAGCTCAAGGCCACAGCGCAAAAGGTTTCGGGCATCCTTCGCTACTTTCGCAGTGAGTCCATTCAGAAAGGAAGGGTATACCAGATCCTCTTTGACTCGGGGATCGGCGAGATCAGGATCCGGACTTTGGAAAAGGAGGAGAGGGAAGGAACGGGAAAGCAGGAAGAGGGGAAAAAAGGGACCGACGAAGCCGGGGCCCAGGAAAGGCGATATCCCCTGCCCGGGGGGATTCAGATTAAAGAAGTCAGAATCCCCTCCCCTGAATTTCCCTCCGATTTGCCGACCATCGAATTCTACCCGACCGGAGGTTCGAACGGGGGGGCGGTCCTTCTGGACATGCAGGACGAAAAAGGCTACTGGATCAAGGTCCATTTTCTGACCGGAATCGTGGGAATCGAGGGAGCGTGAGGAGGGGGAGGAAAGAAGCCTCGGGGTTTACCCTGATCGAGGTCGTGGTGGCCATGGCCATCCTGAGTATCGGCCTCGTGGTCATCATCGAACTCTTCGGAGGGGGATTGCGCCTGGGGAGGGTCTCCGGGGAATATACCAAGGCCGCCGGGTACGCGCGGATAAAAATGGAAGAAATCTCCCTGGCCAGGAGCTTGGCGGAGGGGGTTCAAGGGGGAAATTTCGACAACGATTATCGCTGGCAGGTAGAGGTGAGGAGAGTGGATCTCATCCCACCGGGTAAAGAAACCACCTACCGACCTCCCGTGGCGCTTTACCGGGTGCGGATCGATGTGCTCTGGAAGTCCGGCCTGATAGACCGGGTGGCCAGCATGGAATCCTACCGATTGTTGAAAGAAGAAGAGAGTGGGCAGAAAACCTAGGACGCGACCCTGGCGCAGAGGATGGACAGCAGCCTTCACCCTGGTAGAGGTGATGGTCACCATGACCATCCTTGGTTTTTTTCTGCTCATGATCTTTGGGACCTTCCGCCTGGGCCTCTCGGCATGGGAGAAAGGGGAATCGACCAAGGAGGAGTACCAGCGGACCCGGATCGTTTCCCAGCTGATTTTTCAGCAGATGAAATCGGCCATCGCTTACAAGGTAAAGACCCAGAAGGCGGAGGGAGATTTCCTGGCTTTCGAGGGGAGAGCCAGGTCCTTGAAATTCGTTTCCACCCTTTCCCTCAAAGCCCGGAAACCTTCCGGTTTGGTCTACGCGTTCTATGAGTTCCGCGGGGGGGGCCCGGGAGGCGGCCAATTAATCCTTTACGAGGGGCGGGTACTGAACAAAGACTTCCTCGACGAGCCCCCGCGCGAAGAAGCTATGATCCCCCTCCTGGAGGGGCTGGCCGATGTTCGTTTCGAGTATTATCAGGAGGAGGATGCGAATAAGAACAAAACCGAGGGATGGGTGGAAGAGTGGAGCGCCAAGGAGGAAAATGCGCTCCCCACGGCTATGCGGGTGACGGTCTTCCCTCTAAAAGGAGCCGGTTGGAGCGAAGAGTCGCCCCTCAGGATCCTGGCTTCTCTTCCTGCCAACCGCTATGAAGACCTCAGCGGCCGGGGCGTCAGCAGAGGACCCGTCAGCGCCAGCACCGCTCCTCCGACTGGGCGGTGAAAAGCAGGCCTGCAGAATTGTTCCTCGATCGGGGCGGTTTGAGAACCGGATGGGGGGATCTGAAATGGGTCGGGATTTGGATTTTGGANNTGGAAGAGACAGGATTTCCGCTTCTCCGGGAATGACCTCACAGGAAGGAAAAGGCTCCTGCCGCACCCGGTCATACTTCAGCGGCTAGGCATGCGAATGAAAATCATAAAGGGGTTTAGATTGCTGTCGCCAAAGCTTGCCGCCTCGCGGGGGGTGGCCTTGGTGATGGTCCTGTGGGTTATCACCATACTCTCGGTGGCGGTCCTGGAGTTTTCTTTCGCCATGCGGACGGAAGTCAACATTACCCGCAATTACCATGAGCAACTCAAGCTCTACGCGGCGGCGCAAGGGAGCCTTCAACGGGCCGTGGCGGAACTCATTCTCAAGCAGGACCCCAGGTTCCAGCAGCTGAAAAAAAACATTAAACCAGGGGAAGCCCCGCTCGAATATAACGAATGGGTGACGGACGGGAGGGAATACCCGGTGGCTTTCGAAAGGGTTGAAGGGGCCGTTCGGGTGATTGGGGAAGCGGGGAAAGTAAATATCAACCAGGTGTCCGACGGGTTGCTGCGGAAGATCATGACCAACCTGGGGCTTGAAATGGACGCGAGGGATATCGTGGTCGATTCCATCCTAGACTGGAGAGACCCGGACGATTTCATCCGGGTGAACGGGGCGGAGAACGAATATTACCAATCCCTGAAAGAACCGTACGACTGCAAGAACGGAAATTTTGACTCGGTGGAGGAACTGATGCTCGTCCGGGGGATTACCCCCGAGCTTTTTTACGGCCAGAAGGCAAAGGGCATCGAGAGGGAGCAGGTAAAGGAGGAAGCCATTGGCCTGAAAGACATCTTCTCCCTCTATGCCCTCGGTGAACAGATTGACATTAACAGCGCCAGCCTTCCGGTCCTGAGGGTAGTCCTGACCCTCCCCCTGGAGGTCTGCCGTCAGATCATAAAGGCTCGGGAGGAAAAAGGGTTTGAAAACTTTTCGGATCTTCTCCAGCGGGTTCCAGAGCTCTCGCCATTCAGCGTCGAGGTCCAAAAGTTGATTCTTTTCGGGGGAACGAACGCGTATTATACCGTAGATGCCAGGGGAAAAGCCAAGGAGGGGGGTGCTGTCAGGGGGATCCGGGCGGTCGTCAAGATAGACCCTCGGGAACAGGATGGATATAAAATAATTCGATGGCTGGATTTAATGATGTAACGATTTTCGGCTTGGATGAGGAAATAAATGGCTTTGGCACATAAATTGCATAAAATGAAATTTATGCCCATGTTCCAAGAAAGCTTGGGAATTGACTTCAAAACCAACCACTTAATCCTAACCCTCCTCCGGCGGTCTATCCGCAAAATCCGCCTGGTGGATTACCGGATCTACCCCCTGTGGTCGGAGGGGCAGAGGGAAGTCCAGGAGGCCCAGTGGGTCAGCCTGATTACCACCTTCATCTCCAAGAACGAGGTCAACGGGGAAAGGGTTTCCGTCTCCATACCCCGGGAAAAGGCGCTGGTACGATTTCTCCGATTGCCCCTTGCCACCAAGGAGAACCTGAGGAAAGTCTTGGAGTATGAAGCTCCCAAACTGACCCCCTTCGACAAAGAGGCCTTTTTTTTCGACTACCAGGTTTTGAAAGAAGATGCCGAATGGGTCTACCTCATGGCCGTCTTTGTGAAAAAAGACGACCTGGAGCCCTATCTCAACCTTTTGAAGAAAGTGGGAATCCAGCCGCTCTCCATTCAGATCCCGGCCGTGTCGGCCCTCAACCTTTTCTTTTACCATGAGGGGGATAAAGGGAACGAAGTCTCGGTCCTCCTGGACGTAAACACCCCGTTCTACGAAATGAACATCCTCGAGGGGAAAGAGTGGAAAGAAAGTTTCCACCTGCCCCTGCCCCAGGAGAAACAGGAAGAAAGGATCCTCCATACCTTCCAGAGGGGCAACTTGAAAGAACCCTCCCTTTCCCGGGCTATGTTCTTTGTCTACGGCTTGGACGCCACGGAGAAAGCCCTCCCCAATTTCCAGGAGACCGACGGCATGAAGGGGGTGGCTTCTCCGCCCATGGACGGCATCGAGGTCGGACCCGACGAGACGCTTCCGGACTACATCTATTCTTCCATCGGCCTTCCCCTGACCGGTTTGACCGATACGCGTTTGAAGGTGAATCTTCTGCCTGTGGAGATGCGCAAGAAGGTCCGGGAAATCGGAAAGCCCGTCTTCCTGATTCTCCTCTGTCTGGCGGTGGTCCTGGGCTTGACCTGGGGGGGGAGGGTCTACAGCCGGTACCAGAAGGAACTGGAGAGTCTTCGGGCAGAGGTTAAAAAAAGAAAGCCGGAAGTGGAGGCCGTGGAGAAACTCCAGAAACAACGGACGGAGTTGACGGCCGAGATGGCGGAATTCGAAAAAATCACCCGGGAAGCGGTAAGCGAGGTGGAGATTCTGGGGGAGTTGACCCAACTCCTCCCCGCCTCGGTCTGGATCTGGCAGTACAAATTTTCCGGCCGGGAGATCGAGATCAGCGGGTTTGCCGATTCGGCCTCCGAACTCATTCCCCTCCTGGACAAGTCCCCCCTCTTCGAAAGAGTTGAATTTCTGGCCCCGGTCACGAAGGAACGGGAGCGAAGAATCGGAGTGGAAAAGGAGCGGGAGCGATTCAAGATTAAAATGAGACTGGAAGGCATGGGGGGAACGCCATGAACTGGTCTTTTCTGAAAAAAATCAATCTCAGCAAAGTCAACCTCAACAAAGCCAACCTCTCCCAGAAGAAGTTTCTCTGGATTCTCGTGGCCGGGGCGGCCGCCCTGGTGTTCTATTCTTTCGTAATCGTTCCGCTGGTGGAGGCCAAGAAGAGGGCAGACCAGGAGATCGCCCTGAACCAGCGCCTCCTGCAGAAGTATTCCGAAGTCCTTCAGAACCGCAAATCGGTGGAAGAAGGCCTTGGCCGAACGGCGAAGCGGGGAGAGGAGATCCAAAAACGCCTGATCCCGGGAGAAACCCCCCAATTGGGCGCCGCCAACCTGCAGGACAGCGTCAAGCGTCTAGCGGAAAAGAACACCATTGCCATCCGGAGCTTCCGCAACCTGGACTCCAAGGAGGTGGGGGCTTTCCGCAGGATCTCGGTCCAGATTGAATTCAACCCCATGAGCAGCATGCAGAGCTTGACCCAGTTTTTGTACGGCCTGGAACACCAGGACAAGGAGGTCATGGTCAGCGAAATCGACCTCTTGGTCTTTAATCCCCGGATGCCCAACACCATCCAGGGGAGCATGATCATCTCCGGTTATATGAAGGGGAGCAAGGGCAAGGAAAAGGAAAAAGAGAAGGGGAGAGAGAAGCCATGAGGCATAGGTACGGGGTGTTATGCAGCCTTCTTTTTTTCATCGTCCTCATCCTGGGGTATGAGAACTATTCCGCCTGGTCGCCCCCGGACCTCCCGGGGGCAAAAAGAGAGCCCGGCCGGAAGGTGGAGGGAAAGACGGAGGCCTCTCCCGGGGTGACCGCCTCCAAAGAAGACCCCCCCCTGGAAGCGATTAACGTGATCGGCGAGAAGAATATCTTCAACCCGGACCGGAAGGAATTCTCCATCGCGGCCGCAGGGATGGCGGCGGGGGGGGTGGCGGGCAAGCCGGTCACCCGGCCGCAGATCGCTCTTTACGGAGTGGTTTTGGGCGAAGGATACCAGAGCGCCACGATCATCAATCCAGGCAGAACTTTGGTCAAGGGAGAGAGGGAGACGAAGACCATCCGGGTGGGGGAGTCGGTGGGAGATTACAAGGTGGCGAAGATCCTGCCGGACCGGATCGTGATGGAGGGAGGGGAGGATTCTTTCGAAGTTCTCCTTTACGATCCGCGCTCGCCCAAAAGGAGGGTGGAGGTGAGAACCCCCACGACGTCGGCGACGGTAACCTCCACGGCTCCGAGCGCGAGTCCGAGTGCGCCGCCCCCGGGGATTCCTCCGCCCAGTCCCCCGGCGATGGCCATGCCCCCTTCCCCCGCGCCCGGGGTGATGACGCCCCAGGCTGCTGCGCCCCGGTCGGTTACGCCCTTTCCGGTGCCGCGCACCCCGGGAACGCTGCCCGAGGGGGTTTCCGAAGCCCCCGGTCAATCGGTGGCGCCGTCCACGCCGCCCCCGGTTCCCGACCCCGGCCTGTGGAGAGGAAGAAGACCCATTTCTCCCTTGCCCGCCGGGCCTCCAGGCTAAGGAAGGAATGAATATGTTGGAAAGGAGTCCAATGGGGATGAAAGTTGGAAGAGGGATATATACGGCATTGCTCATCCTCCTGCTCATGGGGGGGACGATCCACTGTGCGGGGCCGAAAGCTCAGGTAGGCAAGGACAAAACGGCCCATGCGCCTTCAGGGGAATCAAAGGAGGTTGGCCAAGCGGATATCCGGGGAGTTGCTCCCGAGGCAGTGAAGGAAACTCCGCAGGGAACTTCCCAGGGGCCTGACCAGCCGCTGAGACCCCTCCTAAAGGAAGATCCGGCAGCCCCGAAAGCGGAAAAGGCGGCCGAACCCCCGGGGCCGGCTCCCGTACCCGTGGTGCCGCCGGCACCTCCGAGCGCCGCATCCCCTCCCCCCATGGTTATTCCCCCGGGTGGGGTCCCGCCACGGATGGGGCCTCCTGCCGCTGGCATTTCCCAGCCCGCGGAGGCGACGAGGAGTTCCCGGTTCGTCCTGAATTTCGACAACGCAGACATCTATGAAGTCATCCGGGTGATGGCCGAGATGATGGGGATCAACTACATCGTCGACCCAAGGGTGAAAGGGGTGGTCAACATCCGGACCACGGGGCAGATCTCCAATAAAGATATTATGCCCATCCTCCAGGCCATCCTCAAAATGAATGGCGCTACGGCCGTTCAGAAGGGCATCGTCTATGAAATCGTCCCCTTCGGGGACGCCAGAAAGGGGTACAGCCGGCCGTTGGCCGATAAGGAGAAGGGGGGGGGGATCGAAAACGACAGATACACGATCCAGATTGTTTCCCTCAAGTACGTGCCTGCGCCCGAAGTGTCCAAGATGATCAAGCCCTTCCTTTCGGACGGAGCGGACATCGTGGAACACCCCCAGCTGAACCTTCTCATCGTGGGCGACGTGGCCTCCAACATCCAGAAGGTTCTGGACCTCATCGATCTCTTCGACGTGGACATTTTTTCCGATACGCGGGTGCGCATCTACCCCATCTATAACTCGGACGTTTCCGAATTGGCCAAAGAGATGGAAAGGCTATTCAGCTCCTTTGAAATTTCGGTGAAATCGGGGCGAGGGGTGGGTATCACCTTTACCCCCATCTTCCGGAACAATTACCTCCTCGTGGTCAGCTCCATCCCGGGGATCTTCGACAAAGTGGAAAAATGGGTCAAGGAGTTGGACCGGATGCCGGGGGAGGGGAGCCGTCTCAGCGTCTTCGTGTACTATGTCCAGAACGGAAAAGCCAAGGACATGGCGGAAGTGCTTAGACAGGTATATATGCCCCTTCGTTACCGACCGGGGACGACTACGACGACGTCGACCTCAACCCTCTATGGGGGCTCTACCGCCTATGGGGGTTCTACCGCCTATGGGGGGGCTACCACGCCGGGAATGATGTCGCCGGGTGTCTCCCCCGCCCAGAGCCGAGGTCTGAGGCCGACGCCGGCCCCCTCCGGCGGCCCGGAAGGGGCCGCCCCGGGCCCGACGCTGGCGGGGGAGGCGGGCGCGACCGAGGGGGATATTAATATCGTCGTGGATGATACCACCAACTCCCTGATCATCCGTGCGTACCAGCGCGATTACCGGCGCGTTGTGGAGACGATCAAGAAGCTGGACATCTATCCCAAGCAGGTTTTCATCGAAGTGCTCCTGGCCGAAGTCACCTTGAACGACTCGCTCAAGTACGGCCTGGAGTTTTCCACCTTCACCAATTCTTTCACGAAGGGAGGGTATACCTACAGTTACACCGCGGGAATGGGGGGAACGGCCCCCACGACGGACTTTGCCTCCGGGCTGCGCTACGCGATCACGTCCGTTGACCGGCTGACGGCGGCCATCAATATGTCGGCCGTCGAAGACCGCCTGCGGGTCATTTCCTCTCCCCATCTCCTGGCTTCCAACAACAAGGAGGCCAAGATACAAATCGGCACGTCCCAGCCGATCCTGACGAATACCTACACAACGACGGCCACCGGAACCCCCGGGGTGGTGGAAGGGAGCATCGAGTACAAAGACATCGGCATCATCCTCATCGTTACCCCGCGCATCAGCGACGGCAAACTGGTAACCATGGACGTCTCGGTGGAATCCAGTACGGCGGGCCAGACCCAACTGGGAAATCTAACCGCCGTCCCGTTCTTCCCCAAGAAGATCGCCAAGACCACCCTCTCCATCATGGAGGGGCAGACCATCGTGATCGGCGGGCTGATCGAGGACCAGAAGGAAAATATCAATTCCGGAGTCCCTTTCCTGAGCAAGATTCCCGTCCTGGGCGCACTCTTCGGCTACCAGACCCGGACGCTGACCAAAACGGAGACGGTGCTGTTCCTGACCCCCCACGTGATCAGCGATATGGCGGACACCAACCGGGTGACGGAGGAGTTTCGCAGCAAGATTTATCCAATCCAGAGAGAGCTCGAACGGCTAAAAAAGGAAAAGGAGGATGAGCAAAAGAAAGGGAAAGGGAAATCGAAAGTCGAACCCGTCGAACCCGCCGCGGGAGTCTCCCAATCCCGATAGGTAACCGAATCCATCTCTCCTTGAATCGTTCCGTGGAACCCGGGACGACTGCCCCCCGCAGGTCCTTTTTTGCCCTGGCCTTCGCGGATGGTTTGTTCGTTGGCAAGAAACAGGTCTCCCCGCCCCTTTCCGGAAGCGGCGGACGATGACCAAAAACCTTCGCCTCCTGGTTTGGAAAGACGAATGTTTGAACCCGAGGTGCAAGGGAAAGAGAAAGGCGACGCGGAGGGCCGATTTGCGGTCCCCCAAGGGAAGAATGGAATCCATCTGCGGCCCCCTACAAAGTTGGTCCTCCCGCGCAGTCTGTGCTAATATAGCCCGGTGTCTAAGAAAATCTTAATCATCGAAGACGAGAAAGACATCCAGGACCTTCTGCAGTTTTACTTAAAGCGGGAAGGATATGAAGTGGAAATTGCCAGGGAGGGGGAGACAGGTTTGCGCAGGGCGTCGAAGGAGCGCTTCGACCTTATTTTGCTGGACTTGATGCTCCCCCGGGTTGACGGCCTGGAAATCTGCCGATCCCTCCGCTCTCAGCCTCAAACCGCAGACCTTCCCATCATCATGATCACCGCCAAGGCCGAAGAAGCGGACCGCATCGTGGGTCTGGAGTTGGGGGCGGACGACTACATCACCAAACCCTTCAGCCCCCGGGAGGTCCTGGCCCGGGTCAAGGCGCTCTTTCGCCGGGTGGAGAAACCCAAGGCGAAAGAGGTCAAGAAAGAATACGGGGGGATTTCCCTTGACCCTTCCAAGCATGAAGTCACCTATAAGGGGAAATCCCATTCGTTGACCTCGAAGGAATTCAAACTTCTGGAATTTTTCCTCTCCAACCCCGGGCGAGTCCTCTCTCGGGATGTCCTGTTAAATGAGATCTGGGGTTACGACTATTTTGGAACGACGCGCACCGTGGACGTCCATGTGGCCCATCTGCGCCAGAAGTTTCAAGTTTTGAGCAAGTCCCTCGTTTCGATCAAAGGCCTGGGATACAAACTGCAGGAGGAGCCGGACAAGATATGAGCTGGAAAAGCTTGTTGTCATGGAAAATCTCCCTCTTCTTCGGAGTTCTCATGGCCGCCGGACTTTGGGTCGCCTGGGAGGGGATAGGGCCCCAGGGGGAGTTTCCCCGGGTTTTGTGCCTGCTTGTCCTCCTGGCCTTCCTGGCGATCGGTTTATTCGGGCTTGGGCGGGTTCTGGTTCAGCCGCTGAACGAAATGATCGGGGTGGCGGGAAAATACGCCGAAGGCCTCTTCAACTGGCGGGTGCGGCTGGGGAGCCGTAAAGACGCCCTGGGACAACTGGGAAATCAGCTCAACCGCATGGCCCAGACGCTGGGGGAAAAATTCGATCGCCTTACGAAGGCCTTGGCCGAGACGGAGGCCCTGCTGGGGGGGATGGAAGAAGGGGTCCTCATTCTGGACTTGAAGGGTAGAATCAAGAAAATCAACGGGGCCATGGAGTCGATCCTGGCCCATGCTTTTCCTTCCGACGCGGGGAAGCATTACCTGGAAGTTTTCCGCGACCCGGAATTGAATGAGTTGATCCAATCCACTCTCGCAGACAAGAAAGGCCATCGAGGGAGCTTGTCTCCACTGGGACAGCCGGGAAGAACCTTCCAACTTCAGAGTTCGCTGGTCCAGTATCCGGAGAACGGCGGCGAGGGGGTCATCGTGGTTTTCCACGATATTTCGGATTTAAAGAGATTGGAGCGAGTGCGCCAGGATTTCGTGGCCAATGTGTCCCATGAACTTCGCACACCCCTTACGGCGATCAAAGGGTACGTGGAGGCGCTGCGCGACGGAGGGTTGCAGGATCCCGTCCAGGCGGAACAATTCCTCGGGGTGATTCAGCGCCATTCCGAGCGTATGGACAAGATCGTCTCCGACCTCCTGCTGCTGTCGGAAATGGAGTCGGCGGACCGGGTTCTGCAGAGCGAGACGGTCCATCTTCCGGAGCTCATCCGGACCGCCGTGGAGACCTTGCGGCCCCCGGCGGAGGGAAAAAAACAGACCCTTCGGGTCGAGCCTCTGGAGGGGATCCCTACGCTGCGGGCTGACAGCCAGAAGATCCATCAGGTGATGGTCAACCTCCTGAATAACGCGATTTCCTACACGCCGGAAGGGGGCTCGATAACCGTGGAGGCGAAGCCGGTGCCCCAAGGCGTGGAGATCTCGGTTATCGACAATGGAATCGGAATTCCGCCCGATGATCTGCCGCGAATTTTCGAGAGGTTCTACCGGGTGGACAAAGGGCGATCGCGCGAACTCGGGGGGACGGGCCTGGGCCTGTCCATCGTCAGGCACATCGTCGAGGCCCATGGCGGCCACGTGCGCGTAGAAAGCAAACCCGGCAAAGGGTCCCGCTTCACTTTTTATCTTCCCCGCTGAAATCCTGTATCGCCGCGTTTCCCCCCGCCCTGTTTTCTGCATCGGTTCATCCTTATATCATCAGGTTCATCTACCATCTCCGCTCTTCCAAGCTCATCCTCCGCAGGAGAATGAGCTTTCCCGCTCGTGGCTGAATTTACAAAGATTTTACCTTCCCTCTATGATGGCGTAATCGGGACGCTTTACGATAAAACCAAACATCGGAAGGGGGTCGCCTATGAGTTGCCCTTCCCTGGAGAGAGGACGAATCGCCCTATGTCGGGCGGTGGGGAAAAGGGGGATGGAATTGAACCCGGAGGGAATGGAGACGGATTGCTTCTCCGGAGACTTCAGCCAGTGCTCTCTTCTTCTATTCCCGCCGATTCAGGAACGGAGGTCTTGGCGGCCCGCCCTCTCTTCAAAGAGGAGTTCTGAAAAGGAAAGGGATCCAGATGGGTGGAGAAAATGCCTCCCGGCTGTCTAGAATCCTGATCACCGATGATGAAAGAGATCTGGTGGAAATGCTGGCCTTCTCTCTGGGCCGGAGGGGATATGAAATTGCCCGCTAGAAAAACTGTCAGAAGAAAGGGGGGTGAGATAGGGGCTGAAAATTTTACAAAAATTTAACATTCATTCAACATCCAGTTAACAAAGATGGATTAAATTTGTTAAAGAAACACATTTCTAAAAGGAGAAGGATAAATGACAGAGAATCTGAACTGGTTCAAAAAATACTTTATGAGGGGTGTCCGAATGAAAGAGGGTTTAAAAGTCGTCGTGTTTTTCTCCATTCTCTTGGGTCTTTGCAGTTGGAGTTTCGGTGCGGAAGTAGAACTCATAGGCGCGGGAGCTACCTTTCCTTACCCGCTCTATTCCAAAATGTTCGACGTTTATCACAAAGAGAACGGGGCAAAAATCAATTATCAGGCCATCGGCTCAGGCGGTGGGATTCGCCAGCTCACGAATAAAACCGTTGACTTCGGCGGGTCGGACGCCATCATGAGCGATAAGGATTTACAGGAGGCCGGCGCTCCCGTTCTTCATATTCCCACCTGTGCGGGGGCCGTAGTTGTTACCTACAAATTAGCCGGAGATCCCGAATTGAAGTTCGCCCCGGACGTCATTGCGGACATTTTTCTTGGGAAGATCAAAAAATGGAGCGATCCCCGGATTGCTTCGATGAATGCGGGGGTAAAGCTTCCTGACACGGATATCACCGTTGTGCACCGGTCCGATGGGAGCGGGACGACAGCTATTTTCAGCAGCTATTTGAGCAAGGTCAGCCCCGAATGGAAGGAAAAAGTGGGCGCCGGTCCCTCCCTGAACTGGCCTGCCGGGTTGGGGGGCAAGGGTAATCCTGGAGTAGCCGGTTTGGTACAGCAGACCCCGGGGAGCTTCGGCTATGTGGAGCTCATTTATGCCCTCCAGAACAAGATGCCCTACGGGATGATCAAAAACAAGAAAGGGAATCTTGTAAAACCGACGATCGCCTCCACAAGCCTGGCGGCTAATAATGCCTTGCCCGATGATATGAAGGTAGATTTGACCGATACGGATGCCCCCGAGGGGTATCCGATCAGCGGTTTCACCTGGATTTTAGTCTATCGAGAACAAAATTACGCGAACAAAACCGAAGAAAAGGCCAAAGGCCTTGTCAATCTCCTCTGGTGGATGACCCATGAGGGGCAGACATACGCGGAGCCCTTGCACTATGCCCCTCTTTCGAAGGCGGCCGTGGGGAAAGCAGACAAGCTGATCAAGTCCATTACCTACAAAGGTATGCCGATGATGAAGTGAGCTGAGTGGCAGGGCGGGAATTTTTTCCGCCCCGCCTTTCCATTGTTCCTCCAGGCCAGGCGAATAAGAAAAAATGGATCGGAAAAAACCCATGAATCATACCATCGCAGATGCGGCGGTTGCTGCATCTCGCGCCAAAATAACGATGCAGTATAGATGGGGTATTTCGGAAGCCTTGTTTCGCAGGCTTCTCTATTTTGCAGGCCTGGTTTTGGTGGTCCTCCTTATGGCCATTTTCTTTTCCCTGGTGATCTCCTCCGTCCCGGCTCTGCGCCAATTCGGCTTCCGTTTCCTGATCGGGAAGACCTGGGATCCGGTGCGGGGCGAGTTTGGGGCTTTCGCCTTTCTTGTGGGCACGTTGATGAGTTCCTTTATGGCCCTGCTCATTTCCATGGTCTTTTCGCTCCCCGTCTCCATTTTTTTGGGGGAATATTTCCGGCACGGGAATGCTTCTACCTTCATGAAGAGCGTCATTGAATTACTCGCCGGGATTCCCTCGGTCATCTATGGATTCTGGGGGCTCTTCCTCCTGGTCCCTCTGGTGAGGGCGCTGGAGGCGAAGTTGGGGGTAGCTCCCCAAGGGGTGGGGATCTTCACTTCTTCCCTGGTTCTGGCGGTCATGATCATTCCCTATGCTTCTTCCATCGGCACGGAAGTGATCAATTTGGTCCCGTCGGATTTGAAAGAGGCGGCCCTTTCGCTGGGGGCAACGAGGTTTGAAGTAATCCGCAAAGTCGTCCTGCCATACGCTTATTCCGGTATCTTTGCCGGAGTTCTTCTGGCCTTGGGAAGGGCCCTCGGAGAAACGATGGCCGTGACCATGGTCATCGGGAATTCCAATTTTCTACCGACGAGCATCTTCAGCCCGGGCAATACGATGGCCAGCGTCATCGCCAATGAATTCACCGAAGCCACCGGGAGTCTATACCTTGCGAGTTTGATTGAACTGGCGCTGGTGCTTTTCATTGTCACGACGATTATTAATATTTTGGGTAAATTGATCATCCGTAAAATGAGCACGGGGAAGTAAGATGAATAAAATTGAGGCGTCGGTTCACCGGAGGATCCGGGCCGATAAATTTTTTAAGGCCATGATCATCCTTCTTTCGCTCGGTTCGATTGTGCCCATGTTTTTGATCCTCTTCCTGATCACCCGGAATGGGATTTCGGTCGTCAATTGGGAATTTCTTAGCCAACTCCCCAAACCGGTCGGGGAATTCGGCGGGGGCATTTCGAACGCGATTTTTGGTAGTTTATGGTTGATTCTTCTCTCGTTTATCTTCTCCGTTCCCCTGGGGGTATTCGCCGGGATTTTCCTGTCGGAATACAAGGCCGGAAGGTTGGCCTATTTAACCAGTTTGTCGATTGAAATTCTCCAGGGGATTCCTTCCATTGTGATCGGGATCATCGCCTACGTTTGGGTTGTGCTGCCCATGGGCTCCTTCTCGGCGCTTTCGGGAGGGGTGGCGCTGGGGATCATGATGTTGCCGGTGATTGTCATGGCCACGGCGGAGACCTTAAAGCTGATTCCCGATAGCCTGCGGGAGGCTTCGCTGGCCCTGGGGGTTTCCTATCCGCGGACGATCATGAAGGTGATTTTGCCGGCAGGCTTGAGCGGCATCCTTTCCGGAATCCTGCTGGGCATTGCTCGTGTAACCGGGGAGACGGCGCCGCTACTCTTTACCGCCTTCGGCAGCCCTTTTATGAACCAGAATATTCTCAAGCCCATCAACAGCCTTCCCCTGACGATCTTCAACTACGCGACCAGCCCTTATCCCGAATGGCACACCCTTGCCTGGGGGGCTTCTTTCGTCCTGATCGCTTTTGTCCTGGGCTTGAACCTGATAACCAAATTGGTGACCAAAAAATGGAAAGTTCAGTTCTGAAAATTGAGAATTTCGCCGCCTCTTTCGGCGAACATACAATTTTGAAAGACATCAATCTTTCCTTCTCCAAGAACACCCTGACCGCCATCATGGGGCCATCCGGTTGCGGGAAAACGACCCTGATCCGCTGCATCAATCGAATGCACGAGCTGGTTCCCAATGCCAAGGTCTCCGGGAAAATTCTGCTCGACAACCAGGATGTTTATGACACCGATCCCATTATTGTGCGCCGCCAAATTGGCATGGTGTTTCAGCGACCCAATCCTTTCCCGACCATGAGCATCTATGACAATGTGATCGCCGGGTACAATCTGAACGGTATCAAATTGCGCAAGGAGGAAATGGATCAGACGGTGGAGGAGTCTCTGAGAAAGGCCGCTCTGTGGGAAGAAGTCAAGGATGCGCTCCATCGGAAGGGGAGCTTTCTTTCCGGCGGACAGCAGCAGAGGCTCTGCATCGCCCGGGCCTTGGCAATGCATCCGGAGGTTCTTCTCCTCGACGAGCCCACCTCCGCTTTGGACCCTAAATCCACGGCCCATATCGAAGAGCTGGTTTGCCAGTTAAAGAACGGGGTCACCATCATTCAGGTTACCCACAACATCGCCCAGGCCGCTCGGGTTTCCGATTTTACCGCCTTTATTTACCTGGGGGAACTCGTTGAGTTCGGACCCACAGCAAGAATGTTTACCGGTCCCAAAGATAAGCGGACGGAAGAGTATCTTAGCGGGAAATTCGGCTGAAAGAGGGGCCCGTCGAGTTTGATGAAAGATCGGCTGGAATCGGCGATTAATGTAAAGGATTCCCGAATAAATTTTGCTCGTGGAGAAGAACGTGGAAACTCATTTGCAACACGAATTGAACGAACTAAAGTCCGAACTCCTGAGGATGGCCGGTCTCGTGGAGCGGGCCATCAGTAATGCCATCGGCGCCCTGGTGAAAAGGGACACCCCCCTGGCAGAGAAAACCATCCGCGAAGATGTCCGGATCAACGACCTGGAGCTGTCCATCGATGACCGTTCTTTAAGGCTCCTGGCGCTGCATCAACCCATGGCTGCGGACCTGCGCCTCATCACTTCGGCCATGCGGATCAACATCGAATTGGAGAGGATCGGAGACCTGGCGGTCAATATCGCCGAGCGGGTCATTTCTTTGAATCAGGAACCTCAACTCAAACCCTACATCGACATCCCGGAAATGGCGGAAATCACCCAGAACATGCTCCGGGACGTGTTGAACGCTTTTGTGAGCGGGGATGCAGCGCTGGCCCGCTCGGTTTGCGAAAGGGACGACCGGGTGGACGGATTGAACGACCAGGTGTTTCGGGAACTCCTGACCTACATGATGGCGGACCCCAAGACCATCACCCGGGCGGTCCACCTTCTCATCGTGAGCCGGTACCTGGAACGGATCGCCGACCATGCCACGAATATCGCCGAGGGGGTGATCTTCATGGCCAAGGCCCTGGTCATCAAACATCATGCCGATACGAAGGGCGAAAAGGCGGATGAAATGAAGTTGAATGGCCCCAAAGGTGAGCCCAGAATTGCATGATGCCGAGGTTAGAAACTAATCCTCGAATCTTCGGTTCTTAATCCATGGATTTGGGGCAAGAAAGCCTCCTTAGAATAGGGTCTTCGTAGCTAAGAAATGGGTAGTCATCCCCATTTTCTCTGGCGAATTTGGCTTATAGAGTGGATGTATGCAGGAGTAAGGTCCCCGATAAGGAGGTTGCATATCGTAAAGGAGCCTTTTGCAGCAATGGAAAGGAGGAAATCGTGAGGCACATCGAAGTGGAGTATCAGGATGGGGGGCATGCATTTGTCGACGATTATTCCTTGGAAAATTTAATAAAATCAAACCGGATAAAACAATTTTTCCGCCCTTCGGAGAAGCGTTGGATAACCGTAGGAATTGACCCGGTAAGAAGTCGGAAAGGTCATTATTATGGAATGGAAAGAAGGAGAACCGGACGATCCGAAGAAATGATTCCTTTGCGGGAATGGGAAAAGGGCGCCGATTGCGTTCCCCGGTAATATTTCCGAAGTTTTCAAACCCGGCGCTCTGTCGGATCGCTCGCTTCGGTCTCTCCTGGTGAGATTCCGATTTTAGCAGCAGCAATTCTTTCCCTATTTTCCGAAAGGAGATTGCTGATCGTGTTGCACAGCGCAGAGGCCCGCTGGTTCATCGCGAAAGTCTTGCCTGACGGAGTTTTGAGCTGGTTCAGAGCCGGTCAGGCCCTCGAATCGGAGGGGGTCCAGGTTCATGAGTATCTGTTGTTCCCGGATTGTGAGACGGTCGGCGTGAAGGTGCGGGAAGGGAAACTCGAGATCAAAGCGATGGCCTCCGCACCCCGGCCGCTCAGCCGGGACCTCGGCGTCAGCGGCCGAACGGATCAATGGGTCAAATGGTCCTTCGCGAGCGAAGGGTTAAAAACTCTCGACCCCGCGTTGCACCGATCGGGTCGATGGCTGAAGGTTCGGAAGGATCGTTTTCTACGCAAGTTCTCTGCCGATATGGGCGGTCTGGTGGAAGTGACGGCGAAGCAAAGGCCCCTTCCCGCAAACGGATGCAATGTCGAGCTGACCCGTATTACGGTGGAAGCCAATCCGCGATTCTGGTTCTCCCTCGCCTTTGAAGCTTTCGGCCCGCCGGAAGGTACCGTAAAGATTCTGGAGACTGCCATCCATTCTTTTTTCCAAGAACACGACAGGGCGCCCGGGATACGCCTGAGTCAACGCAACTCGCTTGGTTACCCCGCCTGGCTCGTGAAGCTCACGAAGAAACCGGAAAATGCCAACGAAATTCCTCCCGGTCGACCCTAGCCCGCTCATCCAGTGGACTCGCTTCGCTCCCCGCAAAGCACAGCCGTTGGACTTAAATCTGCGGACGATTCTGTCCGGGTAAACAAAAAAATTTCCGGAAGAGGATCCCGATCCCTAGCCCTGTCGATCCGAAATCCTGTTAGACTGGCGAGGGTGGCACGAGAAGGGTTTCTTTAAGCAGGTTGATGGTTTCCTCAGAGGAAAAATGCTCCCAGATCCGGCCGAACCTTTCCCGGCGGTCACCCGCGATCTCCGCCTGTAGCTGGTAGATTTCCCCGAGGATGAACAGGAGATCGGGATGCACCAGTTTTCCCTTCCAGTCGTCGAGCAGAAACTCGACGAATTCCCCGGTAAAAACCGTATCCTGGAGCTCCCCCAGGCAGTCTTGTATCTCGACCGTTCGTTCGATAAAGGGGTCGAGGGCGCCGTCATAGGCCGGAGCCATGAACTCGACGGCGTAGCGGAGCCTTTTCATCTGGATCCGGAGACGGTGGAACTGCTTCAGTTCGGGGTTCGCGAGCACTTTGCGCCCCTGCTGAATGACGGCTTCGAATTTCTCGGTGATGACCAGGGGCGCCACCTCACGGACCGGTTTCACTGCCAAGGGCGCGCGCGGATGCGCGGGGAGAGGCTTTTCAAGGAACTGCGCGAAGCGCCGTTCAAGGGTTCGGTACCGAGAGGATTCGAGGGCCTCCTGGAGGGCCTTGAGGGGGGCGCGCCGGTGTTTCTCAATCCAATTCTCGAAGGCCCGTTTTTTCTTCGAGGGGAAATGTTTGATCTGCGGTTTAAACCGGGACAAATTTAGAAGGAAGACGTCAAGGTCACGAACCGTTCCGAATCTGCCGCCGAGCCACTTCAGTTCCTCTCCGAGGTGGGCGGATGTGCTTTCCGGGATCGCGTCATGAAATAGCCGCAGCGCGGAACGCATACGCCGGGTGGCGACCCTCGCCTGGTGCACGAATTCCGTATCGATGTCGCGGAGCACGCCGGGAAGATGCTCCCGAAATCGTTGGAACTGGTAGGTGAGGATTTTCCGAACGGCGAGGTCAAGGCGGTCTTCGAGGCGCACCTTGAGTTTCTCCGGGGTTTTCTTGGTTGGCAGGGCCAGTTTGAGCCGCTCGACGGCCACCTCGAGCTTCGATGCGGTCGACGGTGAGTAGCCGAAGGCAGCCGAGAGGGATGAGGCGAGGGGCTCAAGCGCGGTCGCCGAGCCATGGAGGATTTCGGCCTCCATCTCGTGCAGCTTCTGCGTACGCCGCTTTGGGTGCAGCCCCCGTAGAGAGAAGCTTGAAGCGTCGAAGGCCAGCTCCATTTCTGCTCCCTCCGGTGAGAAGCTCCGGTAGCGGTGACGGTCGGTACAGACCTGGATGTGCTCGAGGAGCTTGCGCGGGAAGATAATACCAGCGACAAGCTTCCGGATCCTCTTTACGGGAATCTCTGGCGGGAAATCTACCGGTTCGTCCAGGGGGACTTCGGTTTCCATCCGCTTCGCGATTCCCTCTTCGATTCCCCCCAGACTCTTCAGCGTATACATCGCTTTCCCGTTCGAAACGCGGTAGCGAAGCGAGAGCCTATTCTTCATGAGGGACCAGTCAAAAGTGTCGAGATAGATGTCGACATTTCGCACCGGGTCGAGCTCCTCCACCCGGTACCCGTGCTCGCGCATGTGGGCGACGACTGCCGGCTCGGCCTCCGGCCCGGGAAGCACGAGCTTCAGTTCTATCTCCATCGGTGTCGTCCCATCGTTCATGGCAAGAACCTCATCTTGTTTCCCTCTGCAAAGTCCTTCCGCAGCCCCTTCGGCAGCGAGGTCTTGTCAAGCGCCGCGATCGTCCGGTCCCGATTGTATTCGAAGCGTACGATGCGTCCGCGCGGCGCGGCCCCCCGGTCTGCGCGGACCAGAGCATAGGCCGGACGGGCGTCGCCGTCGGCCGGGTGCCCCGTCGAACTACAGTTCACGACGAGGATACCGCCCATCCGTTTCACGAAAGGAATGTGCGTGTGTCCACATACGAGAATGTCCGGGTGCTTGTCGCCAAGCTTCGCTCCCAGACCCCGGTCGGTGAGACTCGGGTAGATCGGATCGTCCATTGAAATGGGGCTTCCATGGACGACGAGGAGGCTGGTCCCGCCGGGGAGCCGCAAGGCGAAGTTTTCGGGTAAATCGGCGAGGTAGCTCCGGGTTTGGTCGGTGACATGTTTTACGGTCCAAACCAGGATCTTCCGTTTCTTGGCCTTCATACCGGCCGCCCCGGCCGACCCCCGCTTCGCCCATTCAATCACTTTTTGATCATAGTTGCCGATGATCGCCGGGATGCGCCGCTCCTCGAGGAAGCGGCAGACTGCATCCGGGAAAGGTCCGTACCCGGTCATATCCCCGGCGCAGATGATCCGGTTGGCCCCGCGGGCCTCCGCATCGGCGACCGCTGCCTCGAGTGCCGGCAGGTTGCCGTGGATATCGGAAATAAACGCGATCAGCATCGAAACAAGATCGTCCTTCCAGCCTTCCGAACGAGCAGGTCCTGCTTCTGAGTGGCCCGCGCTACCTCCGTGCGGCAGTCTCCGGGTACCTCGATATGGACCGTGATCGCCCGGCCGCCGACTTGGCAAGACAACCGCCTGACGGCATTGGCGTGGGTGCAGTCGAGGCCGTCGGCGACGCGCAGGATCCCCGCGAGCCATTCTACCAGTCCACGTGCGTGGGGGTCGAGTGACGCGAACCGCCGGTGCCGGGATTCGTCTGGAAGGGCCTTGGTGTGATATCGGGCAACAAGGGCGCAGATCAATTGATCCTGGCCGTCGATTCCGGGGATATTGAGCTCCAGGATCATGTCACAACTCAGTTTGTGGTGTTTCCCCGCAACCACTCGTGACCAGCCGATATCATGTAACCTACCCGCGATTTCAAGCAGGCGCCGCTCGCGAGGGCCGTATTCATGGAGGGTGCGGAGGCCGTCGAAAAGGGCGAGAGCGAGGGACGTAACCTGTTTGTTGTGGGCCGGATCGGGGTCATGGGTCCGGGCCATTTCAGTAATGAAAGACATCGTCACATCCCCTTTTCGCCGCTGCACGTTTCAGCCCTCTTCGTCCCCTTTAGCGCTTCAAACCCTTCTTCTTGCCGATCTTCTTGATCAGCTCTTCGTAAGGTGGAGATTTCACCCCGCCCTTGCGGGCGATGGCGATCAGNNCCGTCGGGTTGCATGAGACGGGCTTTCACGTTGTCATTCAGGTAGGTCAGAAGGATCTCGTTGATAATACGGGATTTCAGATCGGTGTTCTCTATCGGATAAAGAATTTCCGCGCGTTTTTTGAAATTTCGCGGCATCCAATCGGCGCTTCCGGAATAGATTTCCGGATTCCCGCCGTTGTGGAAGTAATAAATTCGCGAATGCTCAAGGAACCGGTCGAGAATACTGATGACCCGGATATTCTCGCTAACCCCCGGGACGCCCGGGCGCAGGCAGCAAATGCCCCTCGCCAGGAGATCGATATGGATACCGGCGCGCGAGGCCTCATAGAGTTTGCGAATGATCTTCGTGTCCACGAGGGCGTTCATCTTGGCGATGATGCGCCCCGGCATCTTCGGAGTAGACTTCTGGATTTCCCGATCGATGAGGCGAAGGATGGTCTCCTGGGTCGTCACCGGGGAGATCATGAATTTGCGGAACATCGAGGCCACCGTTTCCGCCGTCAACAGGTCTCCGCCCGTCCACGAGTTGAAGCCGGTGAGAACATTGAAGAGTGCGGAGACGTCGTTGCCGAAATCGGGATGACAGGTGAAAAGGCCCAGGTCGGTGTATATCTTCGCGGTAACGGAGTTGTAGTTGCCGCTGGAGAGGTGGACGTATCGCCGCAATTGCTTGCCCTCCCGCCGAACAACCAGGGTCGCCTTACAATGGGTTTTCCATCGTACGAATCCGAATACCGCATTGACCCCCGAATCCTCCATCTGCCGCGACCAATCGATGTTGCCCTCTTCGTCAAACCGGGCCTTCAGTTCGACGACGGCCGTCACCTGTTTTCCGTTCTCCGCAGCCCGCCGCAGCGCCCCAATGACCGGGGAGTCCTTCCCGATTCGGTAAAGGGTCTGTTTGATCGCCAGTACGTCCGGATCCTCAGCAGCCGTGTTCAGGAAGTCCATCAGCACCGCGAACGAGTCGTACGGGTGGTGCAGAAGTACGTCCCCCTCGCGGATGATCGTAAAAATATCTTTGTCGGTGGCGAAGGGCGGGGGAATACGCGGGTTGAAGGGGGGGTCGCGGTGGGATGCGTCGATAGGGAGGTCGTAGAGGGAAAGGAAATCCCGGATGTTGATCGGGCCGTTGATTTCAAAGACGAACCGCTCTTCGATGCCAAGCTGCCTGGCGATCAGATTGACTACCTTCTTCGGGGCGCCGGGCTCGATCTCGAGCCGAACGGCGATCTGGTTGGAGCGGTCCTTGAGTTCGGCCTCGACCGACTTCAGAAGGTCCAGGACTTCATTTTCGTGGAGTTCGTAATCATGGTTCCGAGTGATACGGAAGGAAATGATGTTTTTGATCTCCATCCCGGGGAACAGCATATGGATGTGCTGGCGGATGAGCTCCTCCAGGAGGATAAAATGGCGCCCCGGCATTTCCGCATTCACGGGAATAAGCCTGGGCAGGATGGAGGGCACTTCGACGAAGGCGTACGCCTGTGGGACCTTGATTCCGGCTGCTTCCCTGAAAACGACCATAAGGTTGAGACGGAGGTTGCCGAGGAAGGGAAACGGATGTCCCGCATCGACGGCCAGCGGGGTCAGAATGGGGAAGACCTGGACCTCGAAGTATTCATCGAGCCGCTTGCTCTCTTTTTTGTCCATTTCGTCGAGGCGGTGGATGAAGATGCCTGATTTTTCGAGGCGGGGCAGTACCTCACC
>PMCE01000046.1:0-42287 GCA_003154025.1 Syntrophaceae bacterium
TCCTCACTCATCTTAACGGAGATCGGAAGGGCGATGGCGCGCTTCAGGAGGGTCTCCGACTTCGGCCAGGCGTCCGTCCGGTACGGGGGCAGGGATTGGATCATGTGTTTCCAGTTGCCGGAAAAATGCCAGTTCATGGCCGAGGGCAGAATCTTGGTGTCGACCTTCGATTTGGCCAGATGATCATTAAAGGCCCTAGCGACCTTGGCATCGGGGAGGAAGAAAGCCAGGGTGTCCCCTCCATCCCCCGCGGGATCGGGAAGGTCGCGGAACTGGACCTGGGGGATCGAGGCAATGGCCTTTTTGATTTCTCCTTTGTTTTTCCGCTGTTCGGCCAGCACATAATCCAGCCGGTCCAGTTGGACGAGGCCGAAGGCCCCCTGCACCTCGGTCATCCGGTAGTTGAACCCGGTGATGCGGTGCGGGTCCTCTCCCCGGGCAACTTCCGGGTTATGGACATGGCCGTGGTCGTGATACTCGCAGGCGAGTTCGTAGAGTTTCTTGTCATCGGTAACCAACATCCCCCCTTCGCCGGTGGTCAGGGTCTTTACGTAGTCGAAGCTGTAGGTCCCCACCGCCCCGATGGTTCCCGTCTTTTTGCCTTTGTAACCCGACCCGCAGGCCTGGCAGGAATCCTCGATCACGGGAATGTTTTTCTTCCGGGCGATGGCCATGATCTCGTCCATGCGTGCGGGAACTCCGAGCATGTGAACCGGCATGATGGCCCGGGTCTTATCGGTGATCTTGGCTTCCAGGTCTTGGGGGTCCATGTTCAAGGAGGTATCTACTTCGGTCAGCACGGGGGTTGCCCCCGCCTCCAGGACCCCTTCCACGGTGGCGACAAAGGTGAAGCACTGGGTGATGACCTCATCGCCCCTCCTGATTCCCAGGGAGGCCACGGCCACTCGAACGGCGGCCGACCCGGAAGAGACTCCCAAAGCATATTTGCTGCCCACGTATTTGGAAAACTGGTTTTCAAAATCCTGAACCTTGAAAATGTTCTTTCTTTTCTCGTTGAAGCCGTACCGGAAAAGAACGCCCCGGCCGATGACCTCGGATACGGCGTCCTGCTCTTCTTTGCCGATCAATTCTGCTCCGCCCATCTGCCGACCTCCCTAATAAGAATTCGGAATCCGGATTGCGGAATAAAAGCCCGCATATCGATTTGCACTTCTCTTTCCGGATTCCGCCTTCCGCATTTCCTTCTGAAAGGAATCTTACCCCAAATTCCCCTGCCAGGACAAGATGGAAAGTTAAAAAACCCTGCGATAGGTTTGGATGGCATCTTCGAAAGAGACCGGCCGGGGGTTGTTCTTCAGCGGGCGGATAACTTTCAGCGCCCTTTCCGCCATTCCGGGGAAGACCGATTCGGGACCCCCCAGGTCGCTCAGCCGCAGGGGGGACCTGGATGTCCCGGGCCAGGCGTTTCACCCATCCGGCGGCCAGAAGAGCCGCCTTCCGGGAAAAGAGGACGAAAAGCAAACCTTCGCGCACCGGAGACGGGGGAACCTTGGAGAAAGCACCCGTTTCGCCAAAACCGGCGGTCCACCACCGTCAGGATCTTCCCCCCGCCGGTCTTGCGAATGGCGCTCCCCAGCCGTTCGACCGCCCCGACTCCAAACGCAATTTCTCCTGCCGCACGAAAGGTAAAGATTCCCGTGATTCGATGCCTCTCTTCTTTGTCACTCTTCTATGGATAAACGATGCTGGTCGTCGGCGAACGAAAATTGTTGGTTCTTGTGGGACCGGACATACGCTTCCACCCGGTTCTGAAGCCCCGGGGCGAGATTCAGAAATTTGACCCCCATCCCCCGGCGCAAGGTTCGGCTCTCCTTTCCGTACTTGTTGGTCCAGATCACCTTGCACTCCACTTCGATCGGTTTTTCTCCTTCGGCCAGATGGAGTTTCAAGAGGAACTCCTCTCCCAGGTCCAAGGGGTTGGGGGTGCGGATAAAAACCCCACCGTTGCCCAGATCCTGGGAAACGGCCAGAGGTTCCCCTTCTATATCCACCTGGAGCATCTTCGTGATCCGGTCATCCGCCTGCCGGCTGAGGGCCTCCTGCTCGGCTACCGGAAGGGTTCCTTTCACGACCTCTTCGGTCTGTTCGGAAAGGGGAGGGTTCGCCCCCAAGATCGAGGCCGGAAGAAGCTTCCCGATATGATTCTCGATTCGCCTCCGTTCCACATCCGACAGGGTTTGCAGCTGGTTCAGAATGTTGTCCAGGTATTGTTCATAGTTCTTCCGGAAGCTGACCCCCTTGCGGACTTCCTCTCCCAGGGTGGAGGTCTCCATGGCGGTGGAGACCTGGTTGCCGAGGATCACCAGGAACTGGAGGTCTCGCTCGGTGAATTTCCGGTCGTCGTCGAGGATGACCGCGGTGAGGGCGCCGATGGATTTTTCCTGCCATGCCAGAGGGATGCTGATCAGCGAGGTAATCTTCCGGTCCCGATCCTGGTATTTCAGAAAATCGGAGAAATCCCCGGGCTCCCGCAGGAGGAAAGGCCTCTTCTGCCGCAGGGCCTTGCGGGCCATCTCCTTCTCTTCAAACAGGCCCACCTGTTCATGGAGGGAGTCCGAGGTGAAAGTGAATTGGGTTTTGAGGATCCCGCTTTTCTCTTCCAGGAGGAAGACGGTGGAGCGATGGGCCTTCAGGCAGTTCAAGGATTCCCGCCCGACCATCTCCAGGACGCCCGTAAAGTCCCGATGGCTGTTGATGGCCGAGCCGACCTGGGCCAGCGCCACCACCTCCTCCATGCTGCCCCTCGCCCGTTCCAGCTTGACTTTATGGATGAAGATCTGCCGCCGCTCCTCCCCAAATTTCCGTTTTTGGGAAAATACATAATAGCAGAACGCCAGCAGCAGGATGGCCGCCGGTAAGATCAGCACCGAGATCCGCAAGGAGGTCAATCCTTCCCACAATTCCCACGGGGAAAGGTTCAGGGAAGAGAGATCCACGACCAGAAGAAAGAGGGTCTGCAGGAGGATCACGAAGATGGCCAGAAACCAGAGTTGGGAATCCTTCTTCTCCAGGAGCTCGATGTCTCTGAGCGACTTGGCCTCTTCGATATCCTTATCGAAATCCTTTGTGAGGATCTCAGGTTTGAGGCTTCTTTTTGAGGATTTCCTAGAGCTCACTCATTCCCTCTTGATGATACCCCGTTCCCCCACTCTTGCCGGTCGGAACCCTTCGGGGGCCCCGAGTGAATAGAGCCTTCCCTGGCGGCGCCCGGTCGAGGGAATTGCCGGCCCGCCGGGCCGGTCCTTTGAATCATATAAATCATATCATTCTGCTGGGGGAAAAACAACCTCTCCCCCTCAGGGCTTGGATGCCCTCCCCTGCTTCGGGTTCACCTCCGGGAGAAATTGGACCTCTGTCTTTTCCCAATTCGCCGGGTGAAAGGAATGAGGGCCCAGACGGCGGGACGCGGAAGATTCCCGCCTAAAATCAGCAGCCGGGAAACCCCGCCTACTCCTTCCTCTTTATCGGCTCCCCTGCCTTCCCCCTTAAAGGGAGGAAGGATTAGGATTTTAATCGCAAACTTAGGAGCGCAAACCTCTTGCCAGGCTACCGGGCCCTCCTTCCCTCCTCCGACGCATCGAGTCCCCGGAGACCCTTGGCCTTTCGCCCCATTTCCTCGATTCGCGCTCTCCGGCTGGGTTTCATTTTTTCCCTACTATAGACGAAGGGAAGAGTGATGTCAAACCAAAGGGAACGTTTTGTAGTCACGCTGTCGCATCGGCGCGAAGTCGCGTGGGCGTGTAGTCGAATGATGGGGTAGAGTCTCGGTTGGGTGGAATTTGGCGGAATATGCTTGGGAGCAGATTTCCCTGTCCCTGGATGATGTTGAATCGGTTGATATCAGACAGGAGGTGGAATTCGACCCTAGGATTATAAGGCTGTGGGGTCGCGCGACCTGGAGACTGCGCGGCTACGCGACCAAGCGCCTGCACAACTTCCTTTAATCCTCGTCGTCCGGTGCCGAAGCGGATAGTACGGAGAGCTTTACGGCCCCGACTTTGCGGTAGACCTCTTCGGGCCTTCTTCTCTTCCCGTCGACGGCCAGAAGGTTCTTCTCCACGGAGATGTCGAAAAGCCTCTCATTCTCCTGCAGGTAGGGAAGAATGAGTTTCCAGTCCTTCTCCTCCAGGAGGGCAAACTCTCCGCCGTTCAACTGTTCTTTTGCCAGCCGTTGATGTGGGTCCCGCACGTAAATGGCCCCGCCGGAGGCGAGGGAGAAGAGATTGGACCCCGGAAAAGGCATGGCCTGTTCGCGGATCCGGCCATGCTCGTCGAATTCCATACCGTTGAGGATGACAAAACCGCCGCCGTTGAGGGGATCTCCGGCCATGAAGGATTCGGCCAGGTAGTCAAGGGCCGTTCCGTTGATGACCACTCGGGGTCTTCCCACGGCGTTGATCAGAGGCCGGCCCGCCGCGTTCCCCAGGACGTAAACCTCGCCTCCCTTGGCCCCGTACATGAAGGTCTGTCCCACATCGCCATGGATAACCAGCTTTCCCGTTTTCAGGATCTGACCCAACTGGTCCTGGGCGTTTCCATGGATCTGCATCTCCAGGCCATCCAGCCCCGATCCCAGGTAATCCCCCGAGCTTCCGTACACATCGATCCGGACCCCGCGGGTCGCAGGCCCCAGGCCGCAGCCGAGGAAACGATGTCCCCGGCACCGGTAGACGATAAAGCTATTCCAGCCAAGATGATAGGCCTGGGTCAGGAGACGGGCGGCCCCCTCTTCGCCCTCCGGCGGAAATTGGGCGGCATCCAGGAGGAGGATGCTTTCTCCTCCTTCAGGCTTCCGGAGGGTCTTGCGGGAAGACCAATCGATTCTCCGGTAGGCTCCGCCCAGATTGGAGTCCAAGCCGGGGACCGAGGAAAAGATCTTCTCCAGGCTCACCTCGGATATTTCGAGTAGGCAGCTCCTCCGTTTCTCTCCGGGATCCGCCCGCCGGTCCAGTAGGTGGGTCAACGCTTCGATGGCCACGGAGCGGTTCGCATCACCGAGGTTCGCAGCCCGGACCATTTCTTCCCCGAACTCCCGGTAGGTATCGTAATCCCATTGAGAAACCTGGGCTTCGAAATTTTCGAAGAGGGAGCGCCCGTCGCCGGACCAGAGTCTCTCCTTTACTTCTTTGTGCAGGTTTTCGCGAACCTCGGCCGCCACCGGGCGCGGCTCATGGTCCCACACCCGCTGCGCTTCGGCGATGGTGATGGGGCGGCCGAACTTGTCCGTGCAGGTCAGCTTCTTCCCCCGATGGCCGTTCCCGCCCTCCTGAATGGTGAAGATGAAGGCCCCTCCATCCGTGTGGCTTCCTCCCCGGGCGTTCCAGTACTTGTCGGCGAACCGGTGGAAGCGCGGGTCCTCGGAACTCAGGCTGTGGAGAGTGGCGTCGATGGCCTGCTTCTCCGAGCAGATGAGTCCCACCTGGATCTCCCCTTCCGAGAGGGCAAAGACCTGCGGCCGCAGCATNNCGCAGCATGGCCGTGTCGGTGATGCCGATCAGCTGCCGGACGTTCTGGGCCGGATCGTTCCGCGCGATGATGAAGAACCACGGGCCGTCCGGGGACCCGTGGATATGCGCGGCCTGGATCTCCCGGTAGACCCTCTGCTTCTCCGGCGGAAGGCGGTCAAAGTCCAGCTCGGTTGTGGGGGCGAGCGCTTCGATGATGTATTCCAGGGGGTAGCCCATGACCCGGTTGAGCAGGTCGAAGAGCAAAACGGAAACCTCCGTGTCCGTGAGGAAGAGAGGGGCCAGATTGTATTGCCGGAGGTATTCGCAGACCGAGTGATAGTTGGCAAAATCCCCGTTGTGCACCAGAGCTTCGTTGAGGCCGATGAAGGGATGGGCCCCGCCGGGATGCCAGACCCGGCCTCTAGTCGGGTACCTCTGATGGGCGATCCAGATGTGAGCCTTGAAATCCTCCAATCGATAATACTGCGCCACCTGCTCGGCGTAGCCCACGATTTTGAGGATCATCAGGTCCCTTCCGTGNNGAAAGGACGAAAGCCTTCTTTTCCCCCAGGGAGGCGTAAAAATGCTGATTCAACTGGAAGCTGTTCTGGAAGATAAATTCATCTTCCGCCTTCCGTGGTTCCATGCCGTTGAATT
This sequence comes from Syntrophaceae bacterium, assembly GCA_003154025.1. Next base: position 6,126 of record PMCE01000046.1, read on the forward strand.
TATTGCGGGCCGCGAAATCGCGGAGGACCTCCGGTTTTACCCGGACGAAGTAGCGGGTCACGTCGGGAGGCTGCACTTCGAGTCCTTCCACCTCCCGATAATCCCCCACCGTGGGGACTTCCTGCCGATGGTGGACCTCCAGGAATGGTTCGATGAAAGCCTCTTCCACCGCCGGGCGAGCCTCCGGGTCGAGGAAGGCCACCTGCAGCAGGTAGTCTTCCTCCAATATCTCCATCGAGACTCCCAGGTCCTCCGGGCAAAGGCCCACGGCGGCGATTCCTCCGCCCTTGCCGTTGCCCCGGTTGTTCATCTGCCGCGAGGGCTCGATGATATGCCTGCCGCCCACGGGAACGGAGCAGGCAAACCCGGTCACCCCGCAGCCCCCCTCTTCTTCAGCCTTCCACCGCGGCGGGTCGGCAAAATTCTGGATCAGGCTCCTGCGAGAGGATAAAATCTTTAAGATCTGGTCCGCTTCTCCACCCATACCTTACTCCAGTGCGGCATTAGGCAAGAAGTTAAGAGTTTCTTTTGCCTTTTGCCTATTGCCTTGTGCCCTGTACCTTGCGCCTTGTACCCTATGCCTTTTCCCCGTTGCTCCCCGCCAGAAAGGGCTTGATGTCGTCGTCGAGCTCCCCGGGTTGGTAATCCAAGTGGATCAGGCAGTCGGTCCGGCCCACCAGCTCGGTGATGGAACGCATGCCCAGCAGACGAAGAATGGCCACCAGCTGCTTCCTCCATGAGCCGTAGAGGTTGATGATTCGCTGGGCGGCCCACTCCACGTCCATCTGGTTGGAATATTCCGGGTCGGTGGTGGCGATGGCCCGGGGACACCCGCGGCCGCTTTCGCAGTTGCGACACCGGATGCACTCCAGGGAGACCATGTCCGCCGTACCCACCACCACCCCATCGGCCCCCAGGGCAATGGCCTTGGCGATGTCGTAGGCCGTGCGGATCCCCCCGCTGGCGATAAAGGTGACCCGGTTGCGGATCCCCTCCTCCACCAGGAAGCGGTGTACTTTCGGGATCGCGTATTCAATGGGCATGGCGATGTTTTTCTTGGCGATATCCGGCGCCGCTCCGGTCCCCCCGTAGCTCCCGTCGAGGTGGATGATATGGGCGCCGGCGTAATAGCTCCCTACGGCTACCATGTCTACGTCAGTGGGGGTGGAGACCTTTACCGACACCAGGCAGCGGGGGTTGACTTCCTTGATCCAGTCCACGTGCTTTTTGTGATCTTCCACCGAGTAGACGCTATGGAAGGGAAACGGAGAGAAGAGGGCGTTGCCCACCAGCGCCTCCCGCATCTGGGCCACGGCGGGAGTGACTTTGTCGCCAAGAAGGTGTCCCCCCAGGCCGGGTTTGGCTCCCTGAGCGTACTTGAATTCTACGATCCGGACGCGCTGAATAGTCTCTTCGCTCACCCCGAAGAGGCCGGTGGCCACCTGGGTGATCATGTGGTCGTCGTGGGCCTTCAGCGATTCGGGGAACCCTCCTTCGCCCGTGCAGGTGAAGGTGTCCCAGGCCTGCGCCGCTCTGACGCGGGCCAGCATGGTGTTGTTGCTGACCGATCCGAAGGACATCCCCCCCCCGTAGAAGGGAACCCGGATCTGGACTTGGGGCCGTCCGTCTTCACGCCGGTTCAAGAGCAAGGAAGTGGAGATCTCCTCTTCGGCCGGCAGGAGGTCCGGATGAATCTTTGGGAAAAGCAGCCGCAAGCGGTCGAACCCGCCCCCGGACGCCCCGATCCGGTACTCCAGGTCGGAGGCCGGAAGATCCCCGGTCTCGGCCTGCTGCCAGTTGGAAAGGATCAGGTCCGCGGGCCAGCGATGGTCGCGCAGAGCCTGCAAGTTGGGGTTGACCGCTATCCGCAGGGCTTTCTGCGGGCAGCGGCGGATGCAATAATACTCGTTCTTCTGGCAGGAGGGCCCGATGCACCATTCGTCCCGGGGAGCCAGCATCTTCTTACCGAGGCGCTGATGCACCCCCCGCGGGCATAATTCGGCGCAGAGCCCGCAATGGATGCACCCCCTATCCCGATGGATCTTATATTTTCCGATGGGGTTCCGATACCGGGAGGGAACCCGCTTGATTTCAGGTGGCCAGGACACGGACTTCTTCTCCCTGCTGAACGTGTTGTGCCGCAGGCCGATGGATATTGGCTCTTTCCCCGAAGATCTGGCCGAAGGTCTCCCGCTCGATGTCTTCCCGGAAAATCGCCCGGCCCATTTCGCCCCGGAGTCTGCGCACATCGCGCATCCCCATGGCCCCCAGGACCTCCAGGAGCTGTCCGTGCCAGGCGGCAACGAGATTGACCGCCCGCTGCCTCCCCCAGCCCGGCTCAATATTCCCAACGCCGACCGGGCAGGATTCCCCTTTCTTGCACTGCCCGCATAGCCGGCATTCCAGGGAAACGAGGAGGGGACGATCAATGGAAACGGCGTCCGCCCCGCAAATGATCGCTTTGGCTACATGCTCGGCTAGAGCGATCCCCCCGCCGCCGATGAGGGTTACCCGATCCCGCTCTCCCTTTTTCACCAGGAGCTGGTGGATGTTTCGGATGCGGTCCTTGATAAACTGAGGGGTGGAAGCCTCTAGCTCCCGCCCTTTCTCATCAGCCAGAAGATGGATCACCTCGACGCCGGATTCCAGCAGAAACTCCACCTTTTCTTCCGCGCGGGGCGTCAAAGGAAGGCGGACGGACACGATCGCTTCGGCGCGGTAGCCCTTGATCTCTTCGATTCTTTTCGGGGCTTCATCGTCCGCGAGGATCTGTACCATGCGGCACTGCTGAATCAGAGGGATAAACCGTCCCAGGTTTCCCGGGGGAAGCAAGGGTACCAGGTGCCACGCCCAGAAGGCCAGTTCCCCGGCGATCGACTCGGCCGGCAGAACCATCAACGTGTTAACCTCTTTGGCCGCCCGGGCCACGGCGGCCAGGACCGCGGGGGTCGAATCCTGGAAAGGAAGAAGGTCGAAAAGGAAAGGAACCGAGATTTCTACCCGGGGGGAGCCGCCGCTTTTTCCGCCCCCCTCCGGCCCGAAGGAGGACATGAAGGCCGCAGGCTGGCAGGCTCGCCCCAGTTCCATCGCCGTGCTGATATATTCCCGGCCATGAATGCCGTCGCGGGTGGGGCGGACGATTTCGGACATGTCCGTCCACATGCTGTCGAAACCAGGTCCGGCAAAGGGCCCGCCATACCCTCCCCCGGAGACCGGGATTTTGCCCGACTCTGCCTGGCGCTGGTTGGTCCCGATGATCTCCGGCGTCCAGTAATCGTCCCCCATGGACCAGTATTCCGGGTTGGCGCTCTTGGAGAGGATTCGGGCATAGCATTCCTGAACGCAGCGGAAGCAGTTCTTGCAGAGCGAATCCGCCGTGTCGGTCATCTGCTGCGCATCGTAGGCCCGCTTCTGGTAGACTTCATAGGCACACGCCTTCTTGACGCATTTGGAACAGTTCAAGCAACCATCCCCCTCGATGATCCCAAAGGGGCCCAGGGGGACAGAGCGCGAGAGCGCCGTCTTGGGTTTCAGATGGTACTTTTTGGGCATCCCCGTTTGACCTCTTTATGTATTGAACATTCCATCCGCGTCCGGATATCTCAAAAAAAAGAACTCAAAGTCAGGCTCGGCCTTCTCCTTCAGCCGCGGGCGTGGAGTTTCGGACTTTGCCGTCATGATTTTTTCTAAAGCGGTCCATGGCTCTGACTCTTTCCACCCATCCGGAGAAATCCTGCAAGAGGTCTTGTTCAGGCTGGGTTTCCACCACAAACCGTCGCACCCGATCCTTCCCCAGCCCGATCTCCTCCAGAATCCTGACGGTGTGACCGACTCGCCCCCTGGCGCGCAAGCTCCCCGCCAGATAGCGGCACGCATCTTCCGGGCATCCGAAGAGCGCCACTCCATCGGCGCCGGACTCCAAGGCTCGGGTCAGCTGAAAGACTTCCAACTTGCCGGAGCAGGGAAGAGCGACGGGCCGGAATCGATCCGCTCCCGACCCGCTCGAACCCTTGAGAATTCCCTGAACCCTTGCTCTCAGGTGGGTGCAGAAAAATATGGCGATCTCAACCTTCGTCTTTTCCATGCGTTTGACTTCCCGTCCCAAATCTCGGCCCCACAAACAGTGGGAGGGGCCGCAGCCCCTCCCCACAAGCAAGGCTGCCTACCCTCTAGGGATAGAGGGAATGACAGCCCCGCTCGATCGTCTCGGCTTGCCGGCTCTTACAGCAGCGGCAGGTACTTTTCGAGCTCGTAGGAAGTGATCTGGATTCGGTACTTGTCCCACTCCACTTTCTTGTTTTCGATGAAGTGTTGGAAGACATGATCGCCCAGCGCTTCCCGGACCATCTGGCTCTTTTCGGTGAGCTGGATAGCCTCCTGAAGGCTCCCCGGAAGCTGGCGGATCCGCCTCTTCAGTCTCTCTTCCTCGGACATCTTGTAAACGTTCTCTTCCACCGGGTCGGGGGGCTCGATCTTCTGCTCGATCCCGGCGAGCCCGGCAGCCAGCATCACGGAAAAGGCGAGGTACGGGTTACAAGCCGGGTCCGGGCTGCGGTACTCGATCCGGGTCGCTTCCTCCTTGCCCGGTTTGTACATGGGGACCCGGACCAGGTCCGAGCGATTCCGCTGGGCCCAGGAGAGGTACACGGGGGCCTCGTACCCCGGGACCAGGCGCTTGTAGGAATTCACCCACTGACAGGTGATCGCGGTGAGTTCCGGGCCGTACTTCAAAAGCCCCCCGATAAAATACCGGGCATTATCCGAGAGGTGGTACTGGCCTTTGACATCGAAGAAGGCATTCCGGGTCCCCTTGAAGAGGGACATGTGGCAATGCATTCCCGAGCCGTTCTCCCCGAAGAGGGGTTTGGGCATGAAGGTCGCATAAACTCCCTGCCGGTAGGCCACCTCTTTCACAATCAAGCGGTAGGTCATCACGTTGTCAGCCATGGTCAGGGCATCGGTGTACCGCATGTCGATTTCGTGCTGGGAAGGAGCCACTTCGTGGTGGGAGTACTCGATCTTGATTCCCAGGGCCTCGCAGAAGAGGACCGTCTCCCTGCGAAGGTCGAGGGCTTCGTCGCGGGGGATCAGGTCGAAGTATCCCCCTTTGTCCAGTACTTCCGTAGAATGAGAATCTTTAAAATAGAAATACTCCAACTCCGGCCCGGTGTAATAGGTGTACCCCAGCTTCTTGGCCTTCTCCAGGTTCTTCTTCAAAACATAACGCGGGTCCCCTTCGAACGGCTTTCCGTCTGGGGTGACGATGTCGCAGAACACCCGGGCCACGCCCTTCTCCTTGGGACGCCAGGGCAGGATGGCAAAGGTGGAGGGATCCGGGATAGCCACCATGTCGCTCTCGTCGATCCGCACGAAACCTTCGATAGACGACCCGTCGAAACCGATCCCTTCGTCAAAGGCCTTCTCCATTTCATCGAAGGGCACGCTGAAACTTTTCAGAAACCCCAGAATATCGGTGAACCACAGTTTCACGAAATGAATATCGTTCTCTTCCATCTTCTTCAAAATTTTGGCTGCTGTCTCTTTCGCCATCTTTATATCCTCCTGTTTTGTCAGCTCGTAATCACACGAGTGATGATTTGAAAATCCTTCATCTTCTTTCTCAGGGTGTTGCGGTTGATTCCCAGCCTCCGGGCGGCACGCACTTGATTGCCCCGTTCCTCTTCCAGGACCATCCCGATCAAAGCCCGCTCCACTTTGCCGATGATCGACTCATGGATGTGGTCTTCATTGCCCGTGTTGACCTCGGATCTCAGGACCTCCCGCACCACCCCTTCCAGCGTATGGGTTGGCTCTTCCGCTTTTGCCTCTTTCGACGGAAACAGACGCTGCAACGGTTCGGGAAGGTCCTTCCCGGTCATCCTCACTTCGCTCGGGGGCAGGATCCTTTCGATCAGGCCCTGGAGTTCGTGATCATCTTTGATCACTAGAATTGCTGCCATAGCAATCACCCTGATTTTTTTTTGACCTTTCCATAAGCAATCCTGATACCAACACGAAATTTGCCGAATCTTTATTTTTCTTTACAAATCAAAATCTTACTAATTTAGGCCAGCCGTGCCTTATGAGCCGTTATGAACCTCCTTTCGCCTTTCTGCTTATTAATTGTGCAGCGCCGACCATTCGCCGCGGTTTGTAAAAAACAACATGTTTGTTTTCCATTACTTACCTTGATGCATCGAAATTAATCAGTATGCTCAAAATCGGTCAGTAAAAGGAAGGCGGTTTTCTTATCCTCTTGGGCCCCAGAGAATCAGTTCTCCGGCCTCTCCAGCTCCCGCAGGAGCTCCGATTTAATCGTGGAAATCTTCTGCTCGTCTTCGATTTTGGCCCCGCTCATATCCTGGACATAGAAAACATCGACGACCTGATCCACCTTGGTGGAAATGCGGGCCATCCACAGATTCAAGCTCATCTCGAAGAGCTTCTGGGCAATGCGGTAAAGAAGGCCCGGACGGTCATAGGTAAAGACCTCCACTAAAGTGTAAAAGTCGGAGGTCACATTGTCCACTTCGACTCGGGGGGCGGAGCGCAGCTTGGCGTATCGGTAGAAAAGAGGGGGAACGACTTCTTGTAGGAGTCGGTCGACCTCCACTCTCCCTTCCAGGACTTTTTTCAGGTCTTCCTGCAGCTTCGTCCACCTGCGTGGCTGAAGCAGCCCTTCTTCAATCAAGCTCTGAACCCGGAACTGATCCACGGCGATCCCATTCTCCCAGGTACTGATCTGGGCCGACAGGATATTCAGCAAATTGGCCGTGAGGACCCCGCAAATCTTGGCAAACAGGCCGGGTTCGTCACGGGCGACGACGGTAATCTCGTCTCCCCCTTCTTCCGGTTTTTCTTCTCCGTCCAGGGCCACCGTCTGCTCGGCCAGCTTTTCCGCCATGAGGATCTGTTTCCCGAGGGCCCGCGCCTCATGGACCTGGTAGTGGCGCCGGGGAATATTGACCAGATACTCCGATATCTCCGGAGGGGGAATCTGGCCTTTGACCAGCTCCATGACTTCCCTCTGGATCCCGATCACCCGCTCCTGATCTTCCTTCTGGAGTCCTTCTCCCCGGTCCAGAAGATGGAGAGTCTTGAGGAACAATTCCCGCAGCAGAGTGTCCTTCCAGGCGGTCCAGGCCGAGGGCCCCACGGCGCGGAGGTCGGCGAAAGCCAGCAGGTAGAGCATTTTCAGCCGTTCCCGGTTTCCCACCGTTTGGGCGAAACGGAAGATCAGGTTCTCATCGTTGAGGTCCCTCCGTTGGGCGATCTCCGCAAAGATCAGATGTTCCCGCACCAAAAAGCGCAGGGTGTCGATCCTCTCTGCGGAGAGTCCGAGGCGCTCGCCGATGGATTCAGCGATCTTCTCCCCCCGGAGGGCATGGGAGGCGCCTTCCGCCTTGCCCAGGTCATGAAGCAGGGCCGCCAGTTTCAGGAGCGGAGGGTCCTGGATCTCTCTCATCAACTGTTCGAAGAGGGGCCAGGGTTGAGGACCGTTCTTCCGTCCCAGCACCTCCAATTCCTGCACGGCATACAGGGAATGAACATCCACGGGATAGAGGTGATACCGGTCGTACTGGATATGACAGTGGACTCTTTCGAACTCCGGGAGGAATCGGCGCAGGAAGTCGGTCTCGTACATCTCTTCCAAAACCCGGTATAGGTGTCCGGGCTGCTCGAAGTAGGACAGAAAGGAACGGATGGATTCCGGGGACGAGCGAAACCGCTCATTCATCAGGCCCAGCTTCTGGGCGATGATCTCCTGCAGGCCGGCGCTTAATTCCATCCCGTGACGGTGGATAATATCAAAAGCCTTCCAGATCTGGAAAGGATTCCGGTCAAAGCTGTCGGAATCGGATAGGGCCAGCCTTCCATGGTACAGGAGAAACCCCGGAGCGATCTCCGGCGCCGCCTTCCGCCACCAGGTCCGGGTGGAGCCCAGAGCCTCGTTCAGGCATTTTTCCAGGATGTTCCAGGAAAGATGGTGAATCCGAAGAGCCTGGTGGAAGTAATCTTTGAGGAAGGATTCCGTATTCCGGAGAGGGTCCTCTCCCTGGTAGCCGAGCACTTGGGCCAAAGTGGTTTGGTCCTCGAAAGAAAGCCGGTCTTCCCTCCTCCCGTGCAGGTAATGGAGTTGATCGCGAACCCGCCAGAGAAAATCCAGACCCCGGGAATAAGTCTCCCATTCTTTTTCGCTCAAAAGGCCCTGTTCGGCTATCTGCCGGGCCGACCGGAGGGAGAATTTGATTTTCGCCGCCCATAAGGCCGCATGATAATCCCGCAATCCTCCCTTCCCGTCTTTTACTTCCGGCTCCAGCACAAAGACGGAGTCCCCCAGCTTCTTATGGCGGGATTCGGCGGATTGTTGAATCTGCAGGATCATTTCTTTTTCCCGGCCGCCTTTCAACCCCCGGGAGAACTCTTCTTCCCAATGGAGGAAGGCCCCTTTGTCCCCGGCCATCCAGCGCGCATCCAAGAAGGAGAGGAGGAGGTCCAGTTCTTTTTGGGCCGCCTTCCAGCTTTCCTTGGAAGTCTGCACGGTATAGCCTACGGTGAGCCCCCAATCCCAAAGAGGATGGAGGATGGTTTTCACCCAAGATCCCAGCTCCTTTCCTTTGCCCGGAAGATGGAGAAAAAAAAGATCGATATCCGAGAAGGGGTTGAGTTCTTCCCTTCCATACCCGCCCATGGCCAGGAGCGCGACTCCCTCCCCGGGTTCTTTCTCTCCCTGCGGCCGGGAGGCCCTCTTCCAGAGGCGTCGGATCACATTATCCATCAACGCCGATCGGCTCTGGCCCATCTCTGCCCCGGAGGCCCCCTCTCCATGCCGCTTCTTCAGCCATTCCTGGCCGGTGCGGAGAAATCTCTCAATATCTTCAAGGCTATCTATGGTTTGGTCCAATGCCATCTGATCCATCTCATAAAATGCGCAGCGGATAAGGTTCGAGGTTTCTTTTTGCTCTCGTGCCCCGGGCCTCTGGCCTCGAACTTGTTTTTACAGGGCTCCCTCGCCCCGTTCCCCGGTCCGGATTCTCACTGCTTCTTCCACGGGCAGGACGAAAATTTTTCCGTCTCCGATCTTTCCCGTCTTGGCGGCTTTGCTGATCGTCTCCACCACCCGCGTCACGGCCCCGTCGGGAACGACGACTTCGATCTTGATCTTGGGCACGAGTTCCACTATGTATTCAGCCCCGCGGTAGACTTCCTTGTGCCCCTTTTGCCTTCCAAACCCCCGGACCTCGGTCACCGTCATCCCCTGGACCGCCACGGAGCTGAGGGCATTCTTCACTTCATCCAGCTTAAACGGTTTAATGATCGCTTCGACTTTTTTCATTCCAACCCCCTCCTCCAATTGCGCATTGTAAATTGCGCATTGCGCATTTTGAGGGTCTTTTCAATGCGCAATGCGAAATGCAAAATTCGCAATTTAGTAGTTGTACCCCGTCTCGTTGTGCTGGGTTAGATCCAAGCCGCTGTCTTCCTCTTCTTCGTTCAACCTCAAGCCCATCGCCCAGCCCAGTCCTTTCAACAGAATAAAGGTTACCACAAAGGCATAGGCCATGGTGGCCAAAACTGCCAGGGCTTGAATCCCAAGCAGGTCCGCATTTCCCCAGAGCAGGCCGTTATTGCCCGCCTCATTGACTTCTTTCGTGGCCAAGAGCCCGATGGCCAGAGCCCCCCAGATACCGCCCACTCCATGGATTCCCACCACATCAAGGCTATCATCATAACGGAATTTATTCTTGGCGAATACCCCCACGTAACAGAAAACCCCCGCCGTGAGCCCGATGAACAAGGCCGCCAGGGGGGTCACGAACCCCGAAGCGGGAGTTATGGTGGCCAATCCGGCCACGGCTCCGCTGGCCACTCCCAGGGTGGTGGGTTTCCCCTTGTACGCCCATTCCACCAGGACCCAGGAAAGAGCCCCCGCGGCGGCAGCGAGGTGGGTCACCACAAAGGCGCTTGTGCTCAACATTCCGGACGAAATCGCGCTGCCCGCATTGAACCCAAACCATCCGAACCAGAGAATTCCGGTCCCCATGAGGGTCATGGGCAAACTGTGGGGCGCCATGGATTCCATCCCGTACCCTTTTCGTCTCCCCACCAGAACAGCCGCCGCCAGCGCCGAAACTCCGGAGCTGAGATGCACGACAATCCCCCCCGCAAAGTCAAGCCCTCCCATCTTGCGAATCCATCCCCCCATCCCCCAGACCCAGTGAGCGATGGGGTCATACACGAGTGTACTCCACAGCAGCGTGAAAATAAAGAAGGTGCTGAATTTCATCCGTTCGGCAATGGCCCCCATGAGCAACGCCGGGGTAATGACCGCAAACATGCCCTGGTAGATCATGAACGCCTGATGGGGGACGGTCGCGGCGTAATCCGGATTGGGGGCCAACCCCACTCCCCTCAGTCCCAGCCAGGAGAGGTCCCCGATGATTCCTCCCACCGTGGGGCCAAAGGCGAGGCTGTACCCGAAGAAGGCCCACTGAACGCTGATCAGCGCGATCACCATGAAACTCTGCATGATCGTCCCCAGAACATTCTTGGTGCGAACCATCCCTCCATAGAAGAGGGCCAGCCCGGGCGTCATCAGCATCACCAGGGCCGCCGACATGAGGATCCAAGCCGTATCTGCGGCGTCGATCTTTCCCGTCGGGGAAGCCGTGGAAGCGGGTTGAATCGCCGCGGCCTCCTCCACCTTCGCCGGGGCCAATGTTTTGAGGGCCGCGGGGTCTTCAGCCATTCCGATGCCGGTCGCCAGACATAGGAGAATCCCCATGACCAAGATGCCTTTCTTCATAAATACCTCCCCAAGGTTGCCGGATTCGCACCTGCATCCTGGTCAGGGGATAATCAACCGGCGTGCCAAATTTTCAAGGAGCCCAAAAATTGATCAAAATGAATAAAATCGGAAAGTTAATTTTTGAAGGACAGAGATGCTTTTTGCTCCGCCTGCTGATTTTTACGCTGACTGCGCAAAGACTGGGCAGGATGGCACACCCTTTTTAATTGCGCATTGGAAATTGCGCATTGCGCATAAAAAAAGCGAAAACAATGCGAAATGCGCAATCGTATTTTATAGGGCTCCTTCCCCTCTTTCCCCGGTTCTGATCCTTACTGCCTCCTCCACGGGGGTGACAAAAATCTTCCCATCTCCAATCTTGCCGGTCTGGGCCGCTTTGGCGATGGTTTCTACCACCCGGGTCAACGCACCATCCGGGACCACGACTTCAATCTTGATCTTGGGAACCAGTTCGACCACATACTCCGCCCCCCGGTAAACTTCCTTGTGTCCCTTCTGCCGGCCGAACCCTTGGACCTCCGTGACGGTCATTCCCTGCACGGCAACCGCGCTCAGGGCTGCTTTCACGTCATCCAATTTGAACGGCTTGATGATCGCCTCGACCTTTTTCATCTCCACCCCCCGCTAAATTGCGAATTTCGAATTGCGGATTGTAAATTGAAAGAAGGCAAAAATGCGCAATTCCAAATTTACAATTCGCAATTTAGAAGTTGTATCCCGTTTCGCTGTGCTGGCTCAAGTCCAGCCCCATCTCTTCATCTTCCTCGCTTACTCGCAAGCCCATGGTCCAGTCCAGGACTTTCAGGAGAATCAGGGTCACGACAAACGCATAAACCCAGGTCACCAGCACTGCCACCACCTGCACCCCGAACAAACCCGGGTGTCCGAAGAAGAGGCCATTGTCCCCGGCATCATTGATCACTTTGGATGCGAAGAGCCCCGTGGCCAGAGCCCCCCAGGTGCCCCCGACTCCGTGCACTCCCACCACATCCAAGCTGTCGTCATACCCAAAGCGGTTTTTCCCCATGACTCCCGCGTAGCAGAGAATTCCTGCGACCAGCCCGATGATCAAGGCGGAGATCGGGCCTACGAAGCCGGAACCCGGGGTGATGGCCACCAGCCCTGCCACCGCTCCGCTCGCTGCCCCCAAGGTTGTGGGTTTCCCCCTGTAAATCCATTCGGCTGCCGGCCAGGAAAGGGCCGCCGCCGCGGTGGCGATGTGGGTTACCACGAAGGCACTGGTGCTGAGTTTTCCGGCGGCAATGGCGCTTCCGGCATTAAAACCAAACCACCCAAACCAGAGGATGGCGGCTCCCAAAATGGTCATGGGAAGGTTATGGGGTCCCATGGGATCCCGGCCGAACCCCTTTCTCTTTCCCACCAGAAGAGCCGCAGCCAGAGCCGATATGCCCGAACTGATGTGGACGACGGTACCCCCCGCAAAATCCAGGGCCCCCATCGCCCGGATCCACCCTCCCACTCCCCAGACCCAGTGGGCAATGGGATCATAGACCAAGGTGGCCCACAGAAGGGTGAAGACGATGAAGGTCTTGAACTTCATCCGTTCGGCAATCGCTCCGGTAATCAATGCCGGCGTGATGATGGCAAACATGGCCTGGTAAATCATGAAAGCCTGATGGGGGATCGTAGCCGCGTAGTCCGGGTAAGGGTCCAGGCCCACCCCGTTCAACCCGAACCAGGAAAGGTTCCCGATGATGCCTCCTACATCGGGGCCAAAAGCCAGACTGTACCCCCAGAGGATCCACTGAATGGTAATGAGAGCGATGATGATGAAGCTTTGCATGATCGTTCCCAGCACATTCTTCGTCCGGACCATGCCCCCATAAAAGAGTCCCAGTCCCGGCGTCATCAGCAAAACCAGAGCTGCCGACGCCAGCATCCAGGCCGTATCTCCGCTGTCAACCTTCGGCACTCCCGCGGGGGTAGGAGGCGCTGCCTTGGCCTGTTCCCCGGCCGCGGGAGGGGCAATTTCCACTTTGGGTTTCTCCTGGGCAAAGGTCAAGACCGCTGGTCCAATCAGGGCCATCGTCACGATTACGGCAATAAAGATTCTCTTCATAAATCCCTCCTTATATTCCCTGCTTCGGCTGCTGGTGTGGTCTCCGTCTTAAGCTCTTGGCCCCCCGCATTCATGGCCGATGTGAACGTCAAAAAAATCGCCAGACTCAAGCCCCATAATCCTTTTTTCATTTCTCTTCTCCCTCGTCGGGGAATTTTCCATCCTTCCTTGAGGGAACGAATTCTGAGTCATGAGCACCCGGACGCATTTTCCTAATCGCCATTCCATTCCCTTGATTCTTTGGGAATGCTATTCAACTCTTGTGCCAGAGGATCCCTTTTCCGGGTCCATGATGGAATCGCTGAAAAATCATAGAATTATGGAAGTGGGCGGGAAAAGAAACCACCGGGAGGAATGCTGAATTTTCGTCTGCCGACTGGGCGACGGATCGCCTGCCGGGACCGATAGATCAACAATAACCAAAATTTATTCGCGGGTGTTGACTCTTAACCAGTCTGGGCAAAAATGGTGCAGGAGGGTGCGAAAAGGCCGAATTTATCATTGACGAAAATTCTAAAAGTTAGTAGGTTTAAAACTCGTGAAGGCCTTCTGGCCTTTTTTTCTTCCTACGGAAGAGGAAGGTCAAGAAGAAAAGAATCGGACTGCAGGAGAAAATAGAATGACAGCCTCAAGTCTCTACCAGGAGCTTTCCAAGATGCTGGGAGCTCCTGATTCCAAGATTCTTCCCCGGATCATAGAGGAGATCGCGGATGAACGAGAGATCCGGTTGCTCATGGCCGCCTTCCCGCCGGCCACTCTCTCCGAGCTATCGGCAAAGACGGACATCGCCGAAGAAGTCCTCCAGGTCATGGTCGAAGATCTTTTTCGGAAAGGCCTCCTTTTCCATTCTAAAAAGGAAGGCCAACTCCGCTACTACCGGGTCAAATCGGTTCCCCAGTTTCACGACAGTTCGGTCCTCTGGAAGGGGGCCACGCGTCAGTTCCTTCATCTCTGGAAGGAGTACACGGCCAAAGAATGGCCGGACTTCGGGAAGGTCATTGAAGCCTTTCTTCCCAAGCCGGCGACCCGGGTCATCCCCGTAGGAGCTACCATTGAATCCAAGGCCAAGGTTTTGGCCCTGGAGGATGTGCGCGAGATCGTGAACCAGGCCCGCCAGCTGGCGGTGACCCCCTGCACTTGCCGCGTGGTGGACGGAAAGTGCGGGAAACCCGTGGAGGTGTGCATCCAGGTCAACCGGGCCGCGGACTACTGCCTTCAGCGGGGAACGGGTCGGGCCATCTCCAAGGAGGAGGCCATCCGCATCCTCCATATGGCGGAAAAAGAAGGCCTCGTCCACATCGTGGACAACCGGCAGAAGGTGGATCACATCATCTGCAATTGCTGCCGGGATTGCTGCATCAACTGGCGCCTTCCCAACCGTCATAAGCTCGTTGCCCCCAGCCGTTTTCTGGCGGTGGTCAACGGGGAAGAATGTATCGGCTGTCAGGCGTGCCTGGACCGATGCATCTTCGACGCCATCCGCATGGAAGGGGATGAGCCCAAGGCTCAGATCGTTCCGGAGAAATGCGTAGGGTGCGGGGTCTGCACGATTACCTGCCCCACGGAAGCCATCCTCATGAAAGAAGTGAGACCGCCGGAGGTCATCCCGGTATAGTTCGCGGCTGGCCGGAGAACGCTGCCCCGTGTCCGTAGTGAGTGGGGGGAGAAAAAGGAAAAGGGGCGGAGTGAGAGAAGCTAGAAATCCGGAGGGTCTTTCCGCCGCTTCGTCGTCATCTTCTCAAGGTCTTTTCACTTCCGCTAGATCCTCGGCCATGGGCGTTTCTCCGCTCTTTTGTCTGGACGTTAGGGCCAGCAGTTCTAACAACCCCTTGAGGTATACGTCTTTGACGGGGCTGATCACCTTTTTGATTACCTCCCCAGGCTCCACCTGAATGCCCATGAGGCCCAGTTCCTTAAAGGTGACCAGGAATAGATCATCAAAGATTTTAGCGGCCTCTTTATGAAGATCCATACTCTTTCAACCCCCGGGCGAAAAATAAAAAAGGCATAACCTGCTTTCCATCTCTTTCAGGGAGATGAATCGGCTATGCCTTCAACTTGCAGACCCTATCTTCTGCCCGCCAAGCCGGTTACCAGAACCGTTTCTGCTACCGAAGAGCCCCCTTTCAGAGCATCTTCCATTAACCTTTGGCGGATGACCGTGATCTTTTCAATCTTTTTGGGGGAGCCTTTCGAAAATATCTGATGCTTTCGGGGTGGAAAGAAGAAAAATCTCTTCATCGTCGGCGATCAATATCTTTGCCAGTGCGGCCATGCCTAGGCTCTTTCTTCCTCTTCTTTCAGCGGGAAGGTCATCTGAAATAGGGTTCCGTTCCCCGATAGATTCCTGAAGTGGAGGGTCCCACCCAGCGATTTTACGATTTCCTGGGAAATGGAGAGGCCCAGACCCAACCCGCCCCGCTTGCCCTTCTTGGTGGTGAAGAAGGGCTTGAAAATATGGGGACGGAGCTCTGCGGGGATTCCCGGTCCTTGATCCAGAACCCCGATGGTGATTCTGTCTTCCTTTGCCTTGGCGGATATCTTGACCTCCCCCAGAACCGGGGATGCCTCCACCGCGTTCTTCAGAATGTTGAAGAGCACCTGCCGAACCGGTCCGGACGGGAGCCGGACCCCCGTGGCCGGAAGATCGAGCCGGAAAGACACCTTTCTTTCACGGGTCTCCGTTTTCAAAAGGGTGAGGATATCCTGAATCATTCGTTCCAGTTCCCATTCTTCCTGGGCTTCATCGGGGGGTCGGTAAAGCTCGAACATCTGGCGCACGATCCGCGCGATCCGGTTGATCTCCGAGTGGATGAGCCCTACATAACGGCGGTAGGGATGTTCCGGAGGGACCGCGTCTTGGATGAGCATGAAAGATCCCTTGATCCCCGCCAGGGGATTGTTGATTTCATGGGCAATCCGTGCGGCCAGAAGACCCGTGGCCGCAAGTTTTTCGATTTCCCCCCGCTGCTGCTCCAGTTGCTGGATTCGATCGCTCCGCTCCTCTACCATCTTTTCCAGGCGGGCCCGGTAGTCGGCCAATTCCTGAAAGAGCTGAGCATTGGCAATAGCTCCGGAAATTTGCGCGGACACTTTCTCGGCGATTTCCAGGTCGGCCCGGGTATAGGCATCGGCCCGGGAGGATAAAAAATTGAGGATCCCGATGACCCGCCCTTCCGAGATCAAGGGGACAATGGTCATCGACTGCATGCCGGCTTCGAAGGCGGCCCTCAGCATAGGTATTTTTCTCACCGCCTCGGCCAGGTTCTCTTTTTGAATGAACAGGCTGGAGCGGGTCTTATAAACCTCCTCCGCCGACGTTCCTTCCAGGGGGACAACGGTTCCCACTTCGCGCCCGGCCACCGGAATACCGGCCACATAGGTAATGGTCACGGAACTCTCTTCGATATTCGTCGTGGCTACGGTTAAGTTCTTGAAATCGAGGAGCTTCCTTATTTCTTCGGCGAATCGCTCATACACCTCGTCAATATTCAGGCTGGAACTGATGATCCTGGTGATCTCGGCCATCACCGCGTTTTCCCTGGCCAGACGCCGGGCAGCCTCTTCGCTCCCGCGCAACGCCAATTCCATCTGTTTCCGCGAGGTAATATCCTCCCCCAAAACCAGGGTCGCCGGCCGTCTGTCCCAGTCGATCAAGTTGGCGCTGACTTCCACCCAGCGGGTCTGGCCCTGCTCATCCACCAGGCGGAAAGAATAAATCTTCGAGACCTCTTCGCCCCGCAGCCTTCGTTCGTAATGACCGAGGACCATGGCCCGATCATCCGGGTGGACCAAACCCACCAGGTCCTCGAGGTTCAGCTTCTC
The DNA here is from genome assembly GCA_003154025.1 of Syntrophaceae bacterium. The sequence goes on from PMCE01000046.1 coordinate 22,841, forward strand.
GATGGGCTGCTTCAAAAATTCCCTGGCCCTGGGGTTGGCAAATTTCAACCTTCCATCCTGGACTACAAAAATGGCATGAGCGGCCTTTTCCACGATCTGGGCATACGGATCATGGGAATTTTTGCCCGTGGCCCCGCCCCTATATTTCCCCTGCCCCTGATGCAGAACCTTTTCCTTCCCCATTTTCCTCGCTAGAGAAACTGAACAATGAGGAATGGGGGAAAAAGACAATTTCTTCAAGCTCCCCGCCTCCCTTACCCCTTACGCACCCCCTCGCGAGTCTTTTTTCACTTTGCCTCGATCGCCCCATTACGGATCACTGCATCTCCTTTCCCATTGAAGACCTCCAGGAGGAACAGATTCGGGTTCGTCCGCCAGACCTTGACCTGTAGCTTTTCCCCGGGAATGACCGGGCTGCTGAACCGGGCCGAATAGGATTTTATTTTCCCGGCGTCTCCCTTGAAGACCTCCTGGACAAAACGGCGACAGACGACCCCATAGGTGCAGAGGCCGTGGAGGATGGGCTCTTGAAACCCCACCATCTTAGCGATGGCCGGGTCGATATGCAGGGGATTCCGGTCGCCCGACATCCGGTATAGGGCGGCCTGATTCACTTCGGTGGGGGCATCGAAAACCATGGTCGGGCTCTTGGAAGGAATCACGGGGAGATCCTTCTTGGGCTGGGCCGGCCCGCCGAACCCTCCGGCCCCGCGCACAAAGGCGCCCACCCAATTCGTGCAGACCTGGACCCCGGCTTTATCCCGGGAATCGAAGCGCATGACGATCAAGCCGCCAGAGCCTTTGTCGTAAACCCCTTCCAGGGTCGCGGTCGTTTGAACGGCGCCGCCCTTCGGCAGGGGGTTATGCACCAGCAGGGTTTGCTCCCCGTGCACCACCATTGCGAAATTGGCCTTGGTGGACAAAAAGGCCTCGGCTCCGGCGTTTGAAGGCAGGATCACTCCGTAGGTAGGAAAGCCTTTGAAATCTTTCGACCCCTCATAAACGAATTCCAGGTTGTCCTTGGTAAACCCGATTCCCAGGGCATAGATGATCAAGTCCCTCTCGGTGTAGGAAAATTCGTAAGGCCCCCAGGTCTTTCCCACGGAATCCAGGTTCAGCGGCATGTTCTTCTCCTTTCGCCAGAGTAAGCGGATGGAAGTGCGTAAAGGCTGGATGCTGGTTCTTGGTTGCTCGTTGCTGGGTGCTCGTTACTCGTCGCTCGTTGCTCGTTGGGGGTTGCGTTTGATTTTTTTTTCTTTTCTTTCAACGAGCAAGGAGAAACCAGGAATCAGCAACAACGTATTTGCCCCAACGAGCAACAAGAAACTAGGAACCGGCAACCATGTCTTTGATCCAACGAGCAACTACTTGCGCCTTGCGACTTGCGCTTTCATCCGGTATCGGTTGGTGAGCGGCAATCTCCGGTCCCGTCCGAAGGCCCGGGGGGTAATCTTGACCCCCGGTGGGGCCTGCCGCCGTTTGTACTCATTGAGGTCCACCTTCCGGATGACCTCTTCCACCATCCGCCGGTCAAAACCGCGGGAGACGATGGTATCCAGGTTCTGGTCTTCCTCTACGTAGGCCTGCAGAACCGGGTCCAGGGTTTCATAAGGCGGAAGAGAATCCGTATCCTTCTGGTTGGGGCGGAGTTCGGCCGAGGGGGGTTTCTCCATGACCCGTAAAGGAATGACCGACTGCGGCCCCACCGAATTGCGGTAGGCGCACACCTCGTAGACCAGGGTCTTGGGCACGTCTTTGATCACCGCAAAACCGCCGGCCATGTCCCCGTAGAGCGTGCAGTACCCGACCCCCATCTCGCTCTTGTTCCCGGTGGTCAGGACCAGCCACCCGAATTTGTTGGAGAGTCCCATGAGCAGATTGCCCCGGACCCGCGCCTGGAGATTCTCCTCGGTCACATCGGGCTTCCTTCCTCGAAAGGGCGCCTCGAGGGCCTTCAGATAAGCATGGTAGACCTCACCGATGGGCAGAACTTGAAATTCGATCCCCAGGTTCCGGGCCAAAGCCCGGGCATCCTCCAGGCTTTCGGGGGAGGAAAACATGGAAGGCATGGCTACTCCCACCACGCCTTCTTTCCCCAGCGCATCGACGGCCACTGCTGCGGTGAGCGAGGAATCGATCCCTCCGCTCAACCCCAAAACCACCCTCCGGAACCCGTTCTTGCGCACGTAATCCCCGGTCCCCAGAACCAGGGCCCGGTAGACCTCCTCCGGCCGGCTTAGGTTCACCGGGGTCCGGGGAGGAAGGGCCTTCCTGCGATTCGGACCCTTCAGCGGCTCGATCCGGACCTGGCGCAGGATCCCCTCGGGCAGGGGGGCCAATTTCTCCTTCCTTCTCCGGGGATCATGAAGACGGTCGAGAAGGACTTCCTCCAGGGCCAGGTCCACGACCAAGAGGTCTTCTTCGAATGCTTTCGCCCCGGCGACGAGCTCCCCCCGCTGATCCAGGACCATCGAGCCGCCGTCGAAGACCAGTTCATCCTGTCCGCCCACCAGGTTGACATAGGCCACGAAGGTCGAATTGTCCCAAGCCCGCGTCGAAAGCATCCTTTGGCGAAAATCCCTCTTCCCCGTATGAAAAGGGGACGAAGAGATATTCACGATGAGCGAGGCGCCTCCCTGGAGACATTGGGTTCGAGTCGGATCCCCCGGGTACCAGATATCTTCACAGATGTTCACCCCGACCACCGTCCCCTGCGTTTCGAAAACCACAAACTCCTGCCCCCTCTGGAAATACCGATCCTCATCAAAGACCCCGTAGTTGGGGAGGTAAATTTTGTGATAGACTCCGGCCAGTTTGCCATCCTGGAGAATGGCGGCGGAATTGTAGATATCGTCCTGCATATCGGCAAACCCGACGATGGCGGTGATATCCCGGGTGGCCTGGGTCACCTTCTTCAGAGCCTCCAGGTTATCCTGGACAAAGGCGCAATTCAGCAGGAGGTCTTCGGGAGGATAACCCGGCAAGGCCAACTCCGGGAAGGCCACCAGATCGGCCCCCCATTCCCGGGCCTCTTCGATTCCCTCGATGATTTTCCGGGCATTCCCCCGCAAATCTCCCACGGTGACGTTCACCTGGGCGAGGGCCAAACGAAAACTTTTGCTCATGGATTCAATCCCTTTCCACTATGGAGCGTCACCCGCTGCGGGGGGACTCGAGGACCGCGGCAATTTCATTGCCTCGAGGGTTAAGGCAATTTTTGCCTCAAGCGAAAGCGCTCCTCAAGCCCGCCTTAGGCGGGCGATCCTCGAGTCACGCCCTCGGCGTGACGGTCGTCTTATTCTTCTTCCACGATGGCCACGTCTTTCCTGATCCTATATCTTTCGATCTTGGAGCGCAAGGTGTTCCGGCTGATCCCCAGCAGGATCGCGGCCTGGACCTGATTCCCCCGGGTCTCCTGCAAAGCCCGTTTGATCAGGATCTTCTCCAGCTCCGACATCAGGTCGGCCCCCGGGCTCCTGCGGGACAGCTCCAGGAGTTCCTTGAAGACCGGTTCCATCAGCTTCTGGAGCCGTTCTTCCAGGTCCAGGTGCTCGGCCGGCCCCATCTCGGCATCCAACCCTTCCAGGAGAAAGTCCTCTGCCAGGAGGGTATGGCCTTTGGCGATGACCAGGGCCCGCTTGACGGTATTCTCCAACTCCCTCACGTTTCCTGGCCAATGGTAACGCATGAGCTTTTCCACGGCTCGGGGAGAAATGTCCGCGACCTCCCGGTTGATATCGGCGCGGAAGCGCTGCAGGAAGTAGCGCACCAACTCGGGAATGTCCTCCTTCCGATCCCGTAGAGGGGGCAGCTGGAGAGTGACCACCTTGAGGCGGTAATAAAGGTCCTGCCGGAAGGATCCCTCCCGGATGGCCTTTTCCAGGTCCTTGTTGGTGGCGACGATCACGCGCACATCCACGGTGATCCGCTCCGATCCCCCTAGGCGTTCGAACTGCCTGTCCTGCAGCACCCGGAGAATCTTGGCCTGGGTGGCTGGCGTCATATCCCCGATCTCATCCAAAAAGAGGGTCCCTCCGTGGCACTGTTCGAATTTCCCGATGCGCCGCGTCAGGGCCCCGGTGAAGGACCCCTTTTCGTGGCCGAAGAGTTCGCTCTCCAGTAGGGTCTCGGGGATGGCCGCGCAATTCACCGGAAGGAAGGGCTTGTCCCCGCGCCGGCTGTGGTGGTAGACGGCCCGGGCCACCATCTCCTTGCCGGTGCCGCTCTCCCCCCGCAGGAGGACGGTGACTTCCGTGGGGGCCACCTGGCCGATCATCTTGTAGATCTGTTGCATGGCCGCGGAGGACCCCACCAGGGTCTCTTCCGCAGCCTCGGCCTTCTCCCGGTCGGGCAGAGAGACGATCTTCTTCATCATCCGGGAGACTTCCAGGGCCCGTTCCACCAGCCCTCGCATCTGGGGAATGTCAAAAGGCTTGAGGATATAATCGAAGGCCCCATACTTCATGGCCTCGATGGCCGTCTCCGTGGTCCCAAAGGCGGTCATCAGGATCACCAGGGCCTTAGGGTCCTTCTCCTTGATCTCCCGGAGGACCTCCAGCCCGCTCTGCCCGGGCATCTTGATATCCATGACTACCAGGTCCGGCCGGTCCTGCTCGAACCGCTCCAGCGCCTCGGCTCCGTTCTTGGCCAGGGAGAGCTGCAGGCCCTGTCCTTCCAGCATGCGATTCAGGGAATACCGCATGCTCTGGTCATCATCGACGATTAAAATACGTTCCATGTTGCTCGTTTCTGGTTGCTCGTTGCTCGTGACCGGTGGCTTGATTTCCGAGGGGAACGGGCAACCGGCAACGAGTAACGAGCAACGGTCATTTCAGGCTACCGGAAGGGTTATGGTAAAGGTCGTCCCCACCCCTACCTTGCTCTCGACCCGGATTTCCCCCCCGTGCTCTTCCACGATCCGCTGGGCGATCGGCAGCCCGAGGCCGATTCCTTCCTCTTTCGTGGAGAAGAAAGGTTCAAAGATATTACTCTGGAGATCTTTCGGAATTCCCGGGCCGGTGTCCTCAATGGCGATCTCGGCGGCCGATCGACCCCCCTTCCCCGGGGTAGGAGAGGCCCGCAGAGTAGCCATCCTCAAGGTTCCTCCGTGTTCCATGGCCTGAATGGCGTTGAGCATGAGATTCAGGAAGACCTGTTTCATCTGCTCCCGGTCCATGGGGACCGGAGGGAGGTCCGGGGCATAGTGCTTCTCCGGAGAAATTCCCTGGGCCTCCATTTCATAGAAGAGAAGAGCCAGGGTCTCGTCCAGAATCGTGCGCACGTCGGTGGGCTCCAGGGAAGGCGGTCGCGGGCGGGCGAAATCCAAGAACTGTTTGATGATCTTGTTCACTCGCCCGATCTCGGTTTCGATGACCGCCAGGTCCTTCTCCCGCGAATTCTCTGTCGCCTGTTCATCGACCAGCGAATGGATGAGGATCTTGATGCTGGTGAGCGGGTTGCGGATTTCATGGGCGATCCCCGCGGAAAGCTTCCCCAGAGCAGCCAGTTTCTCCGACTGGAATAGCTGCCGCTGGGTCTCCTCCAGCCTGGCCGAGGCCCTCCGCACCCGGTCCTCCAGCTGGCCGCTGAAGGCTTTCAATTCCTCATACATGAGGGCGTTTTCCAGGGCCAAGGCCGCCTGGTTGGCAAAGATCATAAAGGACTGGAGCTTCTTTTCGGTGATCAGGCTCTGGCTGATCAGATTGTCGGCGGCAATCCCCCCGAGCACCCTGTCCCGCGAAAGAAGCGGGGCCACGGCAAAGGACTTTACATCCAGAAAGCTGATCAGCCCTAAATTGACCCGGGGGTCGCGACTGGCGTCTTCCACGATGAAAGGCCGCTTCTCCATCATGGCCCGGGAGACCACGTTGTCTTCCCGGTCGAAGGGCAGCGTTAGGTTCTGGATCTTCTCCTTCTCCACCCCCACGGCCACTTTACAGAGGAGTTGCCCTTTCTCTTCATCCAGAAGGTACAGTCTCACCCGATCGAACCCGATCCCCTTGGCCACCCCCTGGAGGATGAGTTCCAGGGTTTCGTCCAGGTCGAGGGTATGCATGGACTGGCCGATGTCATGAAGCAGAGAAAGTTCTCTCACCCGCTCCAACTCCTCCAGGATTTCTTCCTGCTTTTTCTGGAACTCATCGAAGACCGGGTAAGAGGTCATGGAATGCTGGCCGAAATCCAACCCCCTCACCTCTTCCTCCGGAGATACGCGGAGCCCCAGGGTCTTATCCAGAATTCTGAAAAAACACCAGGAGAGGGGAAAGGCCCAGAAGAAGACCGAGACCACCGCCAGGGCCTGGACGCCAAGGAGAGCCGCCCCCCCGCCGAAAAAAAGTCCGTTGGCCGAGTAGCCGAGGCTGTTCTGCACATACGGATCCTGGGCAAAGAGCCCCACGGCCAGGGTCCCCCAAATCCCGTTGACCCCATGTACGGAGATGGCTCCCACCGGGTCATCGATGCGCCGGCTTTCAAAGGCGGAGAGCGAAAAATAGAGGATGAAGCCGGCAACGCTCCCGATGGCCATCGCGCTGAAGGGGCTCACCACGGCCACGCCGCCGGTGCAGGAAACGAGACCCGAAAGGATTCCGTTCAGGGTCAGGCTCACGTCCGGCTTTCCCCGCAGGACCCAGGTCACGACCATGGTGCAGAGCGCACCGCTGGCCCCGGCCAGGATCGTATTCACGGCGATGAGGGCGATACTGGGATTGGTGGCCGAAAGAGTGTTGCCGGTGTTGAACCCAAACCATCCGAACCAGAGGAGGAAAACGCCCAGGGCCCCCAGGGGGATATTGTGCCCGGGAATGAGATTCACCGACCCGTCCCGATTATACCGGCCCAGCCTCGGCCCCAGAACCAGGACCCCGGCCAGCGAAACCCATCCTCCCACCGAGTGAACCACGGTGGAGCCGGAGAAATCGATCATCCCCCTGCGGGCCAGCCATCCCCCGCCCCAGATCCAGTGGCCTACAACGGGGTAGATCAACGTGCTGATCAGAAGGCTGTAGAACAGGTAACCGATGAATTTGGCCCGTTCGGACATCGCCCCGGAAACGATGGTTGCCGCAGTAGCGGCAAAGACCACCTGGAACATAAGGTTGGCGAACTTCCAGTTGTCCACCTTCCCCCCCGGGGTGATATGGCTGAGGAAGAAATCGCTCGTTCCGAAGAGCCCGGCCGCGCTGGCCCCGAACATCAACCCGTAACCGATCAGGAAGAAACCGACGGACCCCAGGGCAAAGTCGATCATGTTTTTCATGACCACGTTGCCCGCGTTCTTGGCCCGGGTGAAACCCACCTCCACCAGGGTGAAGCCGGCCTGCATGAGAAAGATCAGGAACGAAGCCAACAGGGTCCAGACCATGTCCATGGAGGCCGCATGCTCCGAGAGGGATTTGATCGCTTTTCCCGGGTTCTCCGAATCCGCCCCCCAGGCCCCCGCCGAGGTCAGGAGGGAAAGAATCAGCAGGAAAAAGAGAAATTTTCCGGAGAGAATCGAAACCTTCATACTTTTGCCGGGTTTCAACCCCTTTCCCATCTGGTGAATATTAGCATTTTTCCCTGAGGAAAAAAAAGGGGAAAGGCGCCCGGCCTTTCCCCTTTCCCCGCCCCCACAGGGTTTTGAGGACTATCGAAACCGAATCCCGGAGGGATCCTGGCAGTTTTTTTATCAGCGTCCATTACGCATGGGCTGCGGTATCAAGACTCAATTTGATGGGCGAGGACCACCGCTTCGGCGATCTCCCGCATGGATTTGCGAAGGTCCATGGATTTCTTCTGGAGACGCCGGAAAGCCTCTTCTTCGGCGAGGTTATGCTCCTTCATGAGAATGCCCTTGGCCCGTTCCACCAGCTTGCGGGTGATCAATTCGTCCTCGANNGGAAGTATAGCAGTTGATCACCCCGATTACTTTGTCCTTTACGCTCATGGGCACGCTCAGCATGGATACGAGCCCCTCTTTCTGCGCCAGTTCTTTCTCTTTGAACCTGGCCTCCTTGAGGACGTTGAGGATCATCGTGGGCCTGTTCTCGTGAAAAACATACCCCACAACCCCCTCTCCCAGCTTCAGGCTCCGCTCCTTCAGATATTCTTCGCTCATGGCCTGGGTGGCCCGGATCTTCAGGGCGTTGTCCCTCTCGTCCAGGAGCCAGAGAGAACAGACTTTGGACTTCATCACCTCGGCGGTAACGACCACGATCAGACGGAGGATGTCCTCCAGGAAAAGGTCGGAGGAGATGGCCTTGCTGATCTTGGAGAGAGCCTCCAGCTTCTTGGTCAGGGGAACTTGGGATTTTTGGGATGACATTTTTCTTTCCAAGGTTCAGGACTGGTTAGCATTTGATATTATAATCTTTCATTTTTGTCAAGAACTCTTCGTTCCCTTTAAAAATGTGCTGCCGTGCTGCCGTGCTGCGGTGCCGCAGTGCTGCGGTCCTAAAAAGGATCACAACCGTGGTACGGAACTCCGAACTCGGAAATTCCCCTTTGTTATCCACGCCCCATGGGTTATGATTTTATCCAGTTTCGCAGGGGAACGGAGATCCCCAAAGCATTCAGTTTTTTTCTTTCGTCTTCTGCTGATGAAAATCATAGGAAGAAGGAGTGCCAGGGAGGGTAGAATATATGGGTACCTACTAGCGGTCTCGCATTCTGAGGAGGAAGGGGAAACGGATGGGGAGAGAGGGAAGAGAGTTCACGCGCCGAGAATTTCTGAAAACCGCGGGGGCGGGCCTGGCGATCGGAGTGGCGGGAAGGCCGGACTGGCTACTGGCCAAAGAGGATTACGACCTGGCGGTCATCTCCGGCGATCCGGCGGCTGCTACCCAAAAAGCTCTGGAGGCCCTGGGGGGAATTTCCCGCTTTGTGAAAAAGGGGCAGCGGGTGGTGCTCAAGCCCAATATGTCCTTCGCCAACCCCCCTGACCGGGGTTCGACCACCCATCCCGCAGTCGTGGTCACGGTGGCCCAGGCCTGCCTCGAGGCCGGGGCCCAGCGAGTGATGGTCCTGGATTACCCCCTGCGCAAAGGCGAGCTCTGTCTTGAACGATCAGGGATGCTGGATGCCTTCAAGTCGATCAAAGGGGTTCATGTCCTGGCTCTGGAAGAGAAAAAATTCTTCCGTGAAATCAAAGTCCCCCAGGGGAAAGTCTTAGACCGCGTGGAGGTTATGCGGGAAGTCTTGGAGAGCGAAGTTTTCATTAATATCCCCCAGGCCAAGTCCCACTCCGCCACGGGGGTCAGCCTGGGCCTCAAGGGCCTTATGGGGGTGATCTGGGACCGCTACAGTTTCCATGCCAAGTATGATATCGACCAGGCGATCGTCGATCTGGCCACGGTGATCAAACCCCAGCTGACCATCCTGGATGCCACTCGGGCGATGGTCTCCGGCGGCCCCGGCGGCCCCGGGGAAGTGGTAAAGCCCAACCTGATCATCGCCGGCACCGACCCCGTGGCGGTGGACTCCTACGCCGTCACCGTAACTCCCTGGTACGGGCAAAACTTCAAAGGGCGCCAGGTAAAACATATTTTGTCCGCCCACCAGCGGGGCCTCGGAAAGATCGACCTTGAACCGCTGAAAATTCTTAAGGAGAAAGCATGAGGACTTTCATCCAGGCCCTCTCCCTGGCTATCTTCTCCATTCTGTTCTTTTTCTTTGCCAACTACAAACTCCCGGGGTGGCTCCCCGCTGATATCTACCTGCGGCTGGATCCGCTTCTGGGGCTGGGCGCGATCATCGCCGGGCGCGAAGTCATCACTCGTGCCCTGTGGTCGCTGATTCTAATCGGGGCGACGCTCATCGTCGGCCGGTTTTTCTGCGGTTATGTCTGCCCCATGGGAGTGGCCGTTGATTTTCTGGACCCGCTCTTGGGCCGCAGGAAAGGCCGCCCGGGATTGAAGAAGGAGGCCACCTGGAGGAAGGTCAAGTTTTTTTTGCTCTTTCTCTTCCTGGGCTCTTCCCTGGTGGGTCTCACCCTGGCCTACCTCATGGACCCCCTTCCCCTGCTGACCCGCTTCTACACTTTTTTCCTCTACCCCTTGCTCATTACCCTGATCGACCTCCTTCTGGACCTCCTGCGTCCTTTGACGACGGCTATGGGATGGATGGACCTATCCTACCAGCACTACACCCAGCCGGTTTTCTACATGGCCTTGATCACCTTCCTGGTCTTTTCCGGAATCATCGCTTTGAACCGGATCGCGCCGCGCTTCTGGTGCAGGTACCTCTGTCCCCTGGGGGCATTCCTAAGCCTGATCTCCCCCGTTGGTCTCTTCAAGCGGCGGGTGAGTGCGGAATGTAACGAATGCCTCAAATGCGTGAGGACCTGCCCCATGGCGGCCATTGAGGAGGACCCCAGAAAGACCCGGCTGCCCGAGTGTATCCAGTGCCGTACCTGCGCCCGGGTATGCCCCCAGGAGGCGGTTTCTTTCCCGGCTCCCTCCTCCGCCATCCGGGCCCGGCAGCTCGGGGGAGAACATTCTTACGTGGATATTTCCCGCAGGGGATTCCTGTATTCCTTTACCGGGGGGCTCACCGCAGCCTTTCTAGTCGACCGGACTCCTTTCACCCCCAACCACGGAAAGCACCAGCTCATCCGCCCCCCGGGGGCTTTGCCCGAGGCTGAAATGCTGCGGACCTGCATCCGCTGCGGGGAATGCATGAAGTCCTGTGTCACCAACACCCTCCAGCCCTGCTTCTGGGAGTCGGGCCTTTCCGGGCTCTGGACCCCCAAAATGGACCTGCGCTTTGCCGCCTGCGAGCAGAACTGCAACGCCTGCGGGAAAGTCTGTCCCACCCAGGCCATCCGGTCTCTTTCGCTGGAAGAGAAAACCCACGCCAAAGTCGGCACCGCCATCCTCCTCAAAGAGAGATGCCTGGTCTGGTCTCAGGACAAACTCTGCCTGATCTGCGACGAAATCTGTCCCTACAACGCCATCGTCTTCCGCACCATCGACGGGTATCGCCGTCCGGTCGTCGTCGCTTCCAAGTGCAACGGCTGCGGATTCTGCGAAACGCGTTGCCCGGTGGGCGGGACCTCGGCGATTACCGTGGTGCCGGACGGAGAGATTCGCCTGAAGGAAGGGTCTTACATCAAGGAGGCGGAGAAGCTTCAGCTGGAGTTCAAGCCCGACCCCGGCGACGACAAGTTCGTCCTGGAGTCTTCCGGCTTCAAGGTGGGGGAAAAGGAACCCCCGCCCAAGACTGAAAAAACGCTCCCCCCTCCGGAAAAAACTCCGGGGAAGAAGCCGGCGGGCTTCCTGTAAAAACAGGTACAAGGCTCAAGGTTCAAGGTAAAGACCTCGAAAACACGGTCCAAGTTCTTTCCTCTTTCTTCCTTGAACCTTGAACCTTGAGCCTTGATCCTTTTGCCTGTCTTTATTCGGCGATGATTCCCAGTTCTTTGATCTTCCGCCGAAGGGTGTTCCGGTTGATGCCCAGGAATCGGGCGGTCTTGACCTGCACGTGTTTGGTCTTATCCAGGGAGGATTTCAGGAGGGTTCTTTCCACCACGTTCAGAACCTCGTCGTAGAAACAGCCGTTGGACCGGGGGTCCACCTTCATTTCGCCGATCATCCGGGAGATTCGTTCCTCTAAAATTTCGGTCAGAGAAATTCTCTTGCGCACCTTGGGCAGGGTCTTGCCCAGGGTCTCCAATTCTTTCCGGTAGCTCCAGTTGTCCTCGAGGAGAGCCCGGTTTTCCGAAGCGATGGCCCGCCGCATGGTGATGGCGTCGCCGATGAGAGTGCAGATTTCCCCCAGCAGGTTCAGGTCCTCCGTCACCGGGACCGGGTCTTCATAGAAATGGTCCGCCCCAACGATTCCCGCGATGGTTCCCTGGACTTTCACCGGCGCGCACAGGAAAGGGATGCCGCCCCTTTTGGGCGCGTTTTTGGTCTTGCCGTCGTACATCCAGATGCCCTCTCCCCCTTCCACAACAGCGGCCATCTGTGCTTTCTCCAGGATGCGCGGGATCACTCCGGAACCGAAGTATTCCTTCCGCCGTTTCATCTCTTCGGGAGAAAGGCCCTGGGCTCCCCCCATCTCCCACTCGTTGGATTCCTGATTCCGCAGGAGCAGTCCTCCCCGTTTCATGCCCATTTTCTGTGCGAGGAGCGAAAAGATCTTGGGATAGATTTCCTTTAAATCCGGAGAGGATCCCAGAACCCGGGCGATTTCGTAGAGGGCCGAGAGTCTGGAAATCTCCTTGTCTTCTTCTTTCTTAGCGGAGGGAGTCATGGATGTTTTCCTCGAGAGAGCAAAAAGGCGTGCCCCCGGCATCAATCGCTTGAATGGTTAAAAAGAAGCCCATGATGATGGCAAGATCCTGCAATCCCGGAGTCGGAATTGAAAGGAGAGAAACGATGAACCCCAACCTATGGACCCCAACCTATATAAAAAAAAAACCGCTGTCAAGCCCTTCTTGCGGCGCAATGAAAAAATTTTTTTCCCTAATTCCTCTCAACAAAAAACCGGAGACCCTACGCAAAGAACACCCGGGGAATCCGGTTTTTCCGCACCCGCCCGGCAAGCAGAGGGATTTGCTCCCGCAAATTTTCCCCCTGCCATTCGCCAACGCCCAGCAGCTGCCGGTGGAAAACCATCCCAATGGTCTTCCACTGGGATCCGCCGCTTTCCGCCCCCTGATCACTCGGGGTTCGGCTTTTTCCATCCAGAGAATCTTATTACATAGGGATCCAAATCTTTGCAAGCGGAAAATCGCGAAAATGAAAATTTTTGGAAGGAACATCAGCTGTTCAATTTTGCTCTCAAGGCGGCCGGAACTTTGACGATCTTTCCTCCCCGGTCCACGAAGGCATGAAGAGTGGAACCCGTGACCAGTTGGGTCCCGTCCGACTGGCGAAGAATCCGGTAAGAGAACTGGATGCTGGCTCGCTTGAGGAAATCCACGCGGGTCTCGATGATCAGAATATCGTCATAACGGGCCGAGGCGTGGTATTTGCAGGAGACTTCGGAGACCGGAAGGAGCGTCCCCTGTTCCTCCATCTCCTTGTAAGCGATTCCCAGGCTGCGAATGAGTTCCGTACGGCCCACCTCGAACCACCGCAGGTAATTGGCATGGTACACGATTCCCATGGCATCGGTATCCGCGTAGGTGACTCGCACCGGGTGACGATGAGTAACTGGGTCCATGGCCGACGTAAAAAAGAAGCCGAGCGGAAGCCCTGGGCTATCGGTACCGCAGCTTTTGAGGAATGAGCGCGAAAAACGTTTCCCGGCCCCTCCCCGCATGATTCCGTTTAGAGGCCCCGGATGAACTTTTCCATCAACTCGTGACCTCTGTCCAGAAAGCATCCCGTTTTCTGGGCGCAGGTCTCATCAAAGAAAGAATCCTCGCGCAGATGCTTTTCTCGGTCTTCGGAAGAGAAGATGACAAAAGGGACGGGCTCCGAGGAATGAGTCTTCAAGACGATGGGCGTGGGATGATCGGGCAGGACCAGCACCCGAAATTCCGGGAATGGGTCCAACCCCCGCAAGACGGGTCCCACAATCTTCAGGTCAAAGTCTTCGATGGCCCGCACCTTGTCTTTCAGATTCCCGTTGTGGGAAGCCTCATCGGGCGCCTCCAGATGGACGTAGACGAAGTCCTTCCGAGAAATCTCCCGCAGGGCGGATTCGGCCTTCCCCGCGTAATTCGTGTCCAGGTAACCGGTCGCCCCCGGGACGTTGATGATTTCCAGCCCGGCATAGAAGCCGATCCCCTTCATCAAGTCCACCGCGGAGATGACCGACCCCCGGAGCCCGAAGCGCTCGGTCATGGGAAGCAGGGCCGGAGCCTTTCCCTGACCCCAGAGCCAGATGGCGTTGGCCGGCTTCTTCCCTTCCCGCTGGCGTCTCTGGTTTACCGGAGAATCGGGGAGAAATCCCATCGCCTTCTCCATGAGAGCAAGGACCTCTTCCTGCCCCGCCCCCCGGGGGAGATACTCGGCGACCTCCTTCCCCGAGATGTCGTGGGGAGGGGTGGTCTTCACTTTCAAGCCCCGCTCCCCTTTTCGCCAGACCAGGAGATGGCGGTAGCTCACCCCGGGGTAAAACTGAAACTCTTCGTTCCCCAGAATGTCCCCCACTTTTTTTATGACTTCCTGCGCCTCCTCGGTGGTAATGTGGCCGGCGCTGAAATCGTCCATGTACGTCCGGCCATTTCTCGCCCCCAGAGTGACGAGGTTGCAGCGGAAGGCTACGTCCTGAGGGCTGAGTTGGACCCCCATGGCCGCGGCCTCGAGGGGGGCTCGGCCGGTAAAGTGCAGCGCGGGGTCGTAACCGAAGATGGAGAGATTAGCTACATCGCTTCCCGGAGGCATGCCCGGGGGGACGGTCCGAACCAGTCCGAGGGTGCCTCGCCGGGCCATCCGGTCCAGATGGGGAGTGCTCGCGGCCTGAAGGGGCGTTTTCCCCCCCAACTCGGCCACGGGATAGTCGGCCATCCCATCCCCACAGAGCACGACAAACTTTCTTCCCAAGGTCATTCCCTTTTCAAAGCAGAACTTCGTGTTGATTATTCAGTGAAGAAAACAGGTTCGAAGAGCGGATGAAGAGGCTCATTTTTTCCCCGGGCCTCGGGTCTCGAACCTCGTGCCTCGTTCCTTCGTCCTTTATCTTTTCTCCGTGTCCCCGCCTCTCCCTTTCCCCATCTCTCATCCCCCCAGGTTCGAAGGATCTTCGATGCGGATAAAGACGGTCTTGTCCACGGTGACCGGCAGCTGGTCGATGACCTGCAGGGCCTTTCGCAAGTTTTTTTCTCGCGCCTCATGGGTGAGCATGTAGATGAAAACCGCCTTCTCCGATTTGTGCCCCTTCTGAATCACGGAAAGGATGCTGATGTCCAGATCTCCCAGGATCCCCGATATGCGGGAGAGAACCCCGGGCCTGTCCACTACCGTGAAACGCAGGTAATAAGTACAAGAGATGTCCTGGATGGACTTGATTTCGGCGTCCCGCAGATGTTCCCGCTGGAAGGAGAGCAGGGGCACTCTTCGCGTCGCCCCCAGACGGATGTTCCGGCACAGGTCCACCAGGTCGCTGACCACCGCGCTTCCCGTGGGCATCATGCCCGCCCCGGCCCCGTAGAAGAGCGTGGAACCGACGGCATCGCCTTTCACAAAGATGGCGTTGAACGGACCGGCGACCGTGGACAGCAAGTGTTCCGTGGGCAAGAGCGTCGGGTGGACCCGTGCTTCGACGGGTCCTCCGTCAGCCTTGCCGATGGCCAGGAGTTTAATCGTGTATCCCAGCTCTTTGGCGTACTCGATATCCATGGGGGTGATCCCGGTGATTCCTTCGGTGTAGACATCCTCCAGCTTGACTTGGATTCCATGGGCGAGCGAGAGGAGAATGCACAGCTTATGGGCGGCGTCGATGCCCTCCACATCATAGGTGGGGTCTGCTTCCGCATACCCCAGTTCCTGGGCCTTTTTTAGGACCTCGGAAAACTTCAGCCCCTTTTGAGTCATCTCCGTCAGAATATAGTTGGAGGTTCCGTTCAAAATGCCGAAGATGACCTGAATCTTGTTGGCCACCAACCCTTCTTTCATGGAACGGATGATGGGGATCCCTCCTCCCACACTCCCTTCGAACCCGATGTCCACCCCGGCCTCGTCCGCGGCCTTGAAAATCTCCGCTCCGTGGACCGCCAGGAGGGCTTTATTGGCGGTGACAATATGTTTCCCGCGCTCGATGGCCTGGAGGACGAAGGTCCGAGCCGGCTCCAGCCCCCCGATGAGTTCAACGACAATCGAAATCTCCGGGTCGTCTACGACGTCGGAAATCTTCGTCGTGAGAAGGGCCGGATTCACCTTGACCCCCCGGTCCCGGGTAACGTCCTGGTCGACGATTCGTTTCAGGACGATGGGGACGCCCAGGCGCTTCTCCAGCAACTTGCCGTTCTCCTGCAAGATCTTCACCAGCCCCGTNNCCGACCGTTCCAAACCCGATGAGTCCGATATTGACTCGATCCATAACAACCTCGAAATCTCGATTCATGGAATATTGGAATAATAGAATGATGGAATAATGGGCGTAAGGTGAATGGCAAAATTTCCTTACCCAATATTTCAGTGTTCCATCATTCCATTAGAACAGTTTTTTAATCCCCTTCACCGCCTGCTTGATCCGGTGGGTGTTCTCAACCAGGGCAAAGCGTACATGAGTGTCGCCCGGTTCCCCGAAGCCGATTCCCGGGGAGACGGCCACTTTGGCCACCTGCAGAACCAGCTTGGCAAATTCCAGGGAGCCCATCTCCTTGAACTTCTCCGGGATCTCCGCCCAAACGAACATGGTTCCTTTAGGCTTTTCAATTTTCCAGCCCACCCGCCGCAGGCCGTCCACCAGCGCATCCCGCCGCTCCTGGTAGGTTTCCCGCATTTCCGCCACGCAGCTTTGATCCCCGTTCAGGGCGATGATCCCCGCCACCTGAATGGGAGTGAAGATTCCGTAATCCAGGTAGCTTTTGATCCGGGCCAGAGCATGGATCATCCTGCGGTTGCCCACGCAAAACCCCACCCGCCATCCGGGCATGCTGTAGCTCTTCGACAGGGTGAAGAACTCCACCCCCACATCCTTGGCCCCGGGAACCTGGAGAAAGCTGGGTGCCTGGTAGCCGTCGAAGACCAGGTCGGCGTAGGCCAGGTCATGGATGACCATCATGTCGTGAGCCTTGGCAAAGGCGACGATCTTTTCGAAAAACTCCAGGTCCACCACCCGGGTCGTGGGGTTGTGGGGAAAAGAGATGATCAGCATCTTGGGCTGGGGCCAGATCTGCCGGGCGGCCGTCTGCAGATCCTCGAAGAACTCGCGCCCTTCGACCAGGGGAATCGTGCGGAGGTCGCCGCCGGCGATGACCACCGAGTAGGCATGAATGGGGTACGCTGGAGTCGGGACGAAGACCACATCGCCGGTCCCTAACGTGGCCAGCGTCAGATGGGCGATTCCCTCCTTGGCCCCGATGGTGACGATCGCCTCGCTTTCGGGGTCGACTTCGACGCCGTAGTTCTTGCCATACCAGTCGGCGATGGCCGTTCGGAGTTTGGAAATCCCCCGGGAAGCGGAATAGCGGTGGGTGCGGGGGTTTTTGATCGTCTCGATGAGCTTTTCCACAATGTGCGGAGGAGTGGCGAGGTCCGGGTTCCCCATCCCCAGGTCGATAATATCGTCCCCCTGCCGACGCGCCTTCATCTTCAGGTCGTCCACGATGGCGAAGACATACGGAGGAAGTCTCTTGATACGATGAAATTCTTCCATAGCCACCCTTCCCGAATTCAGGGGAGATCTGCAAGACGTTATCAAAACTTCCTGGAATCCCCCTGAAAAATAAAAAATCTCGGCCAGAGGTTTTTATACCCACCTTGTTAAAAAGTACCCAAGCTTCAACGCTTTGTCAAGAATTTTGCACTTTTGAGACCCGGCCATCCCTCGATTGACACGGGGAATGAAGGGTGGTTAAATAAGTTATTCTCCCAGCGAGGAGGGCCTAACCCCTGTCCTAAAGTCATGAGGAATGGATCGGCCCAAATGAAGAAATTCTGAAACGGGACCAAAATATTAAAGGAGGATGAAAAGGAGATGGATAGTCTCACCGGAAAGTTGGCTGCCTTCATTACGGGATTAAATTACCAGACTTTACCCCCGGAGGTCATCCAAAAGGCCAAGCACTGTCTGATGGACACTCTGGGCGCGGCGCTGGCCGGGTCGAAGACCCGGGACGCGATATTGGCCAAAAGAGTGGCGGAAAAACTCAGCCAGAAGAAGGAAGCCACCCTGATCACCGGAAAGGGGAAGATCGGGATCTTGGAGGCCGCCTTGGCCAACGGAATCATGGCCCATGCCCTGGAGTTGGACGACGGGAACCGCTATGCCCTGGGACACCCCGGAGTGCCCACCATCCCCGCAGTCCTGGCCTTGGCCGAAAAAGAGAAAAAGGGAGGGAAGGAGGTCATTCCCGCCATCGTCGCCGGCTATGAAGTCTTCGGCCGGGTGGGCGCCGGAGGGAACCCTTCGCACTTCAACCGCGGTTTCCATACTACGGGTACGGTCGGGAATTTTGCCGCTGCTGCCGCGGCCGGCCGGATGTTGAGGTTGAACGAATCCAAGATGGTTTCCGCCCTGGGGATCGGAGGGTCGCAATCGGCAGGCCTTTTCGCCTTCATGGGCGATGGGACGATGACCAAGACTCTCCACGCGGGGAAAGCCGCCATGAACGGAATCCTTGCCGCCTACCTGGCCAAGGAAGGATTCACCGGCCCGGCCTATATTCTGGAAGATAAGAGAGGTTTCTACAAAGCCTTTGCCGACGCTTCCAACCCCGACCGGGTGTTGGAAGGGCTGGGACAGAAGTACGAAATCATGAACACCTACGTGAAATACCATGCCTCCTGCCGGCACAGCCACGCCCCCGTGGATTGCGTTCTGGAAATCCGCAACCGGCCCGGCTTCCGGTCCGAAGACATCGAAAAAGTGAACATCTACACTTACACCATCGCGGCCAAGTTCATCGACGGGAAGGACGTCTCCACTCCGATCTCCGGGAAGATGAGCATGCCCTACGCCTCGGCGGTCGCGCTCCTGTACGGAAGGGTCGGTCTGGGCGAGTTCTCCCCCAAGGTCATGGGCAACCGGACCGTCCTGGATTTAATGCAGAAGATCGATGTCTTCCCCGATCCGGAAATGGATAAACTGATTCCCCACCACCGCGCCGCCCGGGCGGAGATTTTCATGAAAGACGGGAGCAAGCTGACTTCCGACATTCTCGACGCCAAAGGGGAGCCGGAGAATCCGGGGTCGAGCAGCGATATCTTCGACAAGTTCCGCATGCTGGCGGGTACGGTCTTTAAGAAGGACAAGGTGGAACGGATATTGGGAATGATCGACGGCTTGGAGAAGATGAAAGACCTGTCGCCGCTGACCGGCCTCCTGCTGGCGAAATGAAAAACCCCATGCCCCGGGGATCGGATGGAATGGAATCCCCGACGGCCGCCTGAAGAAAATCCCCCCGCCCCTCTTTCGAACCCGGGGCGGGGGGATTTATTTTTTTTCCGGTTGCACGCCGTGGCCCGGCGCCGACGAAGGGCCGGTGATATTCCTACCCGGCGCTGTGCGTTCGGGCAAATTCGTGGCCGGCCTCCAGGGCCTTCATGTTGAGCTCTTGGCTCTTGGCCGGGACGCTCCTCTTGACGACTTGCTGCAATACGGGGAAGCTTCCCGGGATGACCATCTCGATGGCCGCCCCCAGCATGTACATGTTGGCCACGATCCGGTTTTTCAGCTCTTCCTCGGCGACCTTGGTGGCCGGAACGGGAAACGTCTTCTTGTAGGGGGCGGGGATCGACCGGACCAGGGTGCTGTCGTAGATCACCAGGGTTTTTTCCGGGTCTCCCTCCTGGACGTACCGTTTTACCGATTCCTCGGACATGAAGACCATGAAGTCCGGGCGGGCGCT
>PMCE01000046.1:42294-48424 GCA_003154025.1 Syntrophaceae bacterium
TAGGACTGGGCCTGGGTCACCTGCAAATCGGGAAATTCTTCCATCATGTGGGCCAGGATTACGCCCATGAGGATGATTCCCTGCCCCCCGAATCCCGCAAAGACAATCTCCTTCCTCATTTCTTCCCCTTCCCTTTCTCCTTGGCCACCACGGTCAGGGCAAGGTCCGGGCAGTGGATTTCACAGAGGCCGCAGACCCGGCAGTTCTCCAGCTTTGCCGGCCGGGGCATGCGGTAGTCGAGCGCACTCCGTTCCGGTCCCGGCTCGAAAACCTCGAATTTGCAGACATACTGGCAGAGCATGCAGCCCTTGCAGTATCTGCGGTCGATCTCAATTCGTTCTGCGCCTTTCAACGATCTCCTCCTTTGGCCCGGGCTTCTTTCACCTTCTGATTCATCTTCTGGACTTCTTCCATGTATTCCGGCTTTTCGACCTGCAAGACGTCCCCCAGGGGGATTTTCCCCTGCGCCTCGACCTCTGCCCATTTGGCCGGGCTGTCGACCGGCACGCAGTTGTCTTTCAACCACTGCAGGTTGAATTCGGGGGCGCCGGACCCATGGATGTACCTTCCCGTCTGCACCGGGCACTGGGAGATGACCTCCACAAAAGAAAATCCCTTGTGGGTCAATGCTTTCTTGAAGGTTCGGCTGAGCGCCTTCGGGTTGGCCGTGGAGCCGCGGCTGACGAAGGTAGCCCCGGCCGCGACGGCGATCTTGCAGCCGTCCAGCGGTTTCTCGAGGTTGCCGTAAGGGGTGGTCTGAGTCCTCGCCCCCACCTGCGTGCTCGGGGCGACCTGCCCGCCGGTCATGGCGTAGATTTGGTTGTTGACCATGACGACGGTCATTTCGATGTTCCGGCGGGCGGCGTGGAGCAGGTGGAGTCCCCCGATGGCCAGGCCGTCCCCGTCTCCGGTGAAGACCACGACCTTGCGCGAAGGACGGGTCGCCTTCAGCCCGATGGCCGCGGGAATGGCGCGGCCGTGGAGAACCTTGAGGACATCCGCGTGCATGTAAACGGGAATCCAGGCGCTGCAGCCGATTCCGGCGGCCAAGGCCAGGTCGTCGATGATTCCCAGTTCATCCACGGCTTCCAGGAAGGCCTGGACGATCATGCCGTCGCCGCAGCCCGGACAAAAGATAAAAGGGAGGAAATTCTTCCTCAGGTATTTTTCACCCAGTGGGTTCATCGCTTCTCCTCCAGGAACCGCAGGAACTCCTGCGGCAGCGGGTAAATGCCCCCGATTTTCGAGAACAGCTCAACCTTGATCCCCGGGACGCAGATCACTCTTTGAACTTCGTTGCGCAGCATGCCGAGGTTCATCTCCGCCACCACGATGCGCTTGGCCCCCTCCAGTCTCTTCCGGAGAAGATCGTCGGGGAACGGCCAGATGGTCTTCACTTCCACGGACCGGAGGGCGAGGCCTTTTTCCCGGGCCATGTCGACGGCGCTCCGCGCCGACCGGCAGACGGAGCCGAAGGAAACGAAGGCGGTCTCCGCGTTCTCGTCGCCATAGGTGCGTACATCGGCGAATTCGGCGATGTGGGCCTCCACCTTGCGGTTGATGCGGTGGATGAACGCTTCCGCTTCCTTGGCGTTTCCCCGGTTGCCNNGAGAGGCTCTTGGCCTGGGAGATCACCGGGATCTTGTAGCCCGTGTTGAAGGTCGGCATGGGAGGGACATCGTCTTCTCCCGCCTCGAAGGGGATGAACTTTTCCATGGGGACCGTGGGCTTCTTCCGCTCGACGAACTCCAACTGGTCGGGGTCCGGGATGACTACCTTTTCCCGGATGTGGGCGACGACCTCATCCGAGAGGATGATGACCGGAATCCGGAACCGTTCGGCCAGGTTGAAAGCCCGGATCGTGTGGTCGAACATCTCCTGGGACGTGGAAGGGCAAAGGGTTATGAGGGAATAATCCCCGTTCGAGCCGTACCGCGCCTGGTAGAGGTCCCCCTGGGCCGTCGAGGTGGACTGGCCCGAAGCGGGTCCCCCCCTCTGGACGTTGACGATGACACACGGGGATTCCACGCTGGCGGCCAGGCCGATCCCCTCCTGCATGAGGCAGAAGCCGGGCCCGCTCGTGGCGGTCATGGCCTTGGCCCCCCCCCACGAGGCCCCGACAACGGCCACGATGGCCGCGATTTCATCCTCCGCCTGGAGGCAAAAACCGTCGACCAGCGGCAGGCGCCGGGCCATCCCTTCCAGGATCTCGCTGGCCGGCGTGATGGGATAACCGGCGAAGAAGCGGCAACCCGCCAGGAGGGCCGCCTCCACGCAGGCTTCGTTTCCTTGCATCACCTTGGTGCGACCTTTTTTCATGGCTCCCTTTCTTCCTTTTCCGTTCAGTAAAAAAATGCAGGGTGCGTTCCCCGTACGCAACGCCTAACCAATGAATCGGAAACCGACCGATGCCCTGCCAACCATCAGCAGATGGAGCGGTTTCCCGTCAAGACCCTGCTAGGATTGTAATCCGATCGGGTTAACCAGCTGACCCACGCGGGAATGATTGCATCTTCGATTTTGGTCTTAGGGTGATCCCAGCCAAATTCCATCCAGCCTGCATCGGCATCAATTATTTCTATCGTACCCCCGGGGGTTTGTAAAGGGATTACTTCGGACCTTCGGACCCCTGGAATGCAGACACCGGACATCAGAAGTTCTCCTCCCTTTGGAGGATGGCAGGGATTTCTGAAAGCACCTCTCCCAAACGGAAAGGGTTACGCAAAAAGAAGAGTCTGAAGTCTGAGGTCCGAGGTCTGGAGTCCAGTATCCGGAATGCAGATTGACCTCCGCCTTTTCCGGGGATCCTCCAGGACCCTGCTTTCCCTAAACCAAGCCCTTCGCTTTCAATATATCATCCAACCCCGGCCGGATGATGACGCCGCTCTTGATTTCTTCGATCCGGTCGGCTTCTCTTCGAATCACGGCCTGCACTTCCTTGAGCGCTTTTTCGGCCATCCCTTTGGGAACCACGACCACGCCGTCATCATCCGCCACGATGACGTCCCCCGGGTTTACGATCTTCCCCCCGCAGGAGATGGGAAAGTTGATTTCGCCGGGACCTTCCTTGGAAGGGCCATTGGGATTGATCCCGCGGGCAAACAGGGGAAACCCCAGGTCCCGTACCTCGGCGACGTCCCGGATCCCTCCGTTCACGATCATCCCGGCCATGCCGATGGCCATGGCTGTATGGACCATCAGGGCCCCCAGCAGGGCATGGGACGTATACCCGCCTCCGTCGATGACCATCACGTCCCCGCGCTTGGCCAGGGTAAGCGCCTTGTGAATCATGAGGTTATCCGTGGGGGGAACCTTCACCGTCATCGCCGGTCCCACCACTTTCATTCCCGCTCCGATGTTCCGGATCTCCCCGTGCATGGCCGCATCCCGGCCGATACAATCCCCTACATTTCCGGTAAGACATCCGGTCTGCTGGATTAAATCCTTAAAAGCCTTGATGATCTCCGCGGACGGCCTTTCAAAGTCGGTGGCATAACGAAAACCCGGTTTTCCTACGATCTGCATTTTTCTCCCCTCTTCTCTTTCTCTATTCTGCTCTGCTCGACGTACGCGGCCTATAAGGGAATTTCGCTATCTCCCTCTATGCCCTACTCCCTATGCATTTTTATCATATTCTCGGAACGCTCCTTCTTTCAACCAAGAATCTTCGATCCCCGCTGAAAGCCGCCTATTGTCCGTGGCATTTGAAGATTTTTCTCTTTTCCGGAGGGGGGGAATGGAGCGCTGGCTTCCAGAAAACGAAATTAATGAGATACACCCAGTATCGAAGAAACCGCCTTGAGTCTCTTATCAAGAGTCCATAGGGAAACATGGGCCAAAATAGCCGAGGCCAGCAAATGCATGTCGATATAACCTAAACCCTTTCCCATGAGTCTGTGGGTTTCGATGAACTGCAAAACCTCTTCATGTTCCGCCTGGGCAGCAATAGGAAGTGTTTCAAGAAGAGACAGAATTTCATGCCTGTTCTTGAGGTTTCCGCAAGCGAGTTCTCCGATGATGAATGGATGACAAACCACCTTTCCTTCATTCAGCAGGATTTCCAGGCCGATGGCTCCATCGCCTAGATGGGCGACCCACACCGATGTGTCAACCAGAATCATTTTGGGGTCCTTCTATCCTCTGCGCGGTATCGCCTCCAATTTTTTTTCGGTTCCTCCCAACTTGGCGAGTCTCCTGCCGCTCTCCCTCGCGATCAGCGCTTCGAGACCCAGTTTCACTAAAGAAGTTTTTTCACTGATGCCGGTCAACTTGCTTGCCTTTTCAAGCAATTCGTCTTCAATATTGAGTGTTGTTCTCATAGAACCGCCTCCCCGATGCCATATGCTAATTCATATGCTTTAGTATGCATAATAATGATGCCTGAGTCAAGAAATTTTTCAGCAGCTGGTTTTGTCGGGAGATCCAGGGGCAGGTTTCAAACCTGCCCCTGCGGGGTTTATGGGCAGAGGATTCCAGATTCGCTATCCAGCTACTGCAAGCGAGGAAACNNTAATCTGCGAAATCTGCGGATAAACTTTCTCTCCAATTCCTACAGCAGGGGCGTCTGCTCCTTGCTTAAATATTTGGTCACCAGGAGAAGCGGGATCACGGTGGAAATGATCATGATGGAGGAGAAGGCGGCGGCTTTGCCCAGGTCGTCGCTGATGATCCCCTGGTACATCTCCACGGTCATGGTCGACCATCCGGGGGTCTGGAGGACGATGGTGGAGCTCAGCTCGGAGATGATGGTCACCCAGGAGAGAATGGCCCCGGAGACGATCCCGGACATCATCAGCCGGAAGGTCACCTTGTAGAAAGTCTTCATGGGCGAGACGCCCAGGGAGATGCTCGCTTCGTCGAGCGAGGGGTCCAGCTGGTAGAGGATCGATGCGCTCGAGCGGGCGATGAAGGGCATCTTGCGGATCACGTAGGACAGGGCCAGAATCATCCACGTCCCCGTCAGGACCAGCCACCCCTGGTTGAAGAAGGTGATTAGGGCGATGCCCAGGATCGTGCCGGCGATCACGAAGGGGAGCATGATGACGATGTCCAGCATATTGCTGTAGATTGATTTCCGCCGGGTCAGGATGTATCCGGTGGGAACCCCGATGAAGACCGAGGCAACGGTGGCCACGGTGGCCAGAAAATAGGAATTGAAGATGGGCCGGGCGGAGCGTTCAAAAGCATAGATATAGCTCTGCAGGCTGAAATGGGGGTAGAAGACCGGCCCCCGCATCTCCATGAAAGAGAGGACGAAGGCCACGAAGAAAGGAATCAGGGCGAAAATAAGGACCGCGTAAATGACCGCGCTGGCCGCTATTCTTTTTCCCCGGGAAAGCTGCTTGACTAGGGGTTTTCCCCGGGCCGCCTGGATGAAGTTGCGTTTGGAGAGATAGTACCGCTGGACGATAAGCGAAGCCATGGTGATGAAGATCAGGATCACGGAAAGGGTGTAGGCCATGCCCGGATGTTTGCCCACCTCGCTGGTGAATTCCACGTAGGCCTTGACCACCAGGTTGGGGGTCTGCTGGGCGATGACCATGGGAACCCCGAAATTCTCCACCGCCGACATGAAGGTCAACAGGGCGCCGGAGAGAATCGAGGGGAGGACCAGGGGAAAAGAAACCCTGATAAAGGTCCGGATCGGACTGGCTCCCAGGCTCCGGCTCACCTCCTCCAAGGATTCATCGATCGAGCTGAACGCCGAAAGGGTCATCAGGAAGACGTAGGAGTACAGTTGGGAAACGAAGACCAGAATCATTCCCGGATACCCATAGATGGAGCCGATGCGGATCCCCAGGGGCTCCAGGTATTGGGTGATGATCCCTCCCCTCCCCAGAAGAATGATCCAGGCAAAGGCGGCAATGAAGGTGGGAAGCATGAGGGGAAGGGTGGACAGAGTTATGATGAAAGGCTTGCCGATTACATTCCACCGGGACACCATGAACCCCAGCGGCACCCCTATGAGAATGGCTCCTGCCGCGGAAATCAGGCCGATGATGATGGAATGGGAGAAGCTCCTCCAGTAGGAGGGATATTTGGCAAAGTTAGCATAATTTTCGAGGGTAAAACGCCCTCCCTCCTCCACCTGGAAACTCCCGGTGAAGAGGCTGATGACCGGAATGATCAT
>PMCE01000493.1:0-4159 GCA_003154025.1 Syntrophaceae bacterium
TTGGCCTTTTCTCAGCAGCCGCCCGAAACCCCTCTTTTTCAATTTCGGTCACCCTGGAGTTCAAGAAAAATGGGAAAAATCGAGGTGAACCGCGAGCGATGCAAGGCTTGTGGTCTTTGCATTTCTGTTTGCCCGAAGAAGCTGATCGTCATCAGCCGCACCCCCAACAGCCAGGGGTTCTTTCCCGCAGAGCAAGACGCCGAGGGGGAGTGCACCGGTTGCGCCCTCTGCGCCGAAGTCTGCCCGGATGTGGTGATTGAAGTCTGGAGGTAGGAATTCTGTGGAAAAGCGTCTGTTCATGAAAGGCAACGAAGCCCTGGCTTTCGGGGCCATTAAAGCAGGATGTCGGTACTATTTCGGTTACCCGATCACCCCCCAGAACGATATTCCCGAATATTTTTCCCGGCACATGGCCAAAGCAGAAGGATGCTTCATCCAGGCCGAAAGCGAAGTGGCCTCCATCAACATGATCCTGGGGGCCTCCGCCGGAGGCGCCCGGGCCATGACTTCTTCCTCCAGCCCGGGGATCTCCCTCATGCAGGAGGGGATCTCTTACCTGGCCGGCAGNNTCCCAGGGGGATTATTTCCAGGCCACCCGGGGCGGAGGACATGGCGATTACCGGACGATCGTCCTGGCGCCCCACTCGGTCCAGGAGATGCATGACCTGGCGATGCTGGGTTTTGACCTGGCTGACCTCTACCGCAATCCGGTGGTGATCCTGGCCGACGCGGTTCTGGGGCAGATGAATGAAACCATGGAAGACCGTCCCTATCGTCCCCTGGAGCTTCCTTCCAAGAACTGGACGCTTACCGGCGCCTCCGGACGAAAGCCCAACCTGATCAAATCCCTCTACCTCAAAGAGGGAGAGATGGAAAAGCACAACTGGAAGCTCTTCGAGAAGTACCAGGGGATGAAAAAGGAAATCCGCTATGAGGCTGCCCGGACGGAGGACGCTCAGATGGTCGTCTCTGCTTTCGGCACTTCGGCCCGCGTGGCCAAGACCGCGATCCAGATGGCCCGGGCCCAAGGCCTCAAGGTGGGGCTCTTCCGGCCCATCACCCTCTACCCTTTCCCCAACCAGGCCCTTCTGGATCTCTCCCAGCGGGTGAAGAAGTTCCTATCGGTGGAGATGAACACCGGCCAGATGGTGGAGGACGTGAAGCTTTCCGTAGCTGGCGATGCGCNNAAGGTGAAAGGTATCGGGATTCAGTCATGAAGCAAGTTTTCAAGCGACCCCCCACGCTGCGGGATGTTCCCTTCCATTTCTGCCCGGGATGCCATCACGGCACCATCCATCGCCTGGTGGCCGAGGCCATCGACCATTACCATCTGCGCGAGCGGACCATCGGGATTGCCGGGGTGGGCTGCGGCGTGTTCGTTTACGAGTACTTTGACATCGATACCGCCGAAGCCCCTCACGGGCGGGCTCCGGCCGTGGCTACCGGACTGAAGCGGGTTCTCTCCGACCGGATTATCTTCACCTACCAGGGAGATGGAGACCTGGCCGCCATCGGCATGTCGGAGATCGTTCACACCGCCAACCGGGGAGAGAACATCACGGTCATATTCGTAAACAACACGGTCTATGGGATGACCGGAGGCCAGATGGCCCCCACCACCCTTCTGGGCCAGCAGTCCACCACTTCCCCCTACGGGAGGGACTTCAACCAGGACGGCTACCCCATCCGCATGGCCGAGATGCTGGCCACCCTGGAGGGGACGGCCTTCTCCGCCCGGGTGGCGCTGAACAACCCGGCCAACCTGATGAAAGCCAAGAAGGCCGTGCGCCAGGCTTTTGAAATGCAGATGAACGACATGGGCTTTACCTTTGTGGAGTTGCTCTCTGCCTGCCCGACCAACTGGGGCCTGAGCCCCATCAAGGCGAACGAGCGGATCGAGAGAGAACTCATCCCCTACTTCCCCCTGGGAGTCTTCAAGGAGCGGAAGGGGAGCGACCACTTTTAGAATTGCGCATTGGCCATTGCGCATTGCGAATTGGATGGAAGAAGATCCTTAATCGCACAATGCGAAATGCGCAATGCGAAATTGCACGCGGAGCGTTTATGCATCAAGAAGTCATCATGGGAGGAGTGGGCGGCCAGGGGATCATGGTCATCGGGAATCTCCTCGCCCAGGCCGCCTTCATGGAGAATTTGAACGTTACCTACCTTCCCATCTACGGAGTGGAGAAGCGGGGAGGGCAGGCGGACTGCACCGTCGTCATCTCCTCCGAGGAGATCGGCTCCCCCATCGTGGGCGCTCCTCAATCCTGCCTTCTCATGAGCCGGCCCTCTCTCCTGAAGTACGGCCCCCGCATCAAGCCTCACGGGCTTCTGGTCCTCAACAGCTCCCTGGTGGACCCCAAGGAAGTCTCCCGGAACGACCTGGAGGTCCTGCCGATCCCGGCCAACGACATGGCCATGGATATGAAGAATGACCGGCTGGCCAACATGATCATGATCGGCGCCTTCGTGGAAAAAACCCATGTCGTAAACCTGGACACGATGATCTCCATCCTTCCCCGGATTTTCGACGAGCGCCACCACCACCTGATCCCGGCCAATACGGAGGCCATCCGCAAGGGGGCCGAATGCGCCTGGATCCTTCTTTCCAAATACCCGAGCAAACCCAAACCGCCGAAGGAGTGAGCCTATGGACGAGGAGAAGAGCTCCCCGGAGCTTCGAGTGGGAGAGAAGATCCGCGAACTCCGGGAGCAGAAGGGCCTGTCGCTGCAGGACATGGCCACCCGCACGGGGTACACCTCCGCCCTTCTTTCCCAGGTCGAGAACCACATGATCTCCCCTCCCCTGGGGGCGCTCATCAGGATCGCCAAGGCGCTCGAAGTCAAAGTGGGAACCTTCTTCGGGGACGAGCCCCGGGAATCCTACGCCATCGTGCGCAAGGATGAGCGGAAACACATCTCCCGGTACGCCTCCAAGGAGGGGGTGAGCTACGGCTATGCCTACGAAAGCCTGGGCTTTGACAAGAAGGACCGGCAGATGGAACCCTTTCTCGTCACCCTGGAGCCGGCCACGGTGAAGAGCGAAAAGCTGTCCGCCCATGACGGGGAGGAATTCATCTTCATCCTGGAGGGGGAGATGGAAGCCATCCTGGGGGACCACAAAGACGTCCTGTACCCCGGGGATTGCATCTACTACGACTCCGCCATCCCCCATAAGGTTCAGTGCCACCGCGAGATCCCGACCAAGATCCTGGCGGTGATCTGGACCCCCCAATAAGGAGGTTCAAACCATGCCCGCCCTGACGTCTGCCCAGGCGGAACAAGAGGCCATTCTCACCGCCGCCCGGCTCATCATGGCCGCGGTCACCACCTCTCCCAAAGGCCGGGGGGTCAGCACGATTTCCTCGGTCCTGCTCCAGGGGGAAGAGAAGGAACGGCTGGCCCAGGCCATGGAAAGCCAGGGTTCCCGCAAAAAAAACATGCTGGATTCCTTTTCCCGGGATGCCCAGAACATCCGCCGGTCATCCGCCGCGCTGCTCATCGGGGTCAAGGGCGCAATGCCGAAAAAGCCCGAGAAACCCTTCAACTGCGGGGCCTGCGGGTATTCGAGCTGCGCCCGATTCATCGCCGCGGGAAAAAAACGGGGAAAAGATTCGACCGGTCCCCTCTGTGCCTTTCAGGTCATGGACCTGGGTATTGCCCTGGGGGTGGCGGCCAAGATGGCCGCGGAATTCAACATCGACAACCGGCTCATGTACACCGCCGGGGACGCCGCCATGACCCTGGGCCTTTTGGAAGCCGATATGATCGTGGCTCTCCCCCTCTCGATCAGCGCCAAGAACATTTTCTTCGACCGATCCTAAAAGGGTTTCGGGTTCCGAGTTTCGGGTTCCGAGTTGGAAGGCCGGATTTGATATTTGCCAAACGAACCCCACCGCATAACCCGAAACTCGAAACCTGAAACCCGAAACTGCTCTTTATGGACCTTCGCGAACATATCCTGAAAGCCGCCAAGCCAAAGTTGGCGCCCAATCAAAAAACCTATTCCACCCTATCTCTGTCCGACCGGGACTCCCTCTCCTCAACCTTGGGGCTGTCCAAAAGAGATCTGGAGATCGCCGCCCTGGGCCTGGAGGTCTGGCCCCAGCGCTACCTTCGCAACGCCGGGTCCCTGGGGATCGCCGGTCAGAAGAAG
>PMCE01000493.1:4214-16272 GCA_003154025.1 Syntrophaceae bacterium
GAATTCTCCACCCTCATCGAGGGAGCCCAGGTGGCCGTTGACGCCCTGGACAATATGCCTTCCCGTTTCCAGCTGGAAAAGGCCTGCCGGGATGCCCGAATTCCGCTGGTCCACGGGGCGGTGGCCGGATTCACCGGTCAGGTCACCACGATCTACCCCGAAGACGTCGGTTTCCGCGCCTTTTACGGAGATCCCCGAAACGTGCCGGAAAAGGGGATCGAAGTGGAGTTGGGGAATCTGGCCGGAATTGTCTCCGCTATCGCTTCCCTTCAGGTGCAGGAAGTCATCAAAGTCCTGACGGGCCTCGGCCGCCCGTTGCGCAACCGTCTCCTCTTCATCGACTCCCTGAACGGCGCCGCCGAAACCATCTCCCTCAAGTAATCCTCCGCCTGGCGGCCCAGGCGCCTTTCCTCCTAAACTTATATCCTGTTCTCAGAAGCCGGGCGGGTCCTCCATTCCTGGGGCCTCCTCCTTCCGAATGTCCAATCATGGTTCTCAGGGAATCAACGCCACCCGGATGCAATCCCGGGGGGGATGCATGAAGAATTCAAGGGCTTCCTGCGCTTCCCGCAGGGGACGGTGGTGAGTGATGATAGCCTCCACCGGAAACCGGCGGGAGTGAATGATCTTCAGAGCTTCTTCCATGCAACTCGCTTGTCCCAGGCCGCCGCGGATCTGAATCTCCTGCCGGACCACATGGTCCAGAATGGCGGGAGTGGCCCGGCCGCCCGTGAGCCCCACCAGGACGTACCTTCCCCCTGGATGAAGCAGGCTCACCCCCACGTTGAAAGCCCCCGGGTCTCCGGTGCAGTCGATGACCACATCGGCCATGCGGCCGCCCGTTCTTTGCGCTACCATCTCCAGTGGATTCCGCGATTCCACGCTCATCGCCTCCGTTGCCCCAAACCTCCGGGCTAAATTCAGGCGCACCGTATCTTTCGCCAAACCGAAAACGACTACCGGTTCAGCCCCGGCCTCCCGGGCGACGATAGTCGAGGCCAGGCCCTGGGCTCCCGGGCCCATGATGACCACCGCCTCCCCGGCCTTGACTTCCCCCTTGCGTTTCACCCAGCGGACTCCGTTGCCGATAACCGAGGATAGAGCGGCGGCCTCTGCGGGAATTCCCTCGGCCACAGGATAGACCAGCGAGCCCGNNGCATGGCAGGGGATGTAGGGCTCGACCGTGACCCGGTCTCCCCTTTTCAGGCCGTAACGTTTTTCAGCCTGATCGCCCATCTCCTCGACCCGCCCCACCAGCTCATGGCCCATAATTTTGGGGAAAGAAGCTTTGAACCCGACCCCCTCATACAGATGGACATCGGAGCCGCAGATCGCCACCATCTCCACCTTGACCAGAAGGCTTTCTCCCCGGATTTCGGGGACGGGAAATTCCTGGATGGACATCTGCCGCGGGGCCGTTAGAACGACGGACTTCGTGGAAGCCATGGGATTTACCTCTCAAGATTTCTCTCGGCGCCATATTCTCATCCGTTCATCATAGAGGGCAAAGGCTGGTTTGGCAATGCAATCCCTGCCCCGAAACAGGTCTACCGGGGGATCCCAAGAGTTTGGCCTTTCCGGGAGGCGTAGCTCGTGGCCCGGGCCGGGCACCCGGGAGGGGATCCAGGCTGAATCCGTTTCGAGCGGTTCTCGTATTTCCAGGCTTCTGACTCCGCGGGAGGTTATGCCTTCGTCAAACCTGAACACGGGGAAAGGGCAAGATCCGGCATAACATTGACGAATTGCCTTTTCTGACGTAAGGTAGATTAGGGTTCTATGAGCCGATCCGATATCCATCTGCCTAAAAAATCCCCGTTCAAATCATAGGAGATTGCAAGACCATGACCGTTTCATTCAAAGTAGCGGGAATTCAAATGTCCTCCAAAATGGGAGATGTGAAGGGCAATGTGGAAAAAGGATGCCGGATGATCGAGGAGGCCGCTAAGGAGAAGGTCCAGTTGGTCTGCCTCCCCGAGATGTTCAACACCGGGTATTTTGCCCGCGCCGGCCGCCTCGACGCGAATTACTGGGACCTCGCTGAACCCCTGGAGGACAGCTGGACGCTCAGGCAGGTGGGAGTTCTGGCCAAGAAATTCCAAATCCATGTGGTGGCTCCCTTCGTGGAGAAGGGAGGACCCGGAGTCTGCTTCAACAGCGCGGCTCTCCTCAATCCCGAGGGTCAGGTCATCGGATGCTACCGCAAGGTCCACATTCCCTTCTCCATGACGGGATGGGAAAAGTTCTATTTCCGACCGGGATACGGCTTTCCGGTATTTTCCACTTCCCTGGGGAAAATCGGGGTCCAGATCTGCTACGACCGCGACTTCCCCGAGGGGTTCCGCACGCTGGCCCTCAAGGGGGCGGAGTTGATCCTCCTGCCCACCGGTGCCCCGCGGAATTTGGCCGAAGTCTGGCGCATGACCAACCGGATGCGGGCTTATGAGAATGGCCTGTTTGTCCTGGGGGTGGGGCTCGTCGGGAAGGTCGATGAGGAGCACCCCGGCTTCGCCGGGAACAGCATCCTGGCCAGCCCGCGCGGGGACATCCTGGCGGCGCTGGAATTCGAAGAGGGAATCCTGGTGGGAGAAGTCGACCTGGGAGCCGTTGAGGCGGCCCGCCGGCTGCGCTTTGCCCTTCGGGACCGCCGGCCGGAGATGTACGGCAAGCTGATCGAGATGATGTGAACAAAAATCGAATGGGACGCCGATAAATACGGATAAAGCGCTAATAATAAATACGAACGCCTGGGAAGCTGATCTGAACTACTTGCATCCAGGCTCTTTAGATTTAGCAGAGATTTTAGCCCTGACTTTTATCTGTGTTCATCTGCGTTTATCTGTGTCCCGACTAAAAAATGCCTTGCATCCCATTATTTTTATCCGCGTTCATCCGTGTTCATCCGCGTCCCCATAAAATTTTAGTGGAAACTTTTTGATTGGAGAACCGACATGAGCAGCATCGTGGATTTCATGCCCACGGGGAGAAGAATCGTTGAAGAGATCCTCGGGGTGCAATCCGGCGAGCAAGCGACTCTCTTAACCGACTGGGATCGACCGGCCTCCATCACCGATGCCCTGGCCAGTTGCCTGCGCTACGCGGGGGCCGAGGTGACGGTCATCGCCATGTCCCCGCGGGATCACGGTGGAATTGATCCGCCCCCTCCGGTGGGCGGCGCGCTGCGGGCGAGTCAAGTAGTATTATTGCAGACGAGCTTCGCCACCTTCCACACTCGAACCATCCGGGAGACTTTGGCGCAGGGAGCAAGGGTTTGCGAGTTCTGGGGGGTCACCGAAGACTTGATGGTCCGCGGGGGGATCACCGAAGACCCGGCATGGCTGGAAAAGACCTCGCGTCGCGTGGCTGAGCTCATGACCGAGGCCAAGGAAGCCCGGCTCATCACCCCTGAGGGAACGGAATTGCACATCGAGCTTACCGGACGGAAGGCCATCCCTTTGGCCAGCACGGCCAGGACTCCCGGGAGTTTCGCCTCTCTTCCCGCGGGTGAAGCGGCGATGGCGCCCCTGGAGGGAAGGGCCCACGGAAAAATCGTCAAACCCTATTTAGTCGAGCATCGGGAAATCGGCCGTCCCCGGGAAATGCTGGAGATCGTCATACGGGATGGCCAGGCCATAAAGATCAACGGTGGAGGTGAAGCGCAGCGCCTACAGGCCCTTTTGGCGGAGAGCGGTCCCACCGCCCGCAACTTTGCCGAATTCGCCCTGGGGACGAACCGTCGCTGCCGGGTGGACGTGGGAATGCGGGAAGCGAAGAAGGCCTGGGGGACTGCCCACATCGCCCTGGGCGACAACCGGTCTCTCGGGGGGGCGATCGAAAGCCCTCTGCACATCGATTTCATTCTCACCAGACCGAGCGTCTGGCTGGACGGACGGGAAGTGGTCCGGGACGGCCAGTTGCTCGATTCATGACTTTTCCGCCCTTTCACCGGCCTGGTCTTGCAGCCGATGGGAATCCATGGCCCGAGCGGGGATATTTTACCCTTCGATAAAACGGAGGGTTTTCAAGTTCGGATGGGAGGAGAGATGAGCTGGACGCATCGGCAGAGGATGCTCACCATCATGCGCGGCGGGATGCCGGATCGGATTCCTTACGCCCCGCGCCTGGACCTCTGGTTTGCTGCGAACAAAGCTCGGGGTACGCTGCCCCCTGCTTTCCGCGACTTTGACCAGTGGGAACAGGTTTCCCGCGCCCAGGGCTGGGGTTTCGCCAAAGTGGTCCTGGAATACCAGGGATACGGGGAGGAAGCCCTCTGGGACCGCGCCTTGGGTATTTACCTCATGCCCTCCCAGCACGGGTTTATTCCCCGGTTGTCCGACGATGTGGAGAGGAGAGTGAATAGAGAGGGGGATCGGGTTCGGGTGGAGTATCATACTCCCAGAGGCATCGTGCGCACCGCCTTTACCTATTCCGAGGAGATGCGCCGTTCCGGGGTGACCATTCCCTGGATCAGCGAGCATGCCATCAAGGGGCCGGAAGACTATGCCCCCCTGAGCCACATCTTCGAGAACCTGAAAGTCGAGCCCGCCTACGAGGCGTTTTCCGACTGGGAAGCCCGGGTGGGAGAGGACGGCTACGCCACGGACTACGCCTTGACTGCCGGCTCTCCCATGCATCACATCATGAAGCTCCTGATGGACAGCACCCAGTTCTACTACCACCAGCGGGACTGCGCCAGGCAGATGCAGGCCCTCTCGGAGAGCATCGGCGTTTACTTCCGCAAGGTTTTCCGGGTGGTGGCCGAAGGACCGGCGGAGATCGTTCTCATCGGGGCCAATTTTGACGATACCATCACCTATCCCCCTTTTTTCCGGGATCAAATCCTGCCCTGGCTCCAGGAGGGCGCCGACCTCCTCCACCGGAAGGGAAAGCTCCTCATGTGCCACACCGACGGGGAGAATCGCGGCCTCATGGAATACCTCTTCGAGAGCGGGATGGACATCGCCGACTCGGTCTGCCCGGCTCCCATGACCAAGGTCAGCCTGGAAGAGTATTACCGCCGCTGGTCCAAACGGATCACCCTTCAGGGGGGGATTCCCTCCAACCTGGTTCTCGCCGAAGCCACCACCGACGGGGATTTCCGAAAATTTCTGGACCATCTCTTCAAAGCGGTGGCCCCCGGCAATCGTTTGATTCTGGGGATCGCCGATACGGTTCCCCCGGCTGCGGTCTTCGACCGCCTTCTCCGCATCGGCGAACGGGCGGAAAAAGAAGGCCGGCTCCCGCTGGAGGGCGGAGCCTTCAGGCCCATCCCTTCTCCCGTACCTGCTCAAGAATCCGCGCCCTTGGAAGAAAAGAAAGGGACGGACTCCCGGTTCAAATCCCTGCGGGAGGATCTTTACGAAGGCCTGGATACCCGGATCCAGGGGCACGTGCAGGAACTTTTGGACCAGGGGGTTCCTGCTCAGGACATCCTGAACCTGGGACTGCTGTCCGCCATGGAGGCCATCGGCCAGGAGTTCAAAGCCGGGCAGCTCTTCGTGCCCGAAGTCCTTCTGGCAGCCCGGGCCATGAACGCCGCCCTGGCTGTTTTGGAACCCCGCCTTTCTTCATCGGGCCGGAGGGCCCGAGGGAAGGTGCTCATCGGAACGGTCTACGGCGACCTGCACGACATCGGCAAGAATATGGTCGCCATCATGCTGCGGGGAGTGGGATTTGAAGTGATCGATGCGGGAATCAACGTCAGGGCGGCGGACTTTGTGAAAAAGGTCGCGGAGCTGAAGCCCGACATCCTGGGCCTTTCGGCCCTTCTAACCACCACCATGCCGCAGATGAAGATGGTGATCGAAGGACTGGCCAAAGCCGGCCTTGGGGATAGGGTAAAGGTCATGGTGGGGGGAGCGCCGGTCAGCCCGACGTACGCCCGCCAGATCGGCGCCGCCGGGTATGCGGCCGATGCCGGGGAGGCCGTGGAAGTGGCCAAGAAACTCTTAGGGATATCCTGAATTGTGCATTGCGCATTGATTGAAAGATAAAGACAATGGTAAATTGTAGGGGCAATTACGCGAAGCGCGTGATGGTTGCCCATCTTGCGGGCGACGATCAAACCATAGAGTTGCGGGGATCCATTCTAACATGAACGATAAACCTCAAAAGCCTGACAGGTGGAATGCCGCGGAGCTCGGTTTCCACGGCCTGGACTTTCTTTTCGAAGTCTACGAAGACCTGGAGCGACAGATCGCCGACTTCAAAGCGAGGGCTGGAATCGATTGCCTGAGGAAATGCCAGACCTGCTGTTCCACGGCCAAATATGTGGAGGCCTCCATTTTCGAGATGCTCCCGCTGAGCCTTCATTTCTGGGAGGAAGGCCGGGCGGAAGAGATTCTCGAAAAATTGGAAGGGGTCCATCCGGAGGCTCTCTGTATTTCCTTGAATCTCCACCCCACGGAAGAGGTTCCGTGGGGGTGTACCCATTATTCGCTCCGGCCTCTCATCTGTCGCCTCTTCGGGTTTTCCGCCACCGTGGATAAATATGGCCAGCCGCTCATTGCCATCTGCAAGCCTTTGAAGGAACGACATTCGGGAATCGACCGCCGGATCAACGAACAAATCCGGGGGAACCTCCCGGTTCCCCTCATGCCCGATTTTTCCCGGAAGATCGCCTTTATCGATCCCCGGCTCGGGCAGGAGAAATATCCCATCAACATTGCCCTTTGGGAGGCGCTGGAATTGGTCGGGCAGAAAATTCACCTCAAAAAAGCCGCAAGGAGGGAAAGATGATCATCGCCAAATCGAGTGAAACCGACCGGAAACCGTTATCTCCCTGAAGCCTCGAAACCTCGACCCGGTCATCAATACCGGCCCGAGCCCCCCCGCCGGATTTTCTGGATTTACTCCCCTGCCAGAGAAGAGAAAAGCATCCTGGAAGGAAAAATGGTCTAAGAATAAAAAAGATCTCTTCCCAGCGGCCGCGGAGGAGGTTAGATTTGACTTGCAGATGAAGAATAAATCTGCTAAATAGGATCGGTTCGATCTGCCCAAAATTGAAAATTTGGTTCTGCGGACGGTTAAGAGAGTAAATGCTCTTTAAAAAACCTTAATGAAATTAGTCTTAATCTGCTGGCATTGAGTTTGGTATCTCAATGAACAAATCAAGATCCATCTCCCATAAATTCGGCTAAAGGGAAAACCCGAGGAACATCATGCGTAAAAAAAATGAGTGGAGAAGAAGACCGAAGGACCTGGATCTACCGGAGGTCAGACAGTACACCAGGGTCCATTTACACCTTCCGGTTGAATACTACGCCGATAATCCCAAGGTCCCCCGTCTGGGCCATACGACCAACCTAAGCCCCGGTGGAGTCATGCTGAATATCTCTGAGAAGCTGGATATCGGACAGTCGATCAACCTCGCCATCTTCGTCTCTTGGGGCAAGAGTATAGATGCCATCAAGGTCAACTCTCAGGTAATCTGGGTGGATGGGGCCGAGAAAGACGGGGAGTTCCTGTCGGGAGTGAAGTTCATGGACCTCTCGGCCAACGACCGGAACAAGCTGGAGAAATTCTTTGAAAAATAAAGTGTCTCAAAATGAAAGGTACTGGAGTCCCGCGGTGTTGCTGTTTTGCAGTTAACTGCAGCACCACAGAACGGCAGTACAGCAACACGTTTTTCTTAATTCGGCAATCCGCAATTCGCAATGCGCAATGCGAAATTGGTTCATCCTGCCGCCAACGCAATCACCCCCGCGACGATCGCCGCCGCTGCCGGCAGCCTCCGGCGGGCATTCCCCTCAGCCAGGAGCCGCGATCCCATTACCGCGCCGATCAAAATGCTCACCTCCCGCGCCGGGGCGATGTAGCTTACCGGCGCGGTGATCAGTGCCGTCAGAACCATGATGTAAGACAGCGGGCAGAGAAGGGCCACCCCGACCGCCTCCTTTCGGTGAATTTTCCATTCCTTCCGGACGTCTCCCCATTTCCCGAAAGCCACCGGGCCGAGCATGATCACCCGAGCCAGGGTCGTGCAGTAATCCTGAAGCAGGGGAGGGATGAGGAGGGTGCTGACGGCGTATTTGTCCCAGAGGGTATAGGCGGCGATGATGATTCCGGTGATTAACCCGTATCCTACCCCCCATTTGCGACTCCCCTTGGAACTGCCCGAGCCGCCGGTTAGGAAGAATACCCCTGCCGCCACCAGAAAAGCCCCCACAAGAGCCAGGGCGCTGGGTCTCTCCCCTAGAAATAGAACCGCAGCCAGAGTGGAAAGAGTGGGCCCGGTCCCCCGGGCGAGAGGATAGACCAAGGACAAATCCCCCACTCGATACCCTTTCTGGAGAATCAGGAAGTAAGCCAGATGGATCAAGGCGCTGCCGACCATGAAGACGAGTTGGAGAGGGCCGATATACGGTTTTTGCCACAGGTAAATGAAGATGGCCACGGGGGCATAAAAGAGGGATGAGAGCGCGGCGAAGAGCCAGACAAAGGCGGCCCCTCCTTGGCCGGCGCGTTTGGCGAGATAATTCCAGGTGGCGTGAATGAAGGCGGCCGAAAGAACCAGGCCGAGAGCGAATGCGGTCATGACACCCTCCTAAAAAGAAAAAGGATAGAGTAGAGACAAGACAGCGTCTCAACCTATCCCCTCTGGCCTTTTATTCCCCAAGGTGCATGCCGCTACGGGCTTTGTGTAGCGCTCGGTCCAGACCTGGTATGGATCAGCGGAACCCTAGCTACCCGTCGGTTGATGGCTCAATATACTATCCAATTTTTGACTTCGTCAACAAAAATGCGGAGGGCGGAAAAACAAAAACCGTAAGACATGTTCTCTCGCAGAGGCCGCAGGGTACGCAGAGAAAACTTGAAATAGAACGACCTGCAAAACCAGGCGGTAACATTTTGGAATTTTTCTTTCCCTGTGAGCCCTGCGGCCTCAGCGAAGCGGGCGAGAGGAAAGCCTTTGCCTTGACGTTCCTTGACTCAAGCCTTTCGCGTAACGCTCCTCGAAGTGGTCGATTCTCGACTCCATCACTTTCTTTTCCTGACTCCTGAATCCTGACTCCTGACTCCTCTTTTTTTGACTCCGTTGTTCTCCAGGAACTGTTCCAGCACCTCGTAGGGCTGAGCCCCTACCACAGACTGGTGATCGATCACAAACGTGGGCACTGCGGTTATACCCATTTCCATGCAGAGCTTCCAGTCCGCATCCACTTTCTCCTTGAAAGCTCTC
This sequence comes from Syntrophaceae bacterium, assembly GCA_003154025.1. The sequence goes on from PMCE01000493.1 coordinate 13,393, forward strand.
GATTCCAGAATTTCCCCCGCTTCCTTCCCGGGCAGCCCAACTTTTTTCGCCAGTTCGATCAGCACGGCCTTCTTGCCGATATTCTTCCCGTCCACAAAGTAAGCCCGGAATACCGAATCGTGAAATTCATCCCCCCTGCCCTTCTCTTCCGCCCATTTACCCAGTTCCTGGGCCAGCCTGCTGTTGTAGGTCATCTTCCGGGTCCCCAACGGAAGACCGAGGTCCTCGGCGACCTTCTTCAATCGCGCCAGCATGGTGGGGATATCCATATTCCGCCCGACAAACAGGTCCTCCAGGGAGCGTCCTTCTTCCGGAGTTTCCGGGTGCAGGGGAAAGGCCTTCCATTGAACCTCGACCTCAAAGTTCTGTTTCAGTTTTTCAATACGCCCGGTACTGAAGTAGCACCAGGGTCAGATGTAGTCGGAAAATACTTCCAGCTTCATCGGCTTGCCCATAGGATTCCCCTTTCCTTGTACTTGGGTTTAAGACTTCCTTTATTATACGGTTCCTTTAGCATGCAAAAAATTGGCCAAAGGCAGGGGAATGGATATAGTATAATAAATTTGGTTCCCACGGATAAGGATGGGTGACACAAATAATGCTTTTCCCCAGTTCAAGGGGAAAAACTTTATCGCGTCAAGATGATCTAATCCCCCTCTTTCCATTCCCACAGGGAAAGAATAAAATGGGGTTTCGGCATGAACAGGTGGATCGCATTCATTTTCATCCTGGCTTTTTTCGCCGCCAACGCCGCCCATGGACGTAGGTTGGAGATAAAAAAGACGCAGGACGATTATCAGATCACCGTACAATTGGGCAAGCATCCGCCGGTGCAGGGCGACAACCCGATGGAGATCGAAATAAAGGATACCCGGGGGAAATCGATTGCCGATGCCCAGGTGCTGGTGAATTACTACATGCCCCCTATGCCCCGCATGGCTCCGATGAACTATAAAACCGATGCCCGGTTTTCCAGGGGGAAGTATAAGACCACCATGAACATCATCATGTCCGGCCCCTGGATCATACGGGTCCTCATCACCCGGGGCGGCAAGACTTCCCTCGTAAAATTTAATGTAGATGCACAATGAAAACACGTTGCTGGTTTCTGGTTGCTGGTTATTCAATTTTCGTTGCTGATTCCTTGTAGATGATTGAAACCTGGCCAGCACCCAGTAAGGAATAGCCAGGAACGAGGAACGAGCAACGAGTAACTAGCAACGAATAAAGGCTTTTCCATGATCAAAACCCTCAAAATCCCCCGACCTCGCCCCTCTATCCTCTTCGCCCTTATCCTCGTAGCCTCCTTTTCAATCTTATTGGGGGCCGTCTCTCCGGCCCTGGCCCAGTCGGACTTACCCGGCCTGATCAAGAAAGCTGAATCCTCCATCGTGGTTATCCTGACCTACACGGAGGAAGGGGATCATCTCGGGCAGGGAACGGGGTTCTTCATCGACAAGAACGGCGAGGTGATTACCAATCAGCACGTTCTTCACCGGGCCAGCCGCTCCATAGTAAAAATATCCAGCGGGGAAGAATTTCCGGTCAAAGGGGTGGTAGCCGAAGATCCCGAAGGAGATCTGTTGAGAATCTCGGTGGACATTCCTCCAGAAAAGGTCATCCCCTTGCCCGTCAGTCCAACGACTCCCCAGGTCGGGGAGAGAGTGGTGGTGATCGGGACTCCTTTAGGTCTGGACCAAACGGTTTCCGACGGGATTGTCTCGGCCATCCGGGACATCCCTACATTCGGGAAAATCATCCAGATGACCGCCCCCATATCCCCAGGGTCGAGCGGGAGCCCGGTGCTCAACATGAAGGGGGAGGCCGTGGGGGTGGCCACTTTTCTCCTCCTGGCCGGGCAGAATCTCAATTTTGCCGTTCCCGCGGAGAGGATCTCGCAAATGACCAGGGGGGCGGGGAAGACTCTCCCGGAAAGAGAAACGATCCGCAAGGGCGCAGACTCGGCTGAAGCCACCCAAGCCTACGCCAGCGGCCTGCGCTACCTCTGGGCGGGGAAATGCGAAATGGCCCTCCCCTATTTCGTCGAAGCCGCTGAAATGAACCCGGATCACCCCGGAGCTTTTTTCCAGATGGGGTACTGCCTGGCCCAGATGGGAAAGAACCAGGAAGCCGTCGCCCCCTACCTGAGGGCGATTCAACTTCGGCCCCAAGACCCCATCATTTACAGCAACCTCTGCGGAGTTTATGGCCAGCTGGGCCGGTATGGAGAGGCCGTGGAAGCCTGTAACCAGGCCGTCAAGCTTAAACCGAATTTGGCGGAGGCCCACAACAATCTGGCCTGGTCCTATCACCAGGAGGGACGTCATTCCGAGGCGGTGGAATCCAGCAAACGAGCTATCCGTCTCCAGCCGGATTTCGCCCTGGCCCATTACAACCTGGGCAACGGTTATGCCGGCCTGAAAAAATATACCGAAGCTGCCGACGCCTTTAAACAGGCCATCCGCCTGGATTATGACTATGCCGAAGCCCACCTGAATCTTGGGGCCGCTTACAACCAGATGGGCCGGTATCCAGAGGCTATCGAATCATACAAGCGAGCCCTCAAGCTGAAGCCGCTCATGCCGGAAGGGCATTTAAACCTGGGGATGACCCAACTGAAATTGGGGGACAAAGGCTCGGCGATCGAAGAATACAAGATTCTGAAAGACCTGGACAAAGAGATGGCCAACCGGTTGTTCAATTTGATATACGAATGACCCGGCCTTAGTTTCGAGTTTCAAGTTTCGGGTTTCGGGTTAAATTCAAGTCTGCCCAAGACGGCCTACCCAACCTGAAACTCGAAACCTGAAACCCGAAACTTTTTTAAAGCTCCGGCGCCCCCGAAGGAATCACGCACACAAAAATAAAGGGGCTTTCCCC
>PMCE01000121.1:0-14299 GCA_003154025.1 Syntrophaceae bacterium
GACATCGATGCCAACGGCATCCTGAATGTGTCGGCTAAAGACAACGCTACCGGGAAGCAGCAGGCTATCACCATCACCGCTTCCAGCGGTTTGAACAAGGATGATGTGGAGAAGATGGTGAAAGAAGCGGAGTCTCATTCGGCGGATGACAAACGCCGGCGACAGGAAATAGAAATTCGCAACCAGGCCGATACTCTGGTCTACCAGACCGAAAAGATTCTGAACGAAAACCGGGAGAAGGTTCCCATCAACGAGGTCAACGCCATCGAAGCGGCCCTCAAAGAAGCCAAGCAGGCCATCGAAAGCGGAGACACCAGCCGAATTCAAGAGAAGATGGAGATTTTGACCAAAGCTTCCCACCATCTCGCCGAGATCATGTATCAGCAGACGGCGAAACAAAAACCCGGATCCGGCCCGGGAGGCGAACCCGGCCCTCAGGCGGGAAAGCCGGATGAAGACGTAGTGGACGCAGAGTTCGAAGAGAAGAAATAGGACGTCTCGTCAGGGGGGGGATCGCCATGATCCCCCTCTTTTTTATTTTTCAATCATTTCAATCAACTCCCTGCCGCCAAGAGGAATCACCGGAGTATGGATGGGAAGCCCTTTGCTTCCTTCCTGGAGGCATCTTTTGTGTTGAAAAGGGCAGCCTATTTATGTTATAAGGAAGACCTAAAAGGTCTTTCCTTGGGGAGAAGGACCGGGTTTCTGATCGATGGCATCCAAAAAAGATTATTACGACATCCTGGGAGTTCGGAGAGGCGCGTCTGACGAGGAGATCGAGAAGGCATACCAAAAATTAGCCCGCACCTACCAATTCGTACCCCAACCAGGCAACAAAACTGCCGATTTTTGTTTCAAAGAGATTTTGGAAGCATATGAGATCCTTTCCGATAAATCCAGGAGGGAAAGATACGACCGGACAGGAATGGATCTGTTCTCCCAAGAGGATTTATGGGACGAAGGGCTGGATGAGGCCGGGGAAGAAGAGAATAGTCTTGAGGGATTTGAGGACCTCTTGGGGCCCGTCTCCGGAGGCGGAGCCTCCAGCGTTGGGCTGGCTCTTCAGAAGGGGAGGGAAATCCGCCTAACCCTGGAGATCGGCTTGGAGTGCGCCGCCCGCGGGACGGAAAAAGAGGTTCAGGTTTTTCAGGAAATTCCCTGTTCGGCCTGCGGAGGAAGAGGCATTGATGCGAAAGGCCCCCAGAAGCTTTGCGGGATATGCGGCGGAGCCGGACAGATCCAGGTAGGCCTTCCGCCCGGCGCGGTGGCCAAGGAATGCGACCGGTGCCAGGGAAGGGGAAGAGTCTTCGTCCGGAGTTGCAAATCGTGCTCCGGCAAAGGCTGGGTCGGCCGAAAAAGATCGGTCAGGCTGCAAATCCCCCCCGGCGCGGGCGATCATTGTCGGGTGATCCTGACTGGGATGGGACACACGGGTAAGAACGGGGGGCCGAAGGGCGATCTGGTCGCGGAGATCCGTGTGGAGAAGCACCCCTATTTCGAGAGAAGAGGGGATGATCTCCACCTGGAGCTTCCTCTGGCCATCTGGGAAGCGGCTCTGGGAACAGAGGTTGAGGTTCCCACCCTCGATGGAGCGCTCCGCGTGAAGATCCCCGCGGGGGTCCAGCCTGGAGACCCTATCCGCCTCGTGGGCCGGGGAGTTCCCTTTTTGCACGGGGGCGGCCGGGGAGATCAGATCCTGGCGCTGCGAATTCAGATTCCCCGGAAAATGGACGAAAAGTCTAGGAAAATGATGGAAGGGCTGAGGCGGCATAGCCAGGCCGATGTTCGCCAGCGCTGCCGATGGCCCAAGAGATCTGAAGAAGAGGGTTAATGGGGCTCCTCCCCGGATCACATCCATGATTGACCTGAGCAATTACAAGGATTATCTCTCGGAAAAAGCCCACCGTGTTCTCTCTTCCGCGATCCAGGAATCGCAGAAGCGGCAGCACCATTACCTGGGGGTGGAGCATATTTTCCTGGCCATTACCGAAGTGGAGTCCAACCTCTTTGCGGAGATCGCCGAGAAGCTGAACTTCAGCCCGCGGGAAGTCGTTCTCTCGCTGAGGGAATACCTGAACTCCTCCAAACAGGTATGGGGAGGGGGAATGAAGGTCCCACCCTCCACCAAGGCGATTTTCAAACTAGCTTGGGATTCGGCGATCACCTCCGGGCGGAAGGTGATCGAGACCGCCGACCTCCTGAAGGCCATCTTCCAGGAGGGACAGAATATCCCCGTGCGCATCCTCCGGGGTATGGGGGTGGAGCCCAATGCGGCGAGCCGGGTGATTTCTGTGGAGACTAAGGTCCTGGAAGAGAAGAGCGAGGATTTCAAGAAGCGCTATGACCTGCCCCCGTACCTGAACAACTTCGGGGTGAACCTGAACAAGCTGGCCCGGCTGGGCAAGCTGCCCCCGATCATCGGGCGGGACGCGGAGATCCGGCGAATGACCGAGATCCTCTGCCATCGGGACCGTCCCAATTCGGTCATGATCCTGGGCGAGCCGGGGGTGGGGAAGACCGCCCTGGCCGAAGGCCTAGCGGCCAAGCTGGAGCTCCACCCCGAATCCGTGCCCAAGCGGCTGAGGAATTGTCAGATCGTCAACCTGCAGATGAACACCCTGGTTGCGGGGACCATGTTCCGGGGGATGTTCGAAGACCGGATTGAAAACATCATCAAGGAGGTCAAGCGCCGCCACAACATCATCCTCTTCGTCGATGAAGCCCACACGCTCATCGGCGCAGGGACGGCCATGGGCGTGCCCACGGACGCGGCGACGATCTTCAAGTCCACCCTGGCCCGGGGGGAGGTGCAGATCATCGGGGCGACCACGGCCAGCGAGTACAAAACCCATATCGCCGAGGACGAGGCCCTGGCCCGGCGCTTCCGGATCGTCACCGTCCAGGAGCCTTCCATGGATGAAGCCCGGGAGATCCTCCGCGGGATCCGGCCGCGGCTGGAGAAGAACTACTCCGTCCGGATCGCCGACGAAGCCATCGAGACGGCGCTGTCCATGGCCCCGCGGTATCAGCATAATCTGCGCCTGCCCGACAAGGCGATCAACTGGCTGGACACCGCTTCCGTCCGGGTGGAATTGGAGGAATTCGGGCGGCCGGTGGGGGCGGATGACGTCATCCAGATCATCTCCCAGGAGACCCGAATCCCCCAGGAGATGGTTTTTCGTGACACGACCCACCGTTTCAAAGACATAGAGGCGGCACTGGGTCAACGGGTGGTGGGGCAGAGAGAAGCCATCTCCGCCGTGGCCCGGAATCTACGGCTGAACAAGGGGCCGCTGAAGGAACGCTTCGAGCGGCCTGACGGGGTCCTCCTCTTCCTGGGGCCCACGGGAGTGGGGAAAACGGAACTGGCCAAGTCTCTGGCCGAGTTCCTCTTCGGGGATGAGCGCAAGATGGTCCGTCTGGACATGTCCGAATACCGCGATTCGGCCATCTCCGTGGACAAGCTCATCGGGATGCCCCGGGGGATCGTGGGCTCGGAGAGAGGGGGGATTCTCACCAACCAAGTCCGGGACAACCCCTACACGGTGGTCCTCCTGGATGAGGTGGAGAAGGCTCATCCCGACGTGCTCAACCTCTTCCTCCAGGTCTTCGACGAGGGTTTCCTGACCGACGGCCGGGGGCGAAAGGTGTACTTCAGCGACACGGTGCTCATCATGACTTCCAACCTGGGATCGGATGAGTTCAAACGATTCACCAAGCCCATGGGCTTCCTGGTGGATTCCCAGCATTTGAACACGGTAAAACAGGCGGTCCTGCGGGAAGCCGAAAACCATTTCTCCCCCGAATTTCTCAACCGCGTGGACGACATCGTGGTCTTTTCTCCCCTGACCGAGGGGGAAGTGAAAGAGATCGCCCGGCGCTATCTCGGGGCGATCCAGAAGAATCTCGCCACTTACGGCAAGTCCCTGGAATATACCGAGGCGGCGTTGGAGACCCTGTCAGAGATGGGATTCAGCCTGAAGTACGGGGCCCGATTCCTCAAGCGGCGGATCGATGAGCGGATCAAGATTCCCATCACCCTGCATTGGAAAGAGGGGGCTCAATTCCGTGTCGAGACTCTGGAAGGAGAGCTGTCCGTAAGCTGGAATTCCTGAGGGGCGAATTCCGGCAGGAAGGCAGCACGGGGGTTGATTCTTGTCTTTCGTCCGGGGACGGCAGAAAAATAGATTCCCAAAGAGGGGCTGAAGCAATGGAGAAAATCAGGCTGGCGATTGTGGGTGTGGGCAATTGCGCAAGCTCCCTGGTACAAGGCATCGAATATTACCGAACCCACGAGGGGACCGAGAAGCTGGGGTTGATGCATTACGAGCTTGGCGGCTACCAACCGGGAGACCTGGAAGTGGTGGCGGCCTTCGACGTGGACAAGCGGAAAGTGGGACGACCCCTGGCGGAAGCTATCTACGCCAAGCCCAACTGCACCCGGGAGATCACTCCGGGGGTGAACAATTCCAAGACCCTCGTTCAGATGGGGCATGTGCTGGACGGGGTTTCCCCCCACATGCTGGATTACCCGGAAGATCAGACCTTCGTTGTGGCGGAGGCGAAGCCGAGCGATGTGGAGAAAATCCTGCGGGATACGGGGGCCGAAATCCTGCTGAACTACCTTCCCGTGGGGTCCGAAGAGGCCACCCGGTTTTACGCCACCTGCTGTTTGAACACGGGAGTGAGTCTGATCAACTGCATGCCGGTCTTCATCGTCTCTTCCCCCGAATGGGGACGGAAATTCGCCGAGCGGCGGATCCCCGTGGTGGGCGACGACGTAAAGGCCCAGCTGGGCGCCACGATCCTCCACCGGGCCCTGACCCAGCTCTTCGTGGACCGGGGGGTCAAGGTGGACCGGACGTACCAGCTGAACGTGGGCGGAAACACCGATTTTCTGAATATGCTGAACCACCATCGCCTGCAGTCGAAGAAGATTTCCAAAACCGAGGCCGTCCAGTCCATTCTGGATTCTCCCTTGGATGAACGGGATATTCACATCGGCCCGAGCGATTACATCCCCTGGCAGAAAGACAACAAGGTCTGTTTCCTGCGCATGGAAGGCCGGGGCTTCGGGGGGGTCCCCCTGAACGTGGAACTCCGCCTTTCGGTCGAGGACTCTCCCAACAGCGCAGGAGTGNNCCCCTGATTTCGGTCTCGGCCTACAGCATGAAGCACCCGCCCGAACAGATTCCCGACCAGGAAGCGCGGCAGAAGCTGGAGGAATTCATACAGGGCCGGCGCGAGAGGTAGGGACGGCCTTCGGCTATGCTCAAAGCACTGATCGGGGACGGCCTCGACCCGATTCTGCGAGGGACATCGCGATTCGTCCAGCGGCTGGGCCTTCGGCCCAACATTCTGACGTTCATCGGGCTGGGTCTGAACGGGCTGGCGGCCTGGGCCCTGGCCGAGGGAGAGTGGCTCCAGGGGTCCGGCCTGATCTTACTGGCCGGTTTTTTCGACATCCTGGATGGGGCCGTGGCCCGGAATTGCCGGCAGGCCAGCGCCTTCGGGTCTTTCCTGGACTCGGTCCTGGACCGGTATTCGGACTTGAGCCTTCTCGTCGGTCTCCTGATCCATTTCTCGCGCCAGGGCGAGGTGCTGTACCAGGTCTTGCTCGGTCTCTCCATGATGGGCACCGCCCTGGTTCCCTACACCCGGGCCCGGGCGGAGACCCTGATCTCCAAGTGCAACGTGGGGGTGATGGAGCGGCCCGAGCGGGTCTTGCTGATTTTTTTCGGGGTGGCCATCCCTTCGATCATGCCCGTCGTCATCTGGATTCTGGCCATCTTCACCAACCTCACGGTGGTCCAGCGAATTCTTTACACTTGGCGGCAGATGAAGAACCGGGAGTTGGGAGTTGGGAGTTGAGAGTTGTAGGGGCGGAGATTTTTTTACCCTTCCCACTTTCCAACTCTCAACTCACTTTTTGAAAGATCGAGAGTCGGGAGTTGAAAGTTGTGAGATGCAAAGACAGTCTTTTTCAACTCTCACTTCCCAACTCTCAACTTACGTCTTAGCATTGCGGGGGAGTCATGGAAAGCGGCGAAGATAAAAAAGGATTCACGATTCGAGACCGGAGAGGCTCCGAGCAGCCGCCCGAGAGGAAAAAAGAGGAGCCCCCGAAGGCGGAGAACGCTGCTTCTCAGGAAAAGAAGGAGGAGGGCCGGGAGCCGGTCTCCGAGCTTCCGGAGATTACCTTTTCCTCCTTCATCCTGTCCCTGGGCACTTCCGCGCTCGTCCATTTGGGAGAGGTCCCCGATCCCGTGACCCGGAAGCCCGATAAGCATCTTCCCCTGGCCAAGCAGACCATCGATATGCTGGGGATGCTGCTGGATAAGACCAAGGGGAACCTGTCCCCGGACGAAGAGAAATTGCTGGATCATCTCGTCGCCGACCTCCGCTGGAGGTATATCCACGAAGCCAAGGGACGATAGCCGCGTGGTCGTATAGTCGCCTCATCGCCTAAGATCCCGCTTGGCTATTTCGATGTTCTGTCGATAGGCCATTCTGGTTATTCGACTACCTGACGGAGAGATTCTTTTCGGCGGAGATAGAACTAAGCACGAAGGAGAGAATTATGGCATTCGAGAATGGGCGCACGGGACCGAATTCCAGGCGATTCGGGATGGCCAGCTTGGTGGTCGGGGTCGGGGTCGGGCTGGCTGCGGGACTCTTATTCTCGTCCCTCTTCGCCACTCGTTCCCTGTCCAGCCCGGTGCAGCTCATGGGCGCGAAGAAGGTGGACGTGGCCGCATCGCCTTCGTCCTTCGCCCCCAACCTATTCGTGGACCTCACCAAGCGGGTCAAGCCGGGGGTGGTGAATATCAGCACCAAGAAGGTGGTCAAAGGCGGGGGAAAGGTATTCCGCCAGTTCAATCCCCCCTCCCGGGAGCGGGATCTTTTCCGGGATTTTTTCGGGGAGGACTTCTCCAACCGCTTCTTTGGAGACACGCCCCAGAGGGATTTGGTCCAGCGCTCCCTGGGATCGGGGTTCATCATTGACAAAGAAGGGTATATCATTACCAACAACCATGTCATCGAGGGGGCCAGCGAGATCCATGTCCGCCTCTCCACGGAAAAGGAGTATGAGGCCGAGATCATCGGAAGGGACTCCAAGACCGACATCGCCCTGATCAAGATCAAGGCCTGGAGCGATCTGCCGGTGGTGGAATTGGGGGATTCGGACCGGGTGGAGATCGGGGAATGGGTTATGGCCATCGGGAACCCCTTCGGCCTTTCCCATACCGTGACCGTGGGGATCGTGAGCGCCAAAGGCCGGGTGATCGGCTCCGGACCCTACGATGATTTCATCCAGACCGACGCTTCCATCAACCCGGGAAACAGCGGGGGCCCGCTCTTCAACATCAACGGGGAGGTGGTGGGAATCAACAGCGCCATCGTGGCCACCGGACAGGGGATCGGCTTCGCCATTCCCATTAACGTGGCCAAGGAGATCCTCCCCCAGCTGAAGAAGCAGGGGAAAGTGACCCGCGGGGGAATCGGCGTGTATGTCCAGAAGATGACTCCGGAGCTGGCGAAATCCTTCGGCCTGGAGAAGGGCGAAGGGGCGCTGGTGGCCGACGTCATTCCCGGAGCCTCGGCAGAAGTCGCGGGCATCCGGCGGGGAGATGTGATCACCAAGTTTGACGGCAAAGAGATTCACGAGATGAACGAGCTGCCCCGTCTCGTCGCCGCGACCCCGGTGGGAAAAGATGTGGAAGTGGATGTCCTGCGGGAGGGAAAACCGCTGAAGCTGAAGCTGAAGGTGGGAGAGCTGAAGGAAGAGGCTCCGGCCGCCGCGGAAGAGAAGGCCCAGATCGAATTGGGGATGAGCGTGCAGGAGATCACTCCGGAGATGGCCCGCCAGCTGCGGCTGAAAGAGTCCGGAGGAGTCATCGTCACCCAGGTGGAGCCCGGGAGCCCGGCAGAAGAAACGGGCATGCAGAGGGGCGATGTCATCCAGGAGATCAACGGGCAGCCCATCCGCAAGCTCAGCGATTACCAGAGCGCCATCGGCAAGGTGAAAAAGGACGAGGTGGTCCGCCTGCTGATCAAGCGCGGGGACCGGAACCTCTACCTGGCGTTTCGGTCGAACAAATAGGGATGAGGATCTTTGCCCCGGCAAAAATCAACCTCCACCTGGAGGTTTTGGAGAAACGGCCCGACGGATACCACGAAATCCAGAGCCTCATGCAGCGGGTCGATCTCTCCGATGAGGTCGACGTCCGCACCGGCGGCGAAGGAATCCGGCTGGTCGCCGAAGGGGAAGCGATCCCCGGGGGGATGGACAACCTGGCTTGTCGGGCGGCTCAGCTCTTCTGCCGCCGGACCGGGGTGACCGAGGGTTTGGAGATCCGGATCCGGAAACGGATCCCCGTGGCCGCCGGCCTGGGCGGGGGAAGCAGCAACGCGGGCGCCGTGCTGGCGGCGCTGAACGATCTTTTCCGGGTCGGGTTGGACCAAGATTCCCTCATGGAAATGGGGGCCCAACTGGGGTCGGATGTGCCCTTCTTCCTCTTCCCGAAGCCTGCCTTGGCCCGGGGGAGGGGGGAGAAGCTGAGCGCCGTGGGCCTGCCGGAACGTCTGGGCTTTTTACTGCTGGTTCCTCCATTCCGCATCTCCACTCCCTGGTCCTACGAAACCTTCGACCGGCTGACGGGGGGAAAAAAGAAGGAGGGGGCACAGCTTAGGGATTCCTATCCGGCTCTGGCGGACCTTTTGCCGGCTTTAAAAAACGATCTGGAAATTCCGGCACTTTCCAGGTATCCTGAAATCGGGAGGATGAAGGAAGAGTTGCTCCGGCAGGGGGCGAAGGGCGCGCTGATGTCCGGGAGCGGCCCCGTCACCTTCGGCCTTTTTCCTTCGAAGAAAGAAGCGGAGGAGGCCGCAAGACGATTGAAGCTGCCGGAAGGCTGGCAATCCATCGTCGCCCAGGGAATTTGAAATCAGAATTCAGGAGCCAGAAGAAAGAAAATGCCCTTTTTTATTCTGAATTCTGACTCCTGAATTCTGACTTCCGTTTTTGGTTTTCTTAATTTTAGGCATTCTCTTCTGCTGGGGCGTCGTCAAGCGGTAAGACACGGGTCTTTGGAACCCGCATTCGGAGGTTCGAATCCTCCCGCCCCAGCCAGAATTTTTCCAGCGGACCCCCATCAAGGGAGGGGAATAAGGTGGATCACATGAGGATCTTTTCGGGGAACTCGAACATCCCCCTGACCAAGGAGATTTGCGAAGTTTTGGACACCCCCTTGGGTGCGGCGTCGGTGAAAACTTTCAGCGACGGAGAGATCCAGGTGGACATACAGGAGAGCGTCCGGGGGATGGACGTGTTCATCGTGCAGTCCACGTGCACTCCCGGGAACGTGAACCTGATGGAGCTCCTGATCATGATCGACGCCCTGAAGAGGGCCTCGGCCAACCGGATCACGCCCGTTCTGCCCTATTACGGGTATGCCCGTCAGGACCGGAAAGTGTCCCCCCGCGCGCCGATCACCGCCAAGCTGGTCGCCGATCTGATCACCGCCGCCGGGGCCCACCGGGTGCTCACGATGGACCTTCACGCCGGGCAAATCCAGGGATTCTTCAACATCCCGGTGGATCATCTCTTTGCCGCTCCGGTCCTCCTGGAGTATATGCGGCCCCGCTTTTCGGGAAACATGGTGGTTGTATCTCCCGACGCCGGCGGAGTGGAGCGGGCCCGGGCGTTTGCCAAGAGGATGAAGGCTTCTCTGGCGATCATCGACAAGCGGCGGGACGCCCCCAACGAGGCCAAGTTTATGAACCTCATCGGGGAAGTCAAAGGGCTGCATGCGGTCATCCTGGACGATATCGTGGATACGGCCGGCACCCTGGTGGAGGCCGCTTCGGCTCTGGCTTCGAAAGGAGCAGCCGGGGTGTACGCCTGCTGCGTTCATCCGGTTCTGTCCGGCCCGGCGATCGAACGGTTGAATAAATCGGTCATCCAGGAAGTGATCGTCACCAATACCATTCCGATCAAGCCGCAGGCCGCGGCGAGCCCCAAATTCAAAGTTTTATCCGTAGCCAGACTGCTGGCGGATGCCATTCAGAGAATTCACTCGAACGATTCGGTGAGTTCGTTATTCGTTTAAGGGAGGAATCATGGAACAGAGACAGTTGGAAGTCGTACTGCGGGCGGGCAGGGGAAAGGAAGCCGCCCGCCGTGTTCGCCGGGAGGGAAAGATTCCGGCGGTCCTGTACGGGCGCAAAACCCCGACCTTTCACCTGGCCGTCAAACCCGAGGAGTTGAAGAAGATCCTGACCAGCGGGGCCAAGGAGAACACCCTGATCGGGCTGAAGGTCAGCGGAGCGGGGAGCGACCAGATCGGCGCCCCCGTGGTCATGCTGAAAGACCTGCAGGTTCACCCCCTGACTCAATCCTACCTGCACGCCGATTTTTACGCCGTGGCCATGGATGAGAAGATCGAAGTCGATATCCCCATCCACCTCGTGGGCAAGTCCGAGGGAGTGAAACTGGGCGGGATCCAGCAGCTGGCCATGCGGGAGATCCGGGTCCGTTGCCTGCCTACGGAAATTCCTGAGTTTCTCGACGTGGACATTAGCCCCCTGAAGATCGGGGATTCCCTGCATGTCCGGGATCTGGCCCCTCCGGAAAAGTTTGAATTCGTGACCGATCGGAACCACACCGTGGCGAGCGTGGTCCCGCCGATCTCCGAGGCCAAGTACGAACAGATCGTTTCGGCGCCGGAAGGGGAGCGGGAGATTGCTCAACCCGAGCGGATCGGCGAGAAGAAGGAAGAGGGCGAAGTGGCCGAGCCCGCCAAGGGGGGCAAGGAGCCCAGAGAAGCCAAGGAAGCCAAAGAAACCAAAGAGGCCAAAGAGCCCAAACCCAAAGAGTCCAAGAAGTAACCTGTTTCTGAGGAGGTGGAGTGAAGCTCATCCTGGGCCTGGGAAATCCGGGACGCAGTTATCACTGGACAAGGCACAACGTGGGCTTCCATCTCCTCGACGGCCTGGCCAAAAAGCACGGAATCGAAGTCTCGCGCCGGGGGATGAAATCCCTCTACGGCCGGGGAAGGATCGGGACCGAAGAGGTCATCCTGGCCAAACCCCAAACCTTCATGAACCTCTCTGGAGAAGCCGCCCAGCGGCTTCTCCAGTTCTTCAAAATCCCGCCGGAAAACTTGATCGTCCTCCACGATGACCTGGATCTGCCCATGGGCAAACCGAGAATTCGCGTCCGGGGAGGCCATGGGGGGCACAAGGGGATCCGGTCGATTATCGAGGCTCTGGGAAACGACGGCTTCCTTCGGTTCAAGATGGGAATCGGCCGACCCGACCGGCCCGGGCAAGATCCCTCAGATTTTGTGCTGGAGCCGCTTACCGAGGGAGAAAGAGAAGAGTTTAGAAAGATGATTGAGGAAAATCTGGAAGCCCTCGAAGTCTTAATTCCCGAAGGCCCCCAGGCGGCGATGAACCGGTTTCATAAAGACCGTGAGGAGTGAGNNGCCTTTTCCCCTCACCTTTCACTCCTCACTTTTCACCGTCTTCTTGGCTTTGTTCCACAGTTCGTCCATCTCCTTCAACGTCGAATCCTGCGGCTTCTTTCCCTTCCTGCGCAGCCCCTCCTCCACCTGAAAGAACCTTTGGGCAAAGCGCCGGTTGGCCTTGCGCAGCGCCTCTTCCGCGGAGATCCCTTTGAAACGACCCCAGTTGACCAGGGTGAAGAGGAGATCTCCGAGTTCCGCCTCCGCCTCCTCCCGGGAGGAGGCCTGGTCCGCCTCCTTCAGCTCCCCCAGTTCCTCCCGGACTTTTTTCCAGACCTCTCCGATGTCCGGCCAATCAAAGCCCACCCGGGAAACCCGCTCCGACATCCGCCGGGCCCGTTCGAGGGCCGGAAGGGCCAGGGGAAGGCCGTCCAGGAGCGAGTTCCTTTTGGCGTATTTGCCTTCCATTTCCTTGACTGCCCCCCAGACCTTCAGAACCTCTCCCGCGCTCTTGGGATTAGGCCGGGGACGATCAGCCGGGGGAAAGACGTGGGGATGACGCCGGACGAGTTTTTCCGCGAGTTCTTCCACGACGCTCAGGAAGTTAAACGCGCCTTTTTCCTCGGCGATCCGGGAAATAAAAACGATCTGCAAAAGCAGGTCGGCCAGCTCTTCCCGCAATTCCTCGGGGGTGCCGGATTCGATGGCCTCGAGCACCTCGTAGGATTCTTCGATCAGATATTTTTTCAGAGAATTTTCCGTCTGCTCCCGGTCCCAGGGGCACCCGGAGGGGCTGCGCAGCTTGGCCATGATCTTTCGCAGATCATCCACGGTGTATCGCTTTTTCTTAATTCCTTTGCGGCCAGCCGTATGTTGGACTTTCTTCCATTTCGTCTTCATGATCAATTTTTGCTTTCCTTTCCCCTGCACTGACACTCACACTGACACTGAAACTGGAACTGTTTTCATCCATCTTATGGCGCCGGCGAAGGCGTTTCAATAAAATTGTTGTTTAACAAGGGTTTTTGTGGTACCTTTGAATCGTGCCGATGGTCGAATACGCAACTTATTCCTTGAATCCCTGAGATGCCCTCTTCGCCGAGGGCATTTTGTTTTTGGGGCAGGCTGTTCAGGAATTCAAAAAAATCTTCCATCAACCCCAGGAGACCAGAGAGATTTGAAAGAAAAGTCCGAGGACCATCCCGCCGGCCGGGTTCATTTCGATGACCCGGGTACGGTCAAGCTCCTCTTCGGGGAGAACGACAGCCATCTGAAGCTCATCGAAAAGAGCGTGGGGGTAAAGATTCATGCCCGGGGGAATACCCTGGCAATCTCCGGGGAACCGATCCAGGTTCAACTGACAGAAAAACTCCTCGCCGAACTTTACGATCTCCTTCGCCGGGGACATCCTCTCTATCCCAACGACATTGTTTCCGCGGTCCGGATCCTCTCCGGGAATCATGCGGCCAAGCTGAAGGATATCTTCCTGGACACGGTTTATATCTCCTCGCGGCGCCGCCTGATCACCCCGAAGAGCCTGGCCCAAAAAAGCTACATCGACGCCATCCGGAACCATGACATCGTCTTCGGCATCGGTCCGGCAGGGACCGGGAAAACCTATCTGGCCATGGCCATGGGTGTCGCCTCGCTGACCAAAAAGGAAGTCGATCGAATCATATTGGCCCGTCCTGCCGTAGAGGCCGGGGAAAAGCTGGGATTCCTCCCCGGGGATTTGCAGGAAAAGGTGAACCCCTATCTGCGACCCCTGTACGATGCCATGCATGACATGATGGATTTTGAGACCGTCTCCCGCCTTATGGAAAAAGGAGTGATCGAGGTGGCTCCCCTGGCTTTCATGCGGGGCCGCACGCTGAATGATTCTTTCGTGATCCTGGACGAAGCCCAAAATACCACCTCCGAACAGATGAAGATGTTCCTGACCCGCCTGGGCTACGGGTCCAAGACGGTGATCACCGGGGACATCACCCAGATCGATCTTCCCACCGGCAAGGTGTCGGGATTGATCGAGGCCCGGAATATCCTCCAGGGGATCGAAGGGATCAACTTCAGTTTCTTCACCGAGATCGACGTGGTCCGCCATCCCCTGGTTCAGGACATCATCCGGGCCTACGACAGCACCGGAGCGAGAAAAAATTCCATTCCTTTTCCACTCCCTGCCCCTCCCAAGGAAGCGGGGGATAAAGGGTAGGGGTAGGGGTAGACCTTGCCGCTGGAAATCACCGTCCTCAACCGCCAAAAACGGGTGCCCATCGACAAAAAAAAAATCCAAAGGGCGGCCGGAAGGATCCTGGACCACCTGGGATATAAAGGGTATGAACTAACCGTCGTGGTGGTCGATGATCCGGAGATCACCCGGCTCAACCGCCAATACTTCCGCCGCAACCGGGCTACAAACGTCATCTCCTTTCCCATGATGGACGGGACCGCTCCGTACCTTACTGCCAAGGTGCTGGGCGATGTAATCATCTCGGCGGATACCGCCAAACGGGATGCCGAGGAAGTCGGGAAGAAAGCGGGAGAGGAGATCCTCTTTCTCTTGATCCACGGGATCCTGCATCTGGCGGGTTATGATCACGAGGGACCGAAGAAAGAACGGATGGAGATGGAGGCGAAGGAGAAAGATCTCTTCTCGCGGCTGAAGAACCCACATCGGCGGATGAAGCGAGAAGGGAAGGGGCGGGTTTAGAAAATGAGGACCTCGAAGAGGAAGACTTTCAGACTTTTGTCTTTGAGGACCCGGGAGTCTTGGACCGGGAAAGATTCGTCCGCTTCCTTGAATCCCTCCCTCCGAGCCTCTTTCGCTGCAAAGG
>PMCE01000121.1:14423-16648 GCA_003154025.1 Syntrophaceae bacterium
TTCGCGTGCACCTCGAAAAAAGCCCGGGGATGGCAGCAGACCGGGCATTTCTCCGGAGCTTCCGCCCCGTCGTGCACATACCCGCAGTTCCGGCAGTGCCATTTGGTCGGCGAATCCTTCTTGAATACCTTTCCTCCCTGGACATTTTTCANNCGGAAAAATTCTTGTAGAGGGTGGTCCATTCTAGATTTTCTCCGGCGGCCGCAGCCTTCAAGTTGGCGGCCGTATCCCCGATGATCCCGGCTGGATACGCGGCTACGATCTCCGTATCTCCCCCCCTGAGCAGTTTGAAAAAGAGTTTGGCGTGCTCCTTCTCATTGTCCGCCGTTTCCAGAAAGATAGCCGAAATCTGCTCATAACCGGCCTTCTTGGCCTCGCTGGCAAAGAAGGTGTAGCGGTTGCGGGCCTGCGATTCGCCGGCAAAAGCAGCCAGCAGATTCTTCTCCGTCTTGCTCCCTTTGAATTCCATGATTCCTCCCTCTTGTCTGCATTCAGCTAAGAATTCTATTCTCCCTATTCTACCCCGCCACACGGTCTTTCGCATATCCCTATCTTTGGGATATGCGGGGGCGCCCAAGCGGGCCCCCTTGAGATTTTTCTTGACAACTCATCAAATGATGAGTATTTTGAAATAGAAGCACCAAATCTCAAACACCAATGATCAAGTAATGGCCAAAATTCCAAGAATGTCCTGTAATTGAAGTTTGGGGTTGAAAATTATTTGGAATTTTGGATTTGGGTATTGGAATTTGACCCATAAGAGCTCAGGGAAGTAATTTTTACAAACAGCTAAACGGTTTCTTTTTCCTATTACCACTACGGGAGGTCAGGGGATGGATCTCACTCCAAGGCAGAGAGAGATTCTGGATTTCATCCAGGGCTTTATTGCACAGCAGGGCTATCCCCCCACGGTGCGGGAGATCGCCGGGCATTTCCGGATTGACTACCGGGCGGCCATCGACCACCTGCGGGCCCTGGAAAGGAAGGGGAGTCTGACCCGCTCTTCCAAGTCCCGGGGGATCCAGATCTTTCGGCCTTTTTCTTCCGTGAGGCAAATCCCGGTGGTCGGAAAGGTCGCGGCCGGGCCTCCCTTGGAAGCCGTGGAGAACATCGAAGGAGCGATCCCCGTCCCGGAAGAATGGGCCAAGGGGGCCGGTCTCTTCATGGTGCGGGTGGACCGGGAAGGGATGAGCATGACTCCCACCATCCTGCCGCAGGATTACCTGCTGGTCAAGCAGGCCGATTCGGCGGATGACGGCACCATCGTCCTGGCCATGATCGACGGGGCAGTGACGGTGAAGAGGGTCTTCAAGGGGAAGGAATCCATCATGCTGAAGTCGGACAACCCGGCCATGGCCCCCATCCAGGTCAAAAGGGGAGGGAAAAATTTCCGCATCCTGGGGAAAGTGGTCGGGGTGGCGTACCGGAAACTGTAATCAAAGAAAGTGCCTCAAGTGTCTCAAGTGCGCTCAAGTGCCTCAAGGTGAGAGACTCAGAAACAGATGTTAGCTGACCTTGATGGCCTCGCAAAAAGCCTCGTGGGCCGTCACCCCGGCGAACCCCGGATCAGGGCCGGGGNNGATGTCGTGAAATAGCTGGATTCCGGCTTCCGCCGGAATGACAACTCCTAATGAATTTCAACTTTTCAAGACCCTGTAGTGTAAATTTTTTTGAATTTTGCCAAGCAGCATCGAGTCAAGGTTAGATTACTTTTTGGTCCCTTTTAACTTAAGGCACTTGAGTGCACTCGAGGCACTTAAGGCACTTGCTTTTCCAACCCTCATTGGCTCGAAATTGACCATGGAAAAAGAGATCGAAAAAGCAAAGGGGGATTTTTTCCCTCTTCTGGACGTTCCCGGCTTTCCCACGGGGAAACCGGTGAGAAAAGCGCTCCTCGTGGGGGAGCGGCCGGCGGACCTNNAGGAAGGCTTCCCGCCGGAAGAGCTGCTGCGGAGGATTTCCGTGGCCCGGGCTTTCACCTGCCACCAGCTGGCCACCCTCATCCGGAAACGCCTGGAGCCGTTCATCCTTCCGGGGACTTCTCCGCTGGTGGTCTTTCTGGGGCCCTGCACCGTCTTCTTCGACGAGGACGTACCCGGCGAAGAGGCCGCGCTTCTCTTCCGAAGGACGATGGCCAAAGTCCAGGAGATGAGCCGGAAGGGAGTTTTCTTCTTGATGAGCCAATCCTTCTCCGGGCTCAACAAGCGCCGGAGCTTTCTCCTGCA
>PMCE01000111.1:0-264 GCA_003154025.1 Syntrophaceae bacterium
TACAGGTTCCCGTTATACTGCTCCAGCTTGGATTCAAACTTTTCGAAGAGGGTGAAGGCATCGGCCGTGGACCCGGCAAACCCGGCGATGATCTGGTCCTTGTAGAGCCGGCGCACCTTCCGGGCGCCGTGCTTCATCACCGTGTTGCCCAGGGTCACCTGCCCATCCCCGGCCATGGCGATCTTGCCTTTATGACGGATAGCGATGATCGTAGTGCCTATAATTTTCTCATCCACGAATCGATTCCTTTTTTCCGTCTCTCGA
>PMCE01000111.1:350-14928 GCA_003154025.1 Syntrophaceae bacterium
CGTGCCCCAGCATCTCCTGAATCGCCCGCAAGTCCGCGCCGGCATCCAGCAGGTGAGTGGCGAAGGTGTGGCGAAGGGCATGGGGGCTGATCTTTCTCCAGAGCCCGCTCTGCGTCATGTGCTTTTGCAGGACCCGCGCCACGCTTCTTGTCGTGAGGCGGGTCCCCCGGGGGTTGATGAACAGGGGAGCGTGCGCCCCGGACCGCTTCCTTCTCGCCAGCACCTCGTCCCTCCGGGGAAGGTAGGTCTGCAAGGCCTCGATTGCCTTGCCCCCGATGGGGACCACCCTCTCCTTCCTTCCTTTTCCGGTGACCCGGGCAATCCCCAGATGAAAGTCCACGTCCCCGTCGCTCAAGCCGACCAGTTCGCTCACCCGGATCCCGCAGGAGTAAAGGGTCTCCAGCATGGCGCGGTCCCTGGCTCCCCACGTTGTGGATTTATCCGGGGCTCCCACCAGGGTAAAGACCTCATCCACGGGCAGAAAAGCGGGCAGGTTCTTTTCCTGCTTGGGAGCGGACATAATCTCCGCCGGGCTCCTCTTCAAGATTCCTTCATCCACCAAATACCGGAAGAAACTCCTCTGGGCCGCAAGCTTTCGAGCGAGAGAGGATTTTTTAAGCCCCCGATAAAGATGGCTCAAGAAGGCGCGAATGGCCAGAGGGTCGATCGCCTCCACCCGGACGTCGCCCTTTTCCTCGTCCCGGTGGAAACCCGCGGACCATAAAAAGTCTCTGAACTGCGCCAGGTCGGAGGCGTAGCTCCGGATCGTATGATCGGAGGCGTTCCTCTCAATCCGGAGATGTTCCAGAAACCGTTTTATCAGCTCCTTCATCCCATGTCCTCGAGAGGTCGGAGAGAACCCGTTGGAGAATCCGGATCTCGGCCCGGGAAAAGACGAATTCCTTGAGGCGCTTCTTTCAGCCCCAGTTCCGCGAGCCTGCGTCCGCTTGAATTGACTTGCTTTTTATCTTAATATAAATTATTTTAAAGATTCAATAAAAATAAGGAGTCCTTATGAAGAAATACGAGGTCAATCGGTTGCGCAATATAGCCATCATAGCCCACGGAAAAGCCGGAAAGACCACCCTTGCCGAAGCGATGCTTTTTGATGCCGGGTCCATCGATCGTCTGGGCCGGGTGGATGACGGGTCCTCGGTCATGGACTTCGAGCCTGAGGAGATCAAGAGGAGCCTGACCATCAGCTCCTCTTTCAATAATCTGGAGTGGGACAAGCACAAGATCAACATCGTCGATACCCCGGGCGACGCCAACTTCATCATCGAGACCAAGAACAGCCTGCAGGCCGTCGACGGNNCGGGCCAACTTCTCCACGACCCTGGCCGATATTCAGAAGGTCCTCAGCGCCAAAGCCATCGCCCTGAACCTGCCCATCGGAGCCGAGGAGTCTTTTTCCGGCGTGGTGGACCTGCTCTCCGGCAAAGCCTACAAGTTCGAGAATAACCTGAGCGGAAAATTCACCGTTGGGGAGACCCCGGCCGACCTGAAGGATCAGGTCAAAACCGCCCGAGATAAGCTCATCGAGGCCATCGCCGAGTCGGACGATGCCCTACTGGAGAAGTATCTCGACGGACAGGAGCTTTCCGCGGAAGACCTGGCCACCGGCCTGCGCAAAGGGATCTTGAACCGAACCATCTTCCCCGTGCTGTGCGGTTCGGGGCTGAGGAACATGGGGGTCCAGCCCCTTCTCGACGCGATCACCCAGTTGCTGCCTTCCCCGCAGGACCGGGGCCCGGCCAAGGGAACCCATCCCATCACCAAGGCGGAGGAGGTGCGGAATCCCCAGGAGAACGAACCCTTCTCGGCCTTCGTCTTCAAGACCGTGGCCGATCCCTATGCCGGTAAGTTGAACATCTTCCGGGTCTGGTCCGGAACTCTTCAGGCGGACTCTACCCTTTACAACGCCAACAAAGGGGCCCGGGAGAGATTCGGACAGATCCTGCAAATCGAGGGTAAGAACCAGAAGCCGGTGGAATCGGCGGGACCGGGAGACATTGTCGCGGTGGCCAAGTTGAAGGAGACCACAACCTGGGAGACCCTGTGCGAAGAAAAAAAGCCCATCCTCTACCCGACCATCTCCTTCCCCCTTCCCCCGGTCTCCTTCGCCGTGGAGCCCAAATCCAAGGGGGATGAGGAGAAGATCACCATTTCCCTCAGCCGCCTGTGTGAAGAAGACCCCACCATCAAACTCCAGCGGGGCGAACAGACCAAAGAGATGATTCTCTTCGGCATGGGCCAGGTCCACGTGGAAGTGACGGTGGACAAACTCAAGCGCAAATTCGGGGTCGAAGTCAACCTGAAGACCCCCAAGATCCCCTACAAGGAAACCATCAAGAGCACCAAGAGCGGCATCATCTACCGCCACAAGAAGCAGAGCGGCGGCCGCGGGCAATTTGCCGAGGTTCACTTCGAACTCTCTCCCCTCCCCCGGGGCAGCGGGTTCGAGTTCCAGAACGCCCTGGTGGGCATGAACGTCCCCCGCAACTTCGTCCCCGCCGTGGAGAAGGGAGTCAACGAAGCCATGCAGAGCGGGGTTTTGGCGGGATACCCCGTGGTGGACCTGAAGGTGAAGTTCTATGACGGAAAATCCCACGAGGTGGACTCTTCGGAGATCGCCTTCAAGATTGCCTCCGCCATGGCTCTGCGGAAGGGAGTTCTGGAGACCAATCCGGTTCTCCTGGAACCCATCATGAACCTGGAGGTCTTTGTCCCGGACGAATACATGGGAGACGTCATCGGGGACCTGAACGGGCGGCGGGGCCGGGTTTCGGCGGTGGAGTCCAGGCCCAAAGGGCAACTGATCAAGGCGCAAGTCCCTCTCGCCGAGGTCCTGAAGTACGCCCCGGACATTACCTCCATGACCAGCGGGCGCGGGACTTTCTCCATGGAATTCTCCCACTACGAAGAGGTGCCTTCCCACATGGCGGAGAAGGTCATCGCCTCGGTCAAAGTGGAGCAGAAAGAGGCTTGAGGTCCGGGGTTTCTCGACCCCGGACCCAGGTTCACGGCTGGAATGAATATTATTCCCTTAGGCCCTGAAAAGAGCGAACCCGGGGAGGAGCGCCAGACCCTCACGGCGGAGGAATGGAACCTCCTGGAAACGACGCAGGTCACCGAGGAGGACAAGTCCAAGCTTCCCCGGCAACTCCTCCTGGATCCCACGAAGGAAATTACCCCTCAGGAACGGGATTACCTCAGCCAATCCATCGTGAAGATGAACATTCCTCAGAAGATCCGGTTGGCTCTGGTGGGAAATCAGGAAGCCCGCGACCTCCTCATCCACGACCCCAATAAAGTCATCCCCCTGGCGGTCATTCGCAACCCCAGGCTTTCCGAAGACGAAGTCATCATGTATGCCCAGCTCCGCAGTATTCCGGAGGATGTCTTCTGGGCCATCTCCAAGCACAGAACCTGGGTCAAGAATTACCATGTGAAGCTGGCTCTGGTGTCCAACCCCAAGTCCCCCCTCTCCCTGGCCATCAAGCTCCTGGACCATCTCCACGACCGGGATCTTCAGAACCTCTCCCGGAGCAAGAACGTCTCTTACGTTCTGGCCCGGTCCGCCGCCCGCCTCCTCTTCAAGCGGAAGGGATAGGAATGAACTCCCCCGGGAAGGTCATCGCCGTAAACATCAGCCCGAAGAAGGGGACGCGGAAGAAGAATGTGGGCGCCTCCTGCCTGCTTCCCGGCCTGGGGTTGAAGGATGATGCCCACGCCGCGCCGGGAAACCGGCAGGTGAGCTTCCTGGCCCTGGAGTCCATCGAAAAAATGGTCCGTTTGGGGCTGAAAGTCGGGCCTGGGGATTTCGCCGAAAACGTCACCACCCAGGGATTGAACCTGCTCGCCCTTCCGCTGGGAACCCGTTTCCGGATCGGAGATCAAACCCTCCTGGAAGTCACCCAGATCGGGAAGGTCTGCCACACCCGCTGCGCCATCTACTACCAGGCGGGAGACTGCGTCATGCCCAAAGAGGGAATCTTCGGCCAGGTGCTGGAGGGCGGGGAGATCAAGGTAGGGGACGAGATTCATGTTCTCGGTGGGAATTCTGACCATCAGTGACAAGGGCTCCCGGGGAGAACGGGAAGACCTGAGCGGCCCCGAAATCCGCCAGATCATCGCCTCTCTGCCCGGCCGGGTAGAAGCCTACGAAGTGATCCCGGACGAGGAAGAGATCATTTCCCGGAAGCTCGTCGAGTACGCCGACCAGAAGTGTCTGAACCTGATCCTCACCACGGGGGGAACGGGGCTGAGTCCGAGGGACGTGACGCCGGAGGCGACCCGCAAAGTCCTGGACAAGGAAGTTCCGGGGATCGCGGAGGTCATGCGGGCCGAAGGAATGAAGATCACTCCCACGGCCATGCTCTCCCGGGCAGCCGCGGGAATCCGCGGCCGGTGCGTGATCATCAACCTTCCGGGAAGTCCCCGGGCCGTGCGGGAGAATTTAATGGTAATCCTGCCGGCGTTGAAGCACGGACTGGAGAAGGTCCAGGGGGACCCGGCCGACTGCGGGAACCTCCCGCGGAGAACGGGGGGCCGCCCCTTCACTTCTTCCGGTTGACCGGGGTTGTTTTTTTCTCGCTTGCCGTCCTCTGCTGTTCTTCCTGTATCTTGATGGCTTCGATCTCTGCTTCGATCTCTCTCACCCGGGTCTTGTAGCCGTCGATCTGGCCGATCATCGCCTTGATTTCTTCGTTTTCGTAGATGTTCTTCTCCTTCCCGGAGTGGAGGTCGTAGGCCCGGCTCCCCAGGAGGATGAAGGCCTTGCGCACATTGCCTTGAACCGAAGTCAGTTCCACCCGTTTCTTCAGGATCCTGCTCGTCCGGCCGGCCTCGGACATGAATACCGTAAGACTATCCTTCATGGCCTCCAGCCCATCCTCAGCCCCCTTCTTGATCAGCTCCCAAAGGTTCATTCTTCCGCTCCTTTCTCCCATGAACGCCCTCCGCCGGGGCCCTTCCCCTTCACCGCCCGGGGGGCCCGTCCTTGCCGGGCAGAATCCGGCCGACTTCCCTCTTCATCTTCTCCAGGTGCGTGCCGGGCCAATAGATCCGGCGGCACCGGGGGCAGAGATGGAAAGAATCATACCCCCGGTAGATGAAATCCGGGACCCTTCCCTCCACCTCTCCCTTGGTTACGGGCTGGAGCCGTTCATTGCACAGCAGACAGCGGGAGAAGAACTCTTCCTCCCGAGGCTCCAACCGGAGCTTCCGGAGAACTTCGCGCACCTGCTCTCCGGGGTTATTGGCCTCTACGATCATGACTAGAAGGTCTTTCCCCGCCCCGGGGATCCTCCGGCTCCGGGTCAGAAACATCCGTCCCCCGGCCCGGGCTTCCCGGGCGGCCTCTTCGAGCGAACCTGCCGCCCAATAGGCCGCATCAAAACCCAGGGCGCGGAGCTTCCTGGCCAATTTCCCCGTGGTCCTGTCGGCGAGGAACTTCATGGCCTCATTTTATTCTTTTCCCCGGGGAGAGTCAAAAGGTCTCCGGCCCCCCCCAATTGCGCATTGCCCATTGCGCATTGCGGAATGCGGAATGGAACAAGTTACCCGTTGGCCGGTACACCGGTTCGATTCTTTGCCGCTGACCGGCTGACTGGCGAACGGGACGACGCACAGAAAGGGAAAAATCAGCGGGAAAAGATGAGCGAAGCCAAAGCTGCCGCACCGAATCCCAGAATGATGGCGCCGGAGATACGGTTGACCCAGCGCAAGCCTCGGAGGCTGAATCGATCCCGCAGTCTGGCCGCCCCCCAGCTCAAAATCAGCCACCAGAGCCCGGACCCCAGGAAGACACCGAGGACCATCATGGTCGCGCTCCCGTAGCCCCCGCCGGTCGCCCCCAACCCCAGGCCGGCGAATATGGCCGCAAAGGACAGAACGGTCAGCGGGTTGGTGAGGGTGAGGAAGAACGTGGAGAAGTAATCTCCCGCCAAATCCGATCGCTGCGCCGAGGAAGCAGCCGCAGCCGGCCGCGACAGGAAAGTCCGGGCTCCCAGGTAGAGAAGAAAAACCCCTCCCACGAGCCGAAACCAGAATTGCCCCCGGATCAAAAATTGGGAGATCAGGGTCAGTCCGAAGCCGGCCACGCAACCGTACAGAGCGTCAACCGTGGCCGCGCCCATTCCGGAAGCCAAGCCGGATCGTCGTCCATAGGCCAAGGTTCTCCGGATGCACAGAACCCCGATCGGCCCCACAGGCGCGGCGATGGAAAATCCGATGAGGAGGCCTTTCAGGAAGAAGAAAAGGTTGATCGATTCTCTCCTACCCTATTATGCCCGACGTCATGGTTCGAAACCTGGTTGTAGGGGCGATTCATCACGCCACGGCGTGATCGCCCCTACGATCACGAGCAAAGAACAAAGGGGCTTAGTAGCGTTCAGGGATGAATGTCCGGAGGTGTTTCGGGGCCCCCGTATGGGCGGGGTTGAGACTTGCCTCTGTTCCTGGAAGGATTCCTTCGCCATGGCTCAGAGGAACCTTTCAAAGCGGTCCTTCTTCGCCTTGCAGATGGGGCAGACTTCGGGAGGCCCCTCGCGGGCGCACAGGTAGCCGCAGACTTTACAGCGCCAGACGGGGTACAGTAGGGAAGAGAGTTTTGGGGGCTGCGGTGCGGATTGGGCTTTTTCTCTTTCCTCGGCGGTCGGGCGCCTTTCGGGGACGACCGTCAGCTTTCGCTCCCCTTTCAAGACTGCCCGGGTGACATAGAGGGCACAGTAACAGGCCCCGTAATCGCTTAAATCCGGGTCCCGGTAGTCGCAGGGACAGATGATATCCAGGTCTTCGTTCTTATCCCCGGACGCCAGGCGGCACGGGCAGGCCCAATATCCGTATCTTTTTTCGTTGACCAGGAGTCCCTTCAAGAGTTCCTTGGTAAAGGACTCATCCGGGTTGAGGTTATATCCGCCCGCATCGGCTTCTTTGTGAAGCCTTTGGAATAGGCGGTCGGCCTCTTCGGCGGTGACGGCGAATTCTTCCGTCATGAACCGAGCGCCTCCTTGATCTTCTGTTCGTCATATCCCACAATACACCGTTGATTGACCGCCAGAGTGGGGAAGGAACACCGGGGGTTCAATTTCTTCACCTCATCCGTGGCCCTGTTTTTTTCTTCTCCCTGCAGCAGGTCCACCTCCACGAATTCGTACTCCACTCCCATCTGGTCCAGGAGCTGTTTCGTCTTCTTGCACCAGACGCAGGTGCTCAGAGCGTACAGCTGGATCTCGCCCTTTTTCTTCCCGGCAATACGAGTCATTTTCCCCCTCTTTGCCTCTTTGTTTTGTTCCCGAGTCCGCAAAATGAAAGAAGTCTTATCTCCCGGACATCAAGAAGGACTCTATTCCAGTTTATTCGATTGGAATAGGGGAGTCAATCCGAATGCACGCCTTGTCCTCCTTCACTTTTCGGCAAGCAGGCGTAGGATGAACGGGAAAAATCTATTTGCAAAGTCTGGGGGATGAGTTAATATCGGTCGAAGAGGGTCGGCCTTCCCGGTGGCCTGCACTCCTTTGGGTTCTGAGGCCAAAAATTCCACGGACCTTTTTCGAAATGGGGGGATCGCCATGAAGATGAGAAGCGGTTGGAGATTCTGGGCGGGAGTCTTGGGAATCCTTCTTTGCTGGTGCTCGACAGCCTTGGCCGAAGAAACCCTGAACGCCTATTCCATCTGGCCGGAGAACTGGGCCCGGCCCATGTTTCAGGAATTCGAGAAGGCCACGGGAATTAAAGTGAACTTCATCCGGTTCTCATCGGGCGAGGCCCTGGCGAGGATCATCGCTGAAAAGAGCAACCCCCGGGTGGATGTGCTCTTCGGCGGGCCCGTGGAAACCCACATCGCGGGGATCAAAGAGGGGGTCTTTGAACCGTACAAATCCGCCCACTTTAACGCTCTGGCGGCCCGGTTTAGAGATTCCCAGGGAATCTGGCTGGGGATCGCCGACGACCCCCTGGTCTTCATGAGCAACCAGAAGTTCTTGATGGAGAACAAATTAACCCCTCCCGCGTCCTGGAATGACCTGCTTCACCCGGCCTACAAAGGCATGCTTCAGATGGCCGACGCCCGCACCTCGGGCACGGCCGTCACCCGCATTTTCTCCATCCTGGAGGTCTTCGGCCGGGATGAAACCAAGGCCTTCGATTACATGAAGAAGCTCCGCCGCAACGTCCAGGTGTACACGAAAAGCGGGGGCGGGGGGACCCTCCCCGTCGGCCTCGGGCAGGCGGGGGCGGGGATCTTCTTCATCGTGGATGCGCTGAAAACCAAGCAGGAAGGATACGATGTGGCCATCTCCTTCCCCAAGGAGGGGATCGGGACGTCCGTAGAAGCCATTGCCCTCCTGAAAGGCGCCAAGAACCCGGCCAGGGGGAAGAAGCTGATCGACTGGGCCACCAGCCCGGCCATGCAGAACTTGTACGCCAAGTACAAGATCAACTTCATTCCCGCCCACCCCGAGGTCAAGATCGAACCGAGCCTAGCGGAAGTGATCAAAGGAGCGAATATCTTCCCCATCGATGAAACCTGGGCCGGCCAGAATCGGAAGCGCGTCGTGGAGCGCTGGATCAATGAGGTTTTGCCGCAGCAGCAATAATCTGGCCATGGTTCGGTCCGGAGGGGGGATTCGTGAATCGCCCCCACAACCGGGGTTTTCATTTATGCGGTAAAGGCCCAAAGAGCAAATTAGAACTTTGATGCTCAAGAAAAATCATGCCCGATTCGGTTTTGGTCCGTAATCCCAAGAACCCATTCCGCCAGGTGATCCGCGACCCGGTTCTCCTGGCCACCCTGGTCGTTCTCTGGGCTCTGCTGATCCTCTTCATCCTCTTCCCCATGATCAGGCTCTTCCTCCAGACTTTTGAAGAGGGAGGGCGCTTCACCCTGACCAACGTCGTCAAAATCATGGGCGACCCGAACCAGCGACAGGCCCTCTGGAACAGCCTCCTTCTGGCCACCCTGGTCGGTCTCTGGGGAACGGCCCTGGGCCTTCTCTTTGCCTTCACGGCGGTCCGGGCCAACCTCTCCCGGGGCTGGGGCTTCTTTCTGGATGCCTCCATCATCCTGCCCCTCATCTCCCCTCCCTTCACCACGGCCATCGCCATCATCTTTTCCTTCGGGCCGAGAGGGTTAATCACTTACGAGCTTCTGGGGATTAAAAACATCGGGGTCTACGGGCTGACATCCACCTTGCTCTCCGAAACCCTGACCTTTTTCCCCATCGCCTATCTCACCCTGAAGGCCATCCTGGCCGGGATCGATCCGAATGTGGAGGATATGGCTTTCAGCCTGGGAAGCTCCCGGTGGCGGGTCTTCCGGACGGTCACCCTCCCTCTCACCGTTCCCGGCCTGGCCAACTCCTTCCTCCTGCTCTTTGCGGCTTCCCTGGCCGACTTTGCCACTCCCCTGATCCTGGCGGGCAACAGCTTTCCCGTCCTCCCCACCCAGGCCTATCTCCAGATCACCGGCCTTTTCGACCTGAAAGGGGGAGCGGTCCTCTCCTTCGTTCTCCTGGTGCCGGCCTTCGCCGTCTTCCTCCTCCAGCGCTTCTGGGTCAGCCGGAAATACTACGTCACCATCTCCGGAAAGGTCGGGGCCCAGACGCAGATCAAGAGTGTCGGGCCCTGGGCCAGGACAATCCTTCTGGGTTTCTGCCTCTTTGTCTCCGCCTTCATCCTTTATTTCTACGTTCTTCTTTTTTACGCCTCCGTCGTGCGGGCCTTCGGGGCGAATTTTCAGCTCACCCTGGCTCACTATCATGTGGTCTTCACCGAAGGCCTGAAAGCCATCCGCGACACCCTGATTATCGCCGGGGCGGGCATGCCTCTGGGAGGGATTTACGCCATCGTGCTGGGATATCTGGTGGCCAAGAAAGTGTTCCCCTCCCGCCAGACCATGGAGATGGTCTCCATGATCAACTACTCCCTCCCCGGAACGATCGTCGGCATCGGCTACCTCCTGGCTTTCAACGACCCGCCCATCATGCTGACCGGAACCGCGATCATCATCATCGCCTGCTATGTGTTCCGGTATGGGCCCACGGGAATCCGCACCACCGTGGCCATCCTCCAGCAGATCGACCCCAGCATCGAGGAGGCTTCCTTCAGCCTGGGCGCCAAGTCCGGGACCACCTTCCGGCGCATCACCCTG
Organism: Syntrophaceae bacterium; assembly: GCA_003154025.1. Next base: position 10,504 of record PMCE01000111.1, read on the forward strand.
CCCCTGATCCTGCCCGCATTTTTTGCCGGCCTGGGGGTCGTCTTCATCCGTTCCATGACCGCCATCAGCGCGACGATCTTTCTCATCTCCATCGACTGGACGCTCATCACCGTGCGCATCCTGGAAAAGATGACCGAGCTGGAGCTGGGTGTCGCCGCCGCCTTCTCCATCCTGGTGGTGGTCATCGTATTTGCCGTCATCGCGGCCATCAGCCTGTTTCTCCGCCTCTTCCGCCAGCCCGGGGCGCCGGACATGGCCAACATTTTAGGGGGATGATGTGGAAGCCGTAAGCATCCGTCTGGATCGGATCAGCAAGAAATTTTCCCATCGCGTGAAGGGGGAAGTCTCCGCCGTGAACGACGTGAGCCTGGAAGTGCAGCCGGGNNTCGGGCTGCGGGAAGACCACGACCCTGCGCATGGTCGCCGGCTTCGAGCGCCCGGACCTCGGCCGGGTTCACATTGGCGAAGAAGACGTAACCGACAAGATGGCCAACCAGAGGAACATCGGGTTTGTTTTCCAGAACTATGCCCTATTTCCCCATTTGTCGGTCTTCGAAAACGTGGCCTACGGGCTGCGGGTGAAAGGGCTGGGGGAGACGGAAATNNGGGCTCAAAGGCTATGAACGGCAATTCCCCCACCAGCTCTCCGGCGGAGAACAGCAGCGGGTGGCCCTGGCCCGGGCGGTGATCATTCAACCCCGGGTGCTTCTCTTCGACGAACCCCTGTCCAACCTGGACGCCAAGCTCCGGGTCCACATGCGCAGCGAGATCCGCAGGCTGCAGAAGGCCCTCTCCATCACGGCTGTTTATGTGACCCATGACCAGGAAGAGGCCATGGCCATCTCCGACCACATCGCGGTGATGAACGAGGGAAAGATCATCCAGATCGGGACAGCCGAGGAACTGTATCTCCAGCCGAACTCCCTCTTCGTGGCCAAGTTCATCGGCAAGATTAACCCCCTGCCCGCGGCCGTGAAGGAGGCGGGCCCGGAGCAGGTTACGATCGAATTCTTCCGGCGGATCTTCCCGGTTCCCGCAGGGGGACGCCAATTCAGCCCCGGCGAAAAGGTGTGGGCTTTCATCCGCCCGGAATCCGTGGAATTATTTCCCGGGATGCAGGATGGCCTGTTCCAGGGGGTGGTGCGCGAACGGACCTTCCTGGGGGAGAAGGTGGATTACCTCTTGGAGGTCGACGGCTATGAGCTCAGCGCCACCTCCTACGACCCTTTGCGCCACGGAACTTTCTCCGTAGGCGAGAAGATGGGGATCCGTCTGGACCCCCGCCTCTTAAAAATCCTCCCGGGAGAAGGATAGCCCCCGTGAAACGGCGATTCATCTTCTCCTTCGTTCTCTTGATCCTTGTCACGCAGGAGGCCGGGTTGCCTCCGGCGATGAGCCAGGAGGAATACCACGGCGCCGACTCTTCCTATCAGCTGCGCAACCTGGTCATTCTATGGGGGATCGTAAAAGGCCCGGATGAAGACCGGTCCTGGGTTACCATCAAGATGATCCGGACGGGAAGCGGGCCAGGCCTATGGGAAAGCTGCCGAGTGGAGGCGGTGGACCCCTTCTCCCAGGAGAAGGAGTGGGTAAGCCCCCGGGAGAGACTCGGGAAGGAAACCGTGATCAAATCGCCGCGATCATCTTTCCGGGACAAAACCGGCAGGCGAATCCTTCTCTACTCCGGTTCAAGCGAGGATGAGAAGCCGTCGGCGGTTATCTTCTACCAGGGGGTCCCGGATACCACCCCGGAGTTCTCGACCGAGAAGGAGATGGAAGCGTATTTTGAGCAAGCTTTGAGGCGGATGAAGCTCTAACAGGAATCAGGAGCCAGAAGCCTGGGTCCTGATTCCTGAGACCTGGATCCTGAATCCTGTATCCTGAGACCTGAATCCTCTGTCCTTTTTCGGTACCCAAAGGAGGAAAACATGCCGATCACGAAACAAGAATTAGCTCAGATGGTCGATCACACCCTCCTCAAGCCCCAGTCCACCCGGGGGGACCTGAAAAAACTCTGCTCCGAAGCCATTCAGTATTCCTTTAAAGCGGTCTGCGTCAACCCGGTTCACGTTCCGGATGCGGCTTCTTTCCTGAAAGACACGGGGGTAATCGTCTGTTCCGTGATCGGATTCCCCTTCGGGACTCACCCGGCGAAGATCAAGGCAGCGGAGACGAAAGAGGTTATTCGTCTGGGGGCGCAGGAAGTCGACATGGTCATCNNGGATCGGGGCTCTGAAGGAAGGCCGGGATCCTGAGGTAGTGGAAGACATCCGCGCTGTTGTCGAGGCAGCCGCCGGCTGTCCGGTCAAGGTCATCCTGGAGACCTGTTACCTGACGGAGGAAGAGAAGATCCGGGGCTGCAAGCTGGCCGTGGAGGCCGGGGCCTCTTTTGTGAAGACCTCCACCGGATTCGGCTCGGCGGGGGCAACCTTGGAAGACATTAAGTTGATGCGCAAGGGGGTAGGAAATAAGGCGGGGGTAAAGGCTGCCGGGGGAATCCGGACGCTGGAAGACGCTTTAAAGATGATCGAGGCCGGGGCCAGCCGTTTGGGCTTGAGCGGTAGCGTGGCTATTATTCAAGAGCTGGAAAAGACCGGTTAGTTTTCATTCAAAATATCTCCTCTTCATGCCAGCCCTCGCCATCAGCCGAAAACCCAGGGGGCGCATAGCCCCGGAAGCTAAGGCAGGCCGGACGGAAGTGCGGAGGCCCGCGTCTTTCCTCCTCCCAAGACATCTCTTATCGTTTTAGAAAAGACCCTGACGTCGAAAGGCTTCTGAATAAAGGCCTGACAACCCCGCTGCATCACGCTGGTAATCTCCTCATTGATGCCATATCCACTCGAAAGAATGACCTTGGCCTCACCGTGGATACTTTTGAGAATGTCGAAAACCTTCCCCCCTTCCATGCCCGGCATAATCATGTCCAGGATGACCAGATCAATTGTATCTTGGTGAGCCCTGAAAACCTCTATGGCTTCCTGCCCGCTTCGGGCCATGAAAACCTTGTAACCCAACCGCTCCAGGACCATCCGATTGACGTTGAGAATCACCTCCTCGTCATCCACCAGGAGAATGGTTTCATTCCCCTTTATGGCTTCATCCAGGATTTTCTTTTCCTTTTCTATTTTCTTATCCGAGGCCGGCAGATAAAGGGTGAAGGTTGCCCCATGGCCTATCTCGCTGTAGACATTGATGATCCCCCCGTGCCCCTTGATGATGCCATAGGCGGTGGCCAGGCCAAGCCCGGTCCCCCGCCCCATCTCTTTGGTGGTAAAGAAGGGCTCAAAGATCCTTTTTTGAGTTTTTTCATCCATCCCCACACCCGTGTCGGTTACTGAAATTCTCGCATAATTTCCCGGCTTGACGTGGAAGGGCTTCTTATATTCCTCCTCGAGGACGACATTCTTGGTCTCCAGGAAAAGGGAACCGCCCCCCGGCATGGCCTGCCAGGCGTTGACATAGAGGTTTAGCAGGACCTGTTCGATCTGTCCCCGGTCGATCTCCACTGGCCGGAGGTCTGGCGCCAAGCTGCTGTGAATGCTGATCTCCTTTTTGGTGCGGCCGAATAGGGTGAAGGTCTTTTGGATGATAGCGTTGAGGTCCGCGGGCTTGACCTCAAATTTTCCTCCCCGCGCAAAGCCGAGCAATTGCCAGGTGAGATCCGCTCCGCTTTTTACCTGCTCCTCGATGCTTTTCAGCATCTTATGGTGGGGGTGGGTAGGATCCAATTCGAGAAGCATGAGAGAGACATGTCCCTGAACCCCCATGAGGAGGTTGTTGAAGTCATGGGCCACCCCTCCCGCCAGGGTGCCCACCGCCTCCATCTTCTGAGCCTGAAAATACTGGGCCTCCAACTTCTTTTTTTCGGTGATGTCTCTCGCGAAGTTGAGCGTCGCCGGTCCCCCCTCCCAGAGAATTCGGACGGCATTGATTTCCGCCCACACCTCTTCTCCGGATTTATTCCTTACCCGGAAAGGGTACGTACTGGGTATTTTCTGTCCGGCCAACCTCTTTTTATGGTTTTCCACGACCATCTCTCGGTCATCGGGATGAATATGATGGATAAATTGGATCCCGGCCAATTCCGCCGCCGAATATCCAAGCAGCTTTTCCGCCTTGAAGTTGGGGAACTTTATGACCCCATCCTGNNTTTTGGACCAACAGCCGATATTTTTCTTCCGACGTTTGAAGCCCTTCCTCCGTCCGCTGGCGCTCGGCGATCTCCTTCTCCAGCCTCCGGAGGGCGACGGCCATGTCCGCCCGGGTCCCCACGTCGGTGGCGAGCAGGTTTTCGATCTCCTTCTCGATGGACCGCGGGGACGGCTTCACGACAAATTCGTCGTACGCCTCTCCCTTGGCGGTGAATGCCGTCTGGTCTGCCCAGCAATTGGTCCCAAAGAGCTTCGAGCAGTACCCCGCCAGCTT
>PMCE01000273.1 GCA_003154025.1 Syntrophaceae bacterium
GTGAGAGTCGTGATCATCACCGGAACAGGCCGAAAGGTGTTCAGCGCCGGCGGAGACATAAAACAAATGGCCGGGAATACCATGTGGGACGTGTTGGAGCGGAAGCCCGACATCTTTGCCCAGCTCCACAATCTGCCCAAGCCGGTCATCGCCGCCATCAACGGCCTGGCCCTGGGGGGAGGATGCGAGATGGCCATGGCCTGCGATTTCCGCGTGGGGAGCGAGAATGCCCGCATCGGGCAGCCGGAAATCAACCTGGGGATCTTTCCCGGCGGGGGCGCCACGCAAAGGCTGCAGAGACTGGTGGGGATCGGCAGGGCCAAAGAACTCATCTTTACGGGAGATATCATCGATGCCCGGGAGGCTGAACGGATCGGTCTCTTGAACAAAGTGTTTCCCGCCGACGAATTGATGGACCGAACGATGGAGATCGCCAAGAAGATCGCCGGCAAGGGCCCCTTGGCTTTGAAAATGGCGAAGATGGCCATGAACATGGGTATGGAAACCGGCCTGGCCGTAGGCCTGGGATACGAAAGGCTGGCCCGGACCCTCGTCCACGGAAGCGAGGACCGCGTCGAAGGCATGAACGCCTTTATTGAAAAAAGGAAACCCCAGTTCAAGGGACGCTGATGGTGCCGTGCTCCGATCCGGCAGAGAATCGAACTGGATTTTGGGTATCGATTTGGCCTTCTGCAAAATTTAGGCTATTAAGCACCAAATTCCAAGCGCCAATGATCAAATAAAGACCAAAATTTCGGAAACGCTCGGGGATTGGAGTTTGGAGATTGGAAATTATTTGAAATTTGGGATTTGGATAATGGAATTTGCCCTAATGAATACCGAGAGGAATTTTTTCTAAGGAACAAAATTGTTTCCGCGGGAGGAAATGAAAGGTGTCCATCAAGGATTTGATCGGCAAAGAGCTCCCCTCTTTTGAAATGCCCGTGGAGCGGGGCAAAATCAGGGAATTCGCCAACGCCATCGGCGATGACAACCCAATTTATCACGATCCATCCTACGCGGCCAAGAGCGAATTCGGCGCGATCATCGCCCCCCCTACCTTTGCGGCCACGAAGGCCTTTTGGCGCGACGCCAAAGTAATCTCCGATCTAACGGGCCTGGACCCCCGATTTCGCCTTCATGGGGAGGAGGAATTCGAATATTTCAAACCGGTCGTAGCGGGAGAGGTATTGGCTTGCAAGGTCAAGATCTCCGATGCTTACGAAAAACCCGGCAAACGCGGGGGGAAGATGACCTTTGTGGTGGTGGAGTTTGCTTTCTACAATCAAAAGGGCGAAAAGGCTTTGGTAGGCCGCACCACCAGCATCCACACGGAAGGGGCGGTTAAGAATTAGGGGCTCAGCACGGTTGGCAGGAAGGGAATATTCCCCTTGCAGGGTCGGTGTAGGGGCGATTCATGAATCGCCCCTACGAATACTGCCTGCAATTCCTCGTTTCCGGCGCGGCGTGCGAAAATGGTTGATGAATTGTAGGGGCAATCACGCCATGGCGTGGTTGCCCATCTTGTGGGCGGCCACATAGGGCCGCCCCAACAATATTCTTTTTTGGTTCCGGCTTGGCCAGCTTAGGAGGTAGCCAGTGGAGAAGAAGGTTCTCTATTTCGAAGATATTTCCGCAGGGCAGGAGGCTCCCCCGCTAGCGGCTCCTCCCATCACCCGCACCCAGATCGTGAAATATGCGGGAGCCTCCGGGGATTTCAATCCGATCCACCATGACGAACTGTACGCCATCCGGGCGGGCAACGACCGGGTCTTCGCCATGGGGATGATGACCGCGGGCTTCCTCAGCCACATGATCACCGATTGGGTGGGGGATGGGAAACTGCGCAAATACCGGGTTCGTTTCGGCCGGCAGGTTTGGCCGGGGGATACGATCACCTGCCGGGGGAAGGTCCTCCGGAAATTTTCCGAAGGTGGGAAATATTACCTGGAAGCCGAGGTCTTCGCGGAAAATCAGAAGTCTGAGAAGGTGATCACCGGGACCATCGTGGCCGAAGTACTCAGCCGGCTTGCGTCCTGAGGAAAGGAAGGAAGGGGATGAAAGTAACCCGGTTCGATCACCTTACCATCGCCGTCCGCGACCTGGAGGCCGCCATAGCAACCTTCACCCGCTGTTTCAACCTGGAGGCCAAAGACCGTCGCCGAGTGAAACACCTGGGGTTGGAGAATGTTTTTTTGCCCTTCGTGGATGGAGCCCTCGAGCTGGCGTCCCCATTGAAAGAAAAAGACTCCGCCGACCACGTGGGGCGCTTTCTTGAGAGGCGGGGAGAAGGGATGATGAACCTCTGCCTCACCGTGGAGGATGTGGACACCGCCATCGCCCACCTGAAGAAATGCGGAGTCCGCGTTCTGGAGCACAAGGACGCCGACGGAGATAAAATCGCCATGGTCCATCCTCAGGACATGCACGGGGTCATGATCGAGATCCGGGAGGGGAAACGGGTGATCCGGGACCCCTAGGGTGGCAAAGCCGTAACCAACAAATGTTTTGGACACAGATGAAAAGGCAGTGAAAGTGCAAGTGAAAGTGAAAGTTTTTATTCCGCATTCCGAATTCCTCATTCCGCATTAGGACCGATGAATGGGACGCGGATGAACGCAGATTACTACGTCTTCATTCTAAAGATAAAATGAAAAACTGGGGTTGCAAAAAAAGCAGGTTTTGGGGTAGTCTAATCAAGAAACTCAATCAGCTACGAGGTCCCTATTGAAAAAGACATTCCTCATCAGTGACCTGTTTTGGATCGGAATTGCGGCCGCCTTTTGTTACGGGGGGATTCAGCTGGGATTCGGCTCCTTCCACTCACCACACGCGGGGTTCATGCCGTTCCTCGCCGGCCTGATCCTGGGTTTGTTGGCCCTGGCCGACCTGGCCATCGGCCTCGTGAACCGCTGGAAGGAAGATAAAGAGGATCGCGAGATCTGGGCCAATATCAGCTGGGGGAAGCTCCTCCTGACGGTCGCCCTGCTTTTCGTTTACACGATCCTCTTCTCCACCCTGGGCTTCACCATCAGCACCATCCTCCTCCTCCTCTTCCTCTTCCGGGTAATGGAGCCCAAACGGTGGTGGGTGGTAGCGGTTTCGTCGGTGGCCTGCACCGGGCTGTTCTATCTGGCCTTTAAAGTCGGGCTGGACAGCCAATTACCCCGTGGTTTTTTAGGGTTTTAGATAGGAGTCTGGTTTGGAACTTTTCAACTACCTCATCCTGGGTTTTTCGGTTGCGCTTCAACCGATGAACCTCTTCTATTGTTTTATCGGGGTCGTCATCGGAACCCTGGTGGGCGTTCTTCCCGGCCTGGGTCCGGTGGCCGCCATGTCGCTCCTTCTTCCGGCCACCTACCACACCTCGCCGGTAGCCTCCATCATCATGCTGTCAGGGATCTACTACGGGGCCCAATACGGGGGCTCGACCACCTCCATCCTGGTGAATATCCCCGGGGAAGCCTCTTCGGTCATGACCTGCATCGACGGCTACCAGATGGCCCGCAAAGGCCGGGCCGGCCCGGCCCTGGGAATCGCGGCTTTCGGCTCCTTCATCGCCGGGACCATCGGGATTCTGGGCATGGTTCTGATCGCCCCTCCCCTGGTGGATTTCGCCCTGAAATTCGGCCCGCCCGAATATTTTTCGTTGATGATTTTGGGGCTCATGATCCTCACCTTCCTGACCTCGTCCTCCATGATCCGGGCTCTCATGATGGCCGCCCTCGGTCTGGTGGTGGGCACCATCGGCCTGGACAACATATCCGGCCTGGCCCGGTTCGCCTTCAACATCCCGGAGCTCCTGGACGGCGTCGGTCTCGTTCCCGTGGTCATGGGTCTCTTCGGAATCTCCGAAGTGCTGCTGAACATCGAGCTCAAAGTGAAGCGGGAAGTCTTCACCGCCAAAGTCGAAGGGCTTCTTCCGACCCTGGAGGATTGGGGCAAGTCCATCTGGTCCATCGGACGGGGGACGGTCATCGGCTTTTTCCTGGGGATCCTCCCCGGGGGAGGCGCGGTCATTGCCTCCTTCGTCTCTTATGCCATCGAAAAGCGCGTCTCCAAGCATCCCGAGGAGTTCGGAAAAGGTGCCATCCAGGGGGTCGCCGCTCCGGAATCAGCCAACAATGCCGCCGCCCAGGGGTCTTTCATTCCGCTCATGACCCTGGGGATTCCCTCCAACGTGGTCATGGCCATGCTGCTGGGCGCCTTGATTATCCACGGGCTGACTCCCGGCCCTCTCCTTCTCTCCCAGAACCCGGAACTCTTCTGGGGCGTGGTGGCCAGCATGTACGTGGGCAACGCCTTGCTCCTGGCCCTGAACCTTCCCCTCATCGGAATGTGGGTTCAGCTTCTGAAGGTTCCCTATTCCATTCTTTTTCCCATCATCATTCTCTTTTGCCTGCTGGGCTCCTACTCCATCAACAACAGTTCCACGGATGTGTTGATCATGATGGTTTTCGGGGTTATCGGGTATTTTATGAAGAAGCTGTCCCTGGAGGCCGCTCCCATGGTCTTGGCCTTCGTCCTCGGGCCGATGATGGAAACCGCCCTGCGCCAGTCGCTCATCAAGTCCAAAGGAAGCTTCTCCATCTTTTTCGCCCGGCCGATTTCGGCCATCTGCCTGATCTTCGCTATCGCTTTAGTCGTTATGCCCCTCCTCCCCTGGTTCCGCCGCCGCCGGCCGGGGGCGACGCTGGAGCAAGATGACGTGACTTGAAATTCCTTAAACCTCAAAGTTCAAAAAACCCATTTCGAAAATCCTTGGTTCCCGGACTTTTTCTCCTCCTGAAGGGAGATCAGGACGAGTGGAAGGCCGGGAACCTTCTTTCTCAGGGAGGAAATATGAACTCATCCCGCAAAAGCCTCCTCGTGCTCCTGGTAATCGTCAGCGCGATCTTTTCTTCTGCCTTCTGGGGATTCGCCTCCGAATATCCGAC
>PMCE01000333.1 GCA_003154025.1 Syntrophaceae bacterium
TAGAGCACCGGACTCCAAATCCGGGTGATGGGGGTTCGAATCCCTCCTGGCCTGCCAAAATAGAGGATTTTCCCAGCTCCAGGAAGAGAGATATGGAAAAAATCAAGGAGATTTTGCGAACCGCCCAGCAATTCTTCCGGGAGGTTCGGGTGGAACTGAAGAAGGTCACTTGGCCTTCGCGGAAAGAGACGATCGCCTCTACCTCAGTGGTCTTGATCACGGTGTTCCTGGTGGCTTTTTATTTGGGGATCGTGGATCTGGGCCTTTCCCGGTTAATCAAGATTTTCTTGGAATAAGGCAGGGACACACGGTATGGCCCAAAAGTGGTTCGTGGTGCACACCTATTCCGGGTTCGAGAACAAGGTTAAATCGGTCCTGGAGGAGCGGGTCCGGTCGGCAAAGAAAGAGGACTTTTTTTCCGAGGTCCTGGTGCCGGCGGAGAAAGTGATCGAGATGATCAAGGGCAAAAAGAAGGCCTCTTCCCGCAAGTTCTTTCCGGGATACATCCTGGTGAAGATGGAGCTGAACGAGGAGACCTACCATCTGGTGAAAGAGACGCCCAAAGTCACGGGCTTCGTGGGCGACCGCTCCAATCCGGCGCCCATCCCCGACGCCGAAGTGGAGGAGATCAAAAACCAGATGAGCGAAGGGCTGCTCCGGCCCAAGCACCGGATGATCTTTGAAAAAGGGGACCAGATCCAAGTGGTGGACGGCCCCTTCTCCAACTTTAATGGGTTGGTGGAAGCGGTCAATCCCGACAAGGGAAAGGTCCGGGTCCTGGTGTCCATCTTCGGACGGTCCACCCCCGTGGAATTGGATTTCGCCCAAGTGAAAAAGGGATGAGACAAGAGGAAGAAAATGGCTAAGAAAGTAGTTGGCATGGTGAAGCTGCAGATTCCCGCCGGACAAGCGAACCCTTCGCCGCCCGTGGGGCCGGCCCTGGGGCAGCATGGGGTCAACATCATGGAGTTCTGCAAATCCTTTAACGCCCAGACTAAAAACATAGAGGGGACCATCATCCCCGTGGTGATCACCATCTATGCGGACCGGTCTTTCTCTTTTGTGACCAAAACGCCCCCGGCAGCGGTCCTCCTCAAAAAGGCGGCGGGGGTCGTCAAGGGGTCGGGCGAGCCGAACCGGACCAAGGTGGGGCAGGTGACCCGGGCTCAGGTGAAGGAGATCGCCCAGACGAAGCTTCCGGATCTGAATACGACCCGTCTGGAATCGGCCATCCGAACGGTGGAAGGGGCGGCCCGGTCCATGGGCATCGAGATCGTAGAGGGATGAAGGTATGAGCACTCAAGGGAAGAAATACGTAGAGGCCATAAAAAAGGTCGACCGGAACAAGCGCTATGACCTGGAAACGGGAATCCAGATCCTCAAGGAGACGGCGAAGGCCAAGTTCGACGAGAGCGTGGACCTGGCCATCCGGTTGGGGGTCAACCCCAAGCATTCGGACCAGATGGTCCGGGGTACGTTGGTTCTGCCCAACGGAGTGGGCAAAGCGGTCCGCATCCTGGTCTTTGCCAAAGGGGAGAAGGAAAAAGAGGCCCGGGAGGCGGGCGCGGATATCGTCGGAGCCGATGACCTAGTGGAAAAAATCACCGGGGGATGGACCGATTTTGACAAAGCCATTGCCACCCCCGATATGATGGGCACGGTGGGAAAGCTGGGGAAAATCCTCGGGCCGCGGGGATTGATGCCCAACCCCAAGGTGGGAACGGTCACCTTCGACGTCGCCCGGGCGGTCAAGGAATTGAAGGCCGGCCGGGTTGAATTCAAGGTGGACAAGACGGGCATCGTTCATACCACCGTGGGCAAAGCCTCTTTCCCGCACGATAAGCTGAAGGAGAATGTGCTGGCCCTGATGGATGTAATCGTCCGGGCTAAACCCGCTTCCAGCAAAGGAACCTACCTGAAAAACATCGCCATCTCGACGACCATGGGGCCGGGGATCAAGCTGGACCCCAATGATCTTCGGGTGGTCACGAAAGCCTGATGAGTTTTTTGTCTGAGACCGTAGGTGCGTCTCACCGCGCTTAATGGGAAATCGCCCGGCCTACCGAGACGGAATGGATCCTGAGGAGAAGTCGATTCTGGAGAAGATCATCGAGTTCTGCGGTCCCGTTCCAACTCGGAAGTCGGCAACCCCAGAAGGGAGGGTAAGGATTGAAACGCGAAGATAAGAGCGAACGGATTGCCGATCTTCATCAACGGATGGGCCAGGCCAAGGTAGCCATCCTGACCCGGTTTACCGGGTTGGGTGTGGAGAAGATGACCCTTCTTCGCCGCGAGCTGCGCAAGGCGGAGGTGAATTACCAGGTCGTCAAGAATACCCTTTTCAGCCTGGCCATTCGGGGAACCGACAAAGAGGGTCTGGGCGCCCACATGGAGGGGCCTGTCGGAGTAGCCTGGAGCGAGGGCGAGCCTGTGGCCCCCGCGCGGGTTCTGGCCAAGTACGCCAAGGATTGGCCGGAGTTCAAAATCATGGTGGCCGCCTCCGACGGCAAGCTCTGGGGACCGGCGGATATTCAGGCCTGGGTGTCGCTGCCCAGCCTGGATGGACTGAGAGGGAGGATCCTGGGCCTCCTCCAGGCTCCCGCAACGACCCTGGCCCGGCTCACGGGGACCCCGGCCACGCAGGTGGCCCGGTTGCTCCAAGCCCGGAGCGAGCAGAACTAACCCGCAACCGATGATCTTTCGGGATCAAAAATTCATCCTCAAGGAGAGACAAAATGGCTGATTTGCAGAAACTGGTGGAAGAACTGAGCAGTCTGACCCTGTTGGAAGCCGCCGAACTGAGCAAGCTTCTCGAGGCCAAGTGGGGCGTATCCGCTGCGGCGGTGGCCGTGGCCGCCGTTCCGGGTGGGGCTGCGGCGGGCGCCGCTCCGGTGGCGGAAGAACAAACCGAATTTGACGCGATTCTCACGACCGTGGGAGAGAAAAAGATCCAGGTCATCAAGGTGGTCCGCGAGCTGACCAGCCTGGGCCTGAAAGAGGCCAAGGACCTGGTGGAAGGGGCCCCCAAGCCCGTGAAACAGGGTGTCTCCAAGGACGAGGCGGAAGCCGTCAAAAAGAAGATGGAAGAAGTCGGGGCCACCGTGGAAATCAAGTAGTCACTCTCCCCTTTCGCATCGCCTAGAACCCCTCTTCGGGGGGGATGAGGAGGAAATAAGGAATGGCTTCCTTCGGAAGCGGCCAACCGATCGTTCGTTTGAATTTTTCCAAGATCGAAAAGATCATCGATATCCCCAATCTGATCGATGTGCAGCGGAATTCCTACGAAAGCTTNNGAGCGTCTTTCCCATCCGGGATTTCAACGAGACCGCCTCCCTGGAGTTCGTCAGCTTTTCCTTGGGGGAGCCCAAGTATGAAGTCGACGAGTGCCGCCAGCGGGGGATGACGTACGCCGCCCCTCTCAAGGTGATTGTCCGCCTGATCAACTACGAGGTGGATGAAGAGGAGCGCAAGGGCCGGCCCCGGGTTCGGGACATCAAGGAACAGGAAGTCTATTTCGGGGAAATCCCCCTGATGACCGACAAAGGCACCTTCATCGTCAACGGGACCGAAAGAGTGATCGTGAGCCAGCTCCATCGCTCTCCCGGCATCCTCTTTGAGCACGAAAAGGGCCGGACTCACACGGGCAAACCCCTCTATTCAGCCCGGATCATTCCCCACCGGGGGTCTTGGCTGGACCTGGAGTTTGACACCAAAGGACTCCTCTACGTGCGGATCGACCGGAGACGCAAATTCCCCGTGACCATTCTGCTCCGGGCCTTGGGCTACTCCGCCGAAGACCTCCTCAACTATTTTTACCGGACGGAAAAAGTCTTTTTCAAAGAAGACAAGATCTCCAAAAATCTCGACTTTGAGCTGCTGGTCAACAAACGGGCCACCGAAGACATCCGTCATCCCCAGTCCGGAGAGGTCGTGGTCCGTAAGAACCGGAAGATCACCGCGGGCGCCCTGAAGAGGCTGGCGGAGGCCAAAGTCAAGACTCTCAGCCTCGACGTCGCCGACCTAGCCGGCCGCTTCCTCGCCCGGAATGTGGTCCATCCCCAGACCGGCGAGATCCTGGTTCCCTGCAACACGGAGCTGACCAAGGAACGGGTGGAAGAACTGCGGACCGCCGGAGTGAAGGAGATCGATCTTCTCTTCATCGATCACCTGAACGTCTCCACCTCCTTGAGGGACACGCTGGCCGCCGATCGAATCGATGATTCGGATTCTCGGACGATTGAGGAACACCGCCGCCACAACCCCCAGGATAAGACCCAGAGCTCCATCTACAACGCCATGCTGGAGATTTACCGGCGGCTGCGCCCCAGCGAGCCACCGACCCTGGATACGGCCAAGGTTTTCATGGAGAACCTGTTCTTCAACCCCGAACGGTATGATCTTTCCCGGGTGGGGAGGCTGAAGATCAACCACCGCCTGAAGCTGGACGTTTCCCTCGACAGCCGGGTCCTGCAGCGGGAAGACGTGCTGGAGACGGTGAAATACCTTGTCGAGTTGAAGGACGGCATGGGGGAAGTGGACGACATCGACCATCTGGGAAACCGACGGGTGAGGGCGGTGGGCGAACTCCTGGAGAACCAGTACCGGATCGGGCTGGTGCGCATGGAGAGGGCTATCAAGGAGAGGATGAGTCTGCAGGATGCCGAAACCCTCATGCCCCACGACCTGATCAACCCCAAACCCGTATCCGCGGTGGTGAAGGAATTTTTCGGTTCTTCCCAACTTTCTCAGTTCATGGACCAGACCAACCCCCTCTCGGAAATCACCCACAAACGGCGCCTTTCCGCCCTGGGTCCCGGGGGGCTGACCCGGGAACGGGCCGGCTTTGAGGTGCGCGACGTCCATCCAACCCATTACGGCCGGATCTGCCCGATTGAGACTCCGGAAGGGCCCAACATCGGCCTCATCGCGTCCCTGAGCACCTACGCCAAAGTGGACGACTACGGCTTTATCGTAACCCCCTACCGGAAGGTATTGAATAGCCAAGTCACCAAGGAGATCGAACACCTCTCGGCCTTGCAGGAGGACGAGAGCAAGGTCATCGCCCAGGCCAGCGCCCCGGTGGACGCCAAGGGAAAATTCACCGCGGAGATGATCCAGGCGCGCATCGCCGGTGAATCGACCCTGGTGCGGCCGGAGGAGATCAATTACATGGATGTCTCCCCGAACCAGCTGGTCAGCGTCGCCGCCTCCCTCATCCCCTTCCTAGAGAGCGATGACGCCAACCGTGCCCTCATGGGATCCAACATGCAGCGCCAGGCCGTTCCCCTGCTGCGGGCCGAAACCCCCCTCATCGGGACGGGGATGGAAGGAACGGTGGCCCGGGATTCAGGGGTGGCGGTAGTGGCCAAGCGGGATGGGGTGGTGGAAAAAGTGGATTCTTCCCGGGTCATCATCCGCGCCGCAGACAACACCGGGCGGAATGGGGCCCGGTCCGAAGTGGACATTTACAACCTGATCAAGTACCAGCGGTCCAACCAGAATACCTGCATCAATCAGAAACCCATCGTGCAGGAAGGCCAGCGGGTGAAGAAGGGCCAGATCATCGCCGACGGTCCGGCGACCAATAGCGGAGAGCTGGCCTTGGGACGGAATGTGGTCGTGGCCTTCATGCCTTGGGGTGGGTACAACTTCGAAGACTCCATCCTGATCAGTGAACGGGTGGTCAAAGACGACAGCTTCACCTCGGTACATATCGAGGAATTTGAAGTAGTTGCCCGGGACACCAAGCTGGGCAAGGAAGAGATCACTCAGGATATTCCCAACCTGGGCGACGAATCGTTGAAGAACCTGGATGAGAGCGGCATCATCCGGATCGGCGCGGAAGTGAAGGCCGGTGATATTCTCGTGGGTAAGATCACTCCCAAGGGGGAAACCCAACCCTCTCCCGAGGAGAAGCTCCTCCGGGCGATCTTCGGCGAGAAGGCCGGAGCCGTGAAGGACACTTCCCTCCGGGTGCCGCCGGGGGTGGAAGGGATTGTCATCGGAGCCAAGATCTTCAGTCGCCGGGGGGTGGAAAAGGATGGGCGGGCCAAATCCATCGAAGAAGAGGAGATTGCGCGGATTCTGCGCGACCAGGAAGACGAAGTCCAGATCGTCCAGCACCTCGCCGCCCAGAAGGTGAGAAAGCTCTATGTGGGCGAAGTCCTGGCCAATCGCGTTGCCGAGGAACGTAGCGGTAAGACCCTCATCGCCAAGAGCGCCAAACTGACCAAAGAGATGCTGGCCGAGGTCCCGGACCACCGCTTGCGGGATGCGAACATCCAGAATGCCAAGAAGAAGGCCGATGCGGAGAAGATCTGGGAGGGGCTGGATGAGCGGGTCCAGTTGATCCGGGGGGCTTTTGAAAGGAAGATCGTCCGCCTGAAGAAAGCCGATGAACTGCCGCCCGGAGTGATCAAGATGGTGAAAGTGGATATCGCCATTAAACGGAAGCTCTCGGTGGGAGATAAGATGGCCGGACGCCATGGGAACAAAGGCGTCATCTCGCGGATCCTTCCCGAGGAGGATATGCCCTACCTGGAAGACGGGATGCCGGTGGACATCGTCCTGAACCCCCTGGGGGTTCCGTCCCGCATGAACGTCGGACAGATCCTGGAGACCCATCTGGGCTGGGCCGCCAGGGGGCTGGGGGAGCAGATCAATCAAATCATCCAGAAGGAGTATTCCCCCAAAGCCCTGCGGGAGAAGGTCAAGAAAATCTACAATTCGGAGAATTTTTCCCAACTGGTCGAAGAGATGAGCGATGAAGAGTTCCAGGAATACGCCCGGTCTCTGTCCGGCGGCATATTCATGGCCTCACCGGCCTTTGACGGCGCCACGGAGAAGGAGATCAAACAACTCCTGAAAGAGGCGGGCCGGACGGTTCAGGGGACGCTCCATGACGGGCGCACCGGAGAGCCCTTCGATCAGAAGGTTACCGTGGGGGTCATCTACATGATGAAACTCCACCACCTAGTGGATGACAAGATCCATGCCCGTTCCGTGGGGCCCTATTCGCTCATCACCCAGCAGCCCCTGGGAGGGAAGGCTCAGTTCGGCGGGCAGCGCCTGGGCGAGATGGAAGTGTGGGCCCTGGAAGNNGTGAAGGAGCTGCAGAGCCTCTGCCTGGACATGGAGCTTCTGGAGAAAGAGGAAGCCTAAAGGAGATCTGCCTTGGAAGACCTTTTCAGTTTTTTTGAAAAGCCAAAACATCCCTTGTCGTTCAATGCCGTGCGCATCTCGTTGGCCTCCCCCGAAAAGATCCGGGCCTGGTCCTACGGGGAAGTCAAGAAGCCCGAGACCANNGGGCTCTTCTGCGCCAAGATCTTCGGGCCTACCAAGGATTACGAGTGCAACTGCGGAAAGTACAAACGGATGAAGCACCGCGGGGTGGTCTGCGAAAAGTGCGGGGTGGAGGTGATTCAGTCCAAAGTGCGGCGGGAAAGGTTGGGGCACATCGAGCTGGCCACGGCGGTGGCCCATATCTGGTTCCTGAAGAGTCTTCCCAGCCGAATCGGCAGCCTCCTGGACATGACCCTGCGGGAGTTGGAGAAGGTCCTCTACTTCGAAGCCTTTGTGGTCATCGACCCCAAGAAAACGACCCTCAAAGAAAAGGAACTCCTCAACGACGAACGTTACCGGAAGACCCTGGAGGAGTTCGGGCCGGACTCTTTCGTGGCCGGAATGGGCGCCGAAGCCATCCGAGAAATTCTCCGCAAAGTGGATGTGCACAAGCTTTCCGAACAGCTCCACCGGGAGATGAAGGACGCCACCTCGGACGTGAAGAAGAAGAAGTTCGCCAAGCGGCTCAAGGTGCTGGACTCCTTTAAAGACTCGGGAAACAAGCCCGAGTGGATGATCCTGGAAGTCATTCCGGTGATCCCTCCCGACCTTCGTCCCCTGGTTCCCCTCGACGGCGGGCGGTTCGCCACTTCGGATTTGAACGACCTATACCGGCGGGTGATCAACCGGAACAACCGGCTGAAGAGGCTCCAGGAGCTCAACGCTCCCGAAATCATCATCCGCAACGAGAAGCGGATGCTCCAGGAAGCGGTGGATGCCCTCTTCGATAACGGGCGGGGAGGACGAGCCATCCTGGGGTCCAACGGGAGGCCTCTCAAGTCCCTGAGCGACATGCTGAAGGGGAAGCAGGGCCGGTTCCGGCAGAACCTCCTGGGCAAACGGGTGGACTACTCCGGTCGCTCGGTGATCGTGGTGGGACCCGACCTCCGCCTCCACCAGTGCGGGCTGCCCAAGAAGATGGCCCTGGAACTCTTCAAACCCTTTATCTACAACCGACTGGAACAGAAGGGATACGTGACCACCATCAAGAGCGCCAAGAAGATGGTGGAACAGGAGAAGGATGAAGTCTGGGAGACCTTGAGCGAGATCGTCCGCGAATATCCGATCATGCTGAACCGGGCGCCCACCCTGCACCGGCTGGGGATTCAGGCCTTCGAGCCGATCCTCGTAGAGGGGAAAGCGATCCAGCTTCATCCCCTGGTCTGTGCCGCCTTCAACGCCGACTTCGACGGCGACCAGATGGCGGTCCACATCCCTCTGTCCATCGAGGCCCAGATTGAGGCCCGGGTCCTGATGATGTCCACCAACAACATCCTTTCCCCGGCCCACGGCAAGCCGATCATCGTTCCCACCCAGGATATCGTCCTCGGCCTTTATTACATGACTCGGGAAAAGCCTTTCGTGAAGGGAGAGGGCCGGATCTTCTCCCGCGCGGAAGAGGTCCGGATGGCCTACGACGCGGGCGAAGTGGATTTGCAGGCGGCCGTCAAGGTGCGCCTGGGGACCAACGGCACGCAGGAACGGGTCTCCACCACGGTGGGGCGGATCCTGTTGCGGGAAATCGTGCCGCCGGAGATCCCCTTCTCTTTCGTCAACAAAGTCATGAACAAGAAAGAGCTGGCCAACCTCATCGACCAGTGCTACCGGTATTCGGGGAGTAAAAAGACCGTCATCCTGGCCGACCAGCTGAAAGATTTGGGATATCGTCATGCCACCAAGGCCGGAATCTCCATCAGCATCGATGACATGGTCATCCCCGCCAAGAAAGCGGAGATTTTGGAGAAGGCCAACCGTGAGGTCCTGGAGATCGAGAGCCAGTACAAGGAAGGGTTAATCACCGACGGCGAGCGGTACAACAAGGTTGTCGACATCTGGGCCCAGGTGACGGAGAACGTCGGCTTCGAGATTCTGGAAGAACTGGGCAACGTAGTGATCACCGACCCCAGCGGCAAAAAGAAACGGGTCCCATCCTTCAACCCCATCTTCATGATGGCCGATTCGGGAGCCCGGGGAAGCGCCCAGCAGATCCGTCAGCTCGCCGGGATGCGCGGACTGATGGCCAAACCTTCGGGGGAGATCATCGAGACCCCCATCACCGCCAATTTCCGCGAGGGGCTGACCGTGCTGCAGTACTTCATCTCCACCCACGGGGCCCGGAAGGGGCTGGCCGATACAGCCCTGAAAACGGCCAACTCCGGGTACCTGACCCGCAGGCTGGTGGATGTCGCCCAGGATGTGGTGGTGACCGAGTTTGATTGCGGCACCCTGGACGGGATCCCGGTCACCCCCCTGGTGGAAGGCGGAGAGATCATCGAGCCCATCGGGGAGCGCGTCTTGGGGCGGGTGGCGCTGGAGGATATCGTCGACCCCTTCACCGGGGAGATCCTGGTCAAAGCCAACGAGGAGATCGACGAGCCCCTGGTGGAGAGGATCGAAAACGCCGGCCTGGAGAGGATCAAGATCCGTTCGGTCCTGACCTGCCGTTCCAAACGGGGGGTCTGCGGACTGTGCTACGGGCGGGACTTGGCCCGGGGGCAGTTGGTCAACATGGGGGAGGCCGTCGGTATCATCGCCGCCCAGTCCATCGGCGAGCCCGGNNGCCGAGCAGACGGCCCTGCAGCCCCGCAACGACGGGCGGCTGAAGTTCGTCAACGTGGCTACGGTCCAGAACAAAGAAGGGGACTTAGTGGTCATGAATCGGAACGGGGAACTGGCCATTGTGGATGAGACCGGCAGGGAAAGAGAGCG
>PMCE01000390.1 GCA_003154025.1 Syntrophaceae bacterium
TGCATGCCTTTCGGTCTCTGGTGGTGCAGCCTTCATTGCCTCTTGGTCGCCCGGAAGCGTTGAAAAGGAAAAGGGAGTGGCGGAGACCCCGGAGAGAAAAGACAAAATTTTAATCGTTATCCCGGCCTTCAACGAGGAAGAGATAATCCAGGCCGTGGTCCAGGAAATCCGGCAGGAGATGCCCGAAGCGGTCGTTCTGGTGGTCAACGACGGGTCCCGCGACCAGACCGAGGCCCGGGCGCGGGCTGCGGGGGCCAGAGTCCTGACCCATCCTTTCAACATGGGCTATGGGGTCGCCTTACAGACGGGATACAAATACGCCCTCAAGTGCGGGTTCGATTTTGTTCTCCAGGTGGATGGAGACGGGCAGCACGACCCCCATTATCTTCCCATCCTTCTCCAAGAGGTCCGGGAAGGGGGGGTGGATGTGGCCATCGGGTCCCGTTTCCTGGGGGAGGGCAATTATCGGGCCGCCCGGCTGCGGCAGGCGGGGATCTGCCTTTTCCGTTTTCTGGCCAGCTGCCTGTGCGGCCAGAAGATCACCGACCCTACTTCCGGCTACCAGGCCTTTAGCCGCCGGGCGGTGGAATTCTGCGCCCGGGATTCCTTCCCCGGGGACTATCCGGACGCGGATGTGCTGGTGATGATGCACCGGACTGGCCTNNTTGAAGCCCCTCTATTACATTTACAAAATGTGCCTTTCTATTGGCCTGAATTTGCTGCGGAAATAAGGCGAGAGATAAAAACGATCCTCCATGCCCACCAAGGTCCTATTGGTCAACGCCATTAACCCTTATGCGGAGATTGAATATCGCTATCCCTCTTTGGGGTTGGGATATCTGGCAAGTTCTCTCCGAGCCCATTTTGGTGCGGACACCTTTCAATTCCGGGTTGTGAACCGCGATGTTGAACAAGTCCTGGTCGATTTCCAACCGGACATCGTTGGTATAACCACGGTCACCCAGAACTATTCGATTGCTAAGAAATATGCCCGCGCCATCCGTCAAAAAAGGATACCGGTAATCATCGGGGGAATTCATATTTCCCTGCTGCCTTCTTCTTTGAGCCCGGATATGGATGTGGGAGTAATCGGGGAGGGAGAGGAGGCCATTCTCGAACTCTTTGAGTTATTCATGAAAAAAGGAAATTTTGATTCCGAAGGTGTGAGCCAAATCAAAGGGATTGTCTACCGGAGTCCTGGGGGGGAAATACGCCTTACCGAGAAGAGACCGCCCCTTTTCCCTTTGGATCGGATTTCCTTGCCGGCCAGAGATCTGCTTTCTATCGAGAAGCACAGCTATCTCTTTTCTTCCCGGGGATGTCCCTTTCGATGCGTATTCTGTGCCTCTTCGCGATATTGGGGGCCGGTAAGATTTTTCTCTGCGGAATACGTAGTCCGGGAAATTCGGGAGCTCGTCGACGCCTATGGGGTGAAACTAATCAGTTTCTACGATGATTTGATGATTGCCGATGGCGCCCGGTTAAAAAAGATCGTATCTCTGCTGCAAAGGGAAGACTTTTTGGCCAAGGTGAAATTCTCTTTGAATGCCAGGGCTAATTTACTGGACGAAGGTGTGGTAAAGCTATTGAAGGAAATGAACGTTGTCTCCGTGGGTATGGGCCTGGAATCGGGAAATGAAAGGGTTCTCCGGTATTTGAAAGGCTCGCATATCTCCGTGGACGATAATCGAGCCGCGATCCGACTCTTAAGAAAATATGGGATTGCCGCCAATGCATCCTTTGTGATCGGCTCTCCGGATGAAACGGAAAAAGAGATCTGGGACACCTATCGGTTTATTAAGACCAGCGGATTGAGTTTCGTGGACACATATGTGATTACACCCTTTCCCGGGACCCCCATATGGGAATACGCCAAGAGTATTGGAGCCGTCCAGGACGATATGGAATGGGGCCGCTTAAATGTTAATTATGGGACAAACCCACATCCGGTCATCCTTTCGCAGACCTTGAACAAAGAGGCGTTGGATCGATTATTTGCGAAATTCCAGAGGCTCCGCTTACTAATCGCCATGAAAAATATCCTGCGCCATCCATTCTTTTGGGACATCTGCCGCCTTTCGGCTCGGAGAATTTTGAATAGAATCCGGAAAGTCCATAAGCGGAGGGGCCATATATCGTTTTTGGGGGGTTAGGCGAAGAGAGCATCCTAATCAAGCCTGAGGAGAACTGCAAAAGGAGGGATCGGAAAATCATGGCTTTGCACCAGAAAATTTTTGCCGTCGTAGTCAGCATCATGATCATGATGGTAGTGGTCGAGCTCGTCCGACGAAGGAGATTGCGGGAGGAATACTCCTGGTTGTGGTTGTTAACCGGGGCTGCGATCGTTCTTTTGGTCATCTGGTATGATTTATTAGTCATCATCACCCACTTCATCGGAGCTGTCGCTCCGACTACGACCCTGTTCATCTTTGGTCTCCTCTTTCTGATGCTCATCAGCTTGCATTACTCCATCCAGATATCCAAGCTGTCGCATCAGGTAAAAGAGATGGGCCAACAGTTAGCCTTACTCCGGGGACAGTTGGAGGACCAGAAAGGTTCATAATCCGGAATTTTCTTCGGATTCCAAGATTCCGGAAGCCATTGGGGGAATCGCAAACTCCCTCGCTCCTTTATTCCTGTGCCACCCTATGTAACCTGAGACAAGGATTCAAATAGGATACCTTTTTCAAATCATATTCAGTTCAGGACACGGGGCTATGGATGCTTTTCTGCAATTCCTATGGATGATTGTTTTCGGTTGTTCCTGTTGGGCGGTGGGAGACATCCGGCGGCAGGCACAATTACCGGAAAGTGCTTTTCTCTCCGCTGCGGCTAGGCATACCCTTTCCTTTACCGCGGGAAATGTGGTCGTTTCCTACTTACTTACCGGATTGGGATTTGCCGGGTTATTTCTTCCTGCGGTGTTTTGGATCGTATTCCTCACTGGCTTGGGGCTAGGGGTTTGGCGAATGGTTGGGTTGTGCGTCGTGCCAACGGGTCCTGAATCGGTCGAACGAAAAAAACAAAACGAAAAAACTGAGGGAAAAGAGCAAAAAAGAATCCCGGATGATCGGAAAGAACAGAGGCTGGCCGTTATTTCTTTAGCGATCTTCGTGGGGGTATTCTTTTTATTCGGGATTCTCCAGGCTGCGGCTCCGCCCTGCGTCCGCGACTCTTTAGTCTATCATCTGCTGTGTCCCAAGGAATATCTCCAAGCAGGATACCTCTTGCATATTGAGGGGAATCTGTTTTTCGCTTTTCCGAAAGGGCAGGAGGTCCTCATGACCCTGCTGCTGGCGACCGCCGGGGATCGGGCCGCCCAAGGATTTTCTCTTCTCCAACAGGCAGCGATGGTGGCCGGGGTTTACAGCCTTACCCGAATCATAGCCGGGCCATGGGCCGCAGCCCTCTGTGCGGTCGGGTGCGCCACCGTACCCCCGGCGGTTTATTTTTCCGGGTGTGGGTATGTCGAGCCGCCTCTCCTTATGACCTTAGCGGCAAGCCTTCTGATGCTAACTTTTTACTTTCATTCGGGGGATCGGAGATCTGGGGGGGGGAGATTGTAGGGTTGGGGGGGAGCGTTTTCCTCGGATTGCCGGCCAGCTGGATGGCAGCGCT
>PMCE01000252.1 GCA_003154025.1 Syntrophaceae bacterium
GTCAAATCTCTCTCAGGAAGTAATTTATGGCGAAGGGGACATAGGTACTAACACAACTTGGGAAATATTACGCCTAAGAACCACTATTTTTTTATTATAGCACGTCCCCCATGACTATGGCGAAACTCTGAAAGGGTCTCCTCGTTCGAAATTTAATTTGCCCACCCCATGATTCGTTAAATCTCAATTTCAACAAAAAGCCGATAAAGCATCGGAAGCGGATCAGTCTTTGCGAGCCAGAGGAATCAGCTCCTGCATCGTCTTTTCCATCTCATCCCAGGCCTTTCCCATCTCGGCGGGGCCTTGGTATTCGAGGGCTAAGCCCATATCCCCCTCCATTTTCTTGCGGTGATCTTCGCTTTCCATGACCTTCTTAAGCGCCCTGGCCAGCGTGTCGATCACTTCCCGAGGCGTGCCTGCGGGAGCATAAAGGTCCCGGTAGGTGGTGTAGTAGATGGGAAAGCCCTGGGCCTCGCCCGTTTTCACCCCGGGCAATACTCTGCTCTCCTTTTTCCCGAAGATCGCCAGGACCCGGAATTCCCCGCTCTTCACCATCGGGAGAAATACGGAATGTCGAGTGCGGAATGCGGAGCGGCTTGAAAAATTTCAGACTTTTGCCTTGTTTCAGGCCCCATCGACATGGAGCCTTTCTTTCACCCGCAGCCAGCCTGAGGGGTCCTGGAAATATTCTAGAGTACCTTGCAGGGATAAGCGATGTTCTCCTTCAATAGAAGCCAGAAACTCGTAGAATTTTTTCTCCATGGGATGATCGACGTTCTTAGCCAAATCGGAGTAAAATTTCTCCCCCTTGGTCTCAAAATCGATCGCGATTTTTACCGCCTCGATATCATTCATATCGGCCTTGGAAGAAGAGCCCACGGATTCAATCGCTTTCAGGATGACCGCTTTGACCTCCGTCCCCTTCACCTGGATGGGCACCGTCTCCGGCCACTTTCCCTCCTTGATCAACCGGTCATGTAGCGTCTGAATTCTCTTGAGGTGCTCGTTTTCATCGCTGGCAATCGTGGCAAACATCATTTTGCCCCAATTATTGGCGGTCCGCTTGCTGTGGTTCAGGTAAAAATCTCTTTCCTTGGCCTCATTATTCAAGGCAATCTCCAGGGCCTGGATCCGTTCTTCAACTTTACTGGCCATTTTTTCTCCTCTCCAACTCGCGCCGTACTTAGATCATCCAATAAATATTATAAAGAAAAAATCCCGCGAAAACTATGGGAAAAAAAGCAGGGGGACTTGGGTGAAAGCACATCCCACACGCGGGAGCAAGGATATCCGGAAATTTAATTGGTCAGGCTTGTGAGCGGGGCGGGGATCCGGCCTCCGAAGCGGATGAAATTGGACGAGCGGTTGATGTTTCTCACCTCGATGACGTTCGCCTCTCCAAAAAGCCCTCCGAAGACCGCTTTATCGCCCACATCCTTCCCGGGAACCGGAATCAAACGCACGGCCGTAGTCTTATGGTTGACCACCCCGATGGCCATTTCATCGGCCAGGATGGCGGCGATCGTATCCGCATCCACCTTTCCGGGAAGGGCGATCATGTCCAGGCCGACGGAGCAGACCGCGGTCATGGCCTCCAGTTTTTCCAGGGAGAGGTAGCCCTTCTGGACTGCCTGGGAGATATTCAGGTCCTCGCTCACCGGGAGAAAAGCCCCGGACAATCCCCCCACCGAAGAAGAGGCAAAGGCTCCACCTTTTTTCACCGCGTCATTNNCCTACCGTTGGGGTGGGAGCCAGCGACAGGTCCACGATGCCGAAGCTGACGTTCAGCTCCCGGGCCACTTCCCGGGCGATTAGTTCTCCCACCCTGGTCACCCGAAAACTGGTCTTCTTGATGATCTCCGACAGGTCTCCCAGGGTCAGCTTTTTCCCCGATTGGATCGCCCGTTCCAGCTCTTTCTTCACCACTCCCGGCCCGCTGACCCCCACGTTAATCACGCACTCCGGCTCTCCATAACCCAGATAGGCCCCGGCCATGAACGGGTTGTCCTCGGGCATATTGGCGAAAACCACCAGCTTGGCGCAGCCGAACCCGTCGCGGTCGGCGGTGCGCAGAGAAGTCTCCTTGATCGCTTGTCCCATGAGGGATACGGCATCCATGTTGATCCCCGCGCGGCTGGAGGCCACGTTCACCGAGGCGCACACTCTTTCCGTACCGGAGAGGACTTCGGGAATTGTATCCACCAAGTTGCGATCTCCCCTGGTGAACCCTTTCTGCACCAACGCCGAATACCCGCCGATGAAATTGACCTCCACTTCTCGAGCCGCCTCATCCAGGGTCCGGGCCACGCTCAAAAAGTCCTCTCCTCTCAGGCTTTCAGCCACCGACGAAATGGGGGTGACCGCCAGCCGTTTGTTTACGATGGGAATTCCGTACTTGGTCGCGATCCGCTCGCAGGTGGGAACCAGGTCCCGGGCGTGTTCCCGGATCTTCGCCCGGACCCGGCCGCATAGGTCATCCACCGAAGGGGAGGCGCAGTCTCTCAGGCTGATCCCCAGGGTAACGGTTCGGACATCCAGGTTTTCGTTCTTCAGCATCTCCACCGTTCGGATAATTTCTTCGGAGCTGAGCATACCAACCTCTGGTTTCGGGTTTCGGGTTCAGCGGCCTTTTCAACTCGAAACCCGAAACCCGGAACTCGAAAATGTTTTTAGATTTGATTGATCGCCCGGAAAATATCCTTGTGCTGCAGGTCCACGGAGACTCCCATCTCCCGCCCCCTCTGCCGGAGCTTTTCCTGAAGAAGGCCGTAATCCGAGCCTTTGGGAATATCCACTTCGAAAACCTGGATATATTCCGGCTTTTCCCCCAGCCTGGCTACCTGAGCGCCCAGGTTGGTAATGTTGATTCCCCGTTCAGCCAGCAATTCGGTGATTCCGTAGACCAGGCCCGGCCGGTCCTCACCCCGCGCGGTTATGATGAAGGGTTCGGTCCCGCCGGCTTCATAGGGAATCATGTCTTCCGGCCTGAGCGGCCGCAGATCGATATCCAGGTCCAGGTCTCTGGACAAGTCGCGGAGTTCGCTCTTCAGGACCTGGGCCGATGCACTTTCTCTCAGAGAGGCGATCAGGATCATGGCGAATTGTCCCCGGATGGCAGTTTGAGAGAGTTCTTCAATACTGGCCCGATGGCGGTAGAGGACCCCCGAGATATTGGCCACGATCCCAGGCCGGTCCCGGCCGATGACCGTGACAGCCACACATTCTTTCTGGCCTTCCTGGTTCATCTTCCCACCCCGCTTCCCCCTACTAAATCCCTTGGGAAGAATGGAATGATGGAATATTGGAATACCGGGAAAAGGCATGGGGATGAATTCGTACCCAGCATTCCATCGTTCCATTCTTCCATTGTTCCATTATTCCAGTATTCCATTCTTCCATCATTCCTTCCTGTTCTCCGCCAGCCGAATCCGGAATTTATCCACCAGGTGATCCGGGAAGTACGATTCCTTGGCCTTGCGAAGCCCGGGTTCTCCCAGGTCCTGCTCCCGGTTGACCCAGGAGGCTTGGGACCAGGTTTTTTCGCAGAACTGCTGGTTGATGACCGGATAGAGCCCGGGGATTTCGGGGTTTGCTTTTTCCACATGGATGACCGCTGTCTCCCGGTTCAGCAACTCACCCAGGGAAAAGGCTTCCACCTTATCCTGGATCAGAATGACTCCTCCCTGAATCCTTAATTCCGAAAAATGAGTCAGCGCTTCCCGTACCGCTTCCCACTCCCCCAACAGGTTCATATCCTCTTCACACCGGTGGATCTCACACCAGAAACCCCCGAGTTTCAGGCATTCCGGCAGAAGGCGTTCTTCCAGGGGAGCATAGGTAAATGCGTATGTCTGGAGGAATTTATTGATGTGGTTTCGTTTCCCGTGGTATTTGCGGCCGGCCAGTTGAATGAGGTCCTGGCTTCGGTAGACGTAATCGAACTGGTCACGNNCTGGAGCCATTGCAGAATTTTCCGGACGGCATCGAGGCGGGAAGGGGGACCGATGGGCTGGAAGAAGAAAGGCCCCTGGGGAGCGGCGGTACTGAGGAGAAGGACCCAATCCCGGTACAGGGACCACTGAAACCCGTAATGCGACCGCCAGATGAATAGGTTGGTAAAAGTCCACTCCGAGGTCTGAGGTTGGTATTTCCAAATGATCTCCCTTAGGACTTCACGGTCTTCGAATTGAAGGGGTTTAAACTGGGGAAATTCCGGGATCATGAAGTTTGTGATCACCTGAAAGACCGGTTACTGGTTGCTGGTTGCTCGTTACTCGTTACAATCATTCCCTCATGGCACCCCCTCGCAATCCTAACCAGCCATTAACGAGGAACCTGGAACCAGCAACAAGCAACGAGCAACGAGTTTCGAGCAGTGAGTTTCAACCCCTTTCCCGGGCAGCAGTGAGACGCTGCAGGTGGTTCCTTTCCTGATTGGACAGGACCTGAAAAACCTCCTTAGATTCCTTCCCTCCTACCCTTCGCTCCATCTTGATGTAAAGGTCAATGGCATTTACCTCCAGGGAAATGGAAAATTCAAGGACCTCTTTGAGGTCTTTCTCCCGAGCCCATTCCAGGGCTTTGCTCAGGACAATCCCCCCTTCAAGATAATCGACTCCAGGTTCCAGGGAGACCAGCGACCGGGGAAATCCGGGGTCCGGCTCCTTCGAAATGAATTTTTCGTAAGCCTTGAAGAGCGAAGACTTATGTTTCTCCTCGTCCGCCGAAAGCTCTCGGAAGAGGGCCATCGCCCCCGGTGCCTTCATCTTGCTCATTTCCTGGTAGAACTTGGTGGACCCTTCTTCCAGCATCCAGGCCAGGGCGATCAGTTCCTCCGGCCTCTTGGCCGGGTCAAAATAGGCCATCCCGGCTTCCGGAGCTCCGGCTGCCCGCAGACCCTTCCAGGCGTGGATACCCCCTTCCATGCTGTATACCTCTTTGAACCCCTCTCGTACGAGGACTGCGGCAGCGGCCCGGCTGCGTACCCCGGACGCTCAATACGTGATCGTGGGTTTATCGGGGCCCAGCTCCTTCCAGCGGGTTTCCAATTGCCCCACCGGAATCAGCCGCGCTCCGGGCAGATGTTCCTCTTCGTACTCTTTTGGAGTCCGCACATCCACCAGGTTGTATTCCTGCGGGCTCTTCCCATCCAAAAACTGCCGGACCTTCTCCGGAGGCCAGGCCGACACCGGTCGGAAATAATCCATAACTCCCATTTTTCAGCCCCTTATCTTTCTATGACTTGC
>PMCE01000084.1 GCA_003154025.1 Syntrophaceae bacterium
ACCGCGGCAATGGCAGGAAGCCAGCGCTGGGTAGGCATGGCTATTTTCCATGCTCCGCCTCGACGGTGATGGAAATCCCGCCGCGGACCGAAAATACAGCCGTAACCTTGCACCACCTGGGTTTCAGGGCCTTCACCAGGTCATCCAAAATCACGTTGGACACGTGCTCGTGGAAAGCACCCTGGTTGCGGAAAGACCAAAGGTAGAGCTTGAGGGATTTGGACTCCAGGATCTTCTGGTCGGGGATGTACTGAATGGTCAGTTTGGCAAAATCCGGCTGCCCCGTGGCCGGGCACACGCAGGTAAACTCCTCGGTCCCCAGGGTCACAACATAATCTCGCTGGGGGTGGTGGTTGGGAAAAGTCTCCAGCTTCCTGCCGGGCTTTGCTCCCCGGCCCAACAAGCTCAACTCCCGCAGGTCGCTTTTGCTCGTCATCTTGGCCATCAATTTGGTCCCTTCAATCCTCGGTTTCCGCATTTCATCCTGAGGTGCATTATAAAATTATACCGGAAACCTTTTTCCCAGGCCACAATTCATTCCCACCCTGAAAGGCGCTTAGCGGCGGATTGGAACCCGAATACAGGGAAGAAGGAAAGTGCATTCATCGGGGCCGTAGGGGCATCCCGCGTTTCGCNNTCGCGGGACATCGTGCCCCTACAAGTCGCCGAAGCTGCCCCGCAGGGGCCACTTCTCCCGCGCAAGGAGCGGAAAAGGCATAGGCGCTTGTACATTGAAACCAGTTAAGCCGGCTGTTTTCTTTTCTGACGGCGGGGATGTTTTATAGTCAAAAAGATCACCTCTCGGCTCTTCAGAATGCGGATATTCAAAAATATTAATAAATCATATAGTTAAATTAAATCTCTCCTCCCAACGTTTCCCAAACGAGATTCCGCGCCTTTTTTCCAAACCTTTCTACCCTGCCTGTTTTTCCATCCCCCAGCATCTTTCCGCCTCTTTTCTAATAAATCTTAACCTCTTTCTAAAGCTTCCGAATTTATTGTTAAATTAGCAATTTGGCCGGAACTGTCATCCCCTCTTTTTTCCTGCCTTTCGTTTGGGAGAGAGAACGCTCTCTTCAGAGTCCTCTGTTAATGGGAAAAAGGAATGTTTTTTGCAAGTTATATTAAAGCCATGTTTCACTTGGCCGAACGGAACCCGGACAACCATGGGATCGGGTAATCGGTTACTGCAAATGTCTCCAACATGAAAAAAGACATCTGGACTATACGGAAGACTCCGATCAATAAAATCCTTCTTTCTCTCTTTGGGACTGCCCTCCTGGTCTCCGCGGCTTTCTGGGCCGGGCAGTATATCTACGCTTACCTTCTGGGCGGGGGCAGTGCCTCCATCTACCAATGGATTTGGTTCAGCGGGATTCTCTTCTCCTCCCTCTTCCTGGGCGGAGTAGGTTGCATCGGCCTGCTCCTACGGTACCACAGCAAACAAATCCAGAAAAATTACGACGACAAAATGAAGCAGGTGTCCATGGCCCACAACCCGGATTTTTTGGCCATGAATGCCGGTGATCTGATCTTTCTCTTAGATGCGCCCTCGGAGCTTGTGGATAAAACTCTACGTGGGGCGGAGCCTGGGGAAGGGGCCATTCATCCTGCGCCGCGAGGGAATCCACCTTCGGGGCGACCGGCGGAAAGCATCGGACCTTTGGAATCATCCCCCCTTCCGGGAGAAGGACTTTCAGCTGTTGAGGTGGACGCCGGGACCTCCAGGGACGGGGTGAGGTTCCTCAACGGAAGTCCCAAGATCGCCGAGGCGGAAGGCAGGAAAGCCTACCAGAACATGATCCGAGATGTGGAGGCTGCCGAGCGGGAGTTAAACGAAAAAGAACTAAACCAGAGCAAGAGAAGGTACCGAATCGTATCCGAATTCGCCTCCGACTGGAATTACTGGCAGGGACCGGACAAGGAGATGCTCTACGTCTCCCCGGCCAGCCAGGACATCACCGGCTATCCCTCCCAGGAGTTCTACAAGGCCTCCGGTCTGCTCGATGCCCTTATCGATCCCGAGGACCAACCTCTCTGGAAAAGCCATAACGCGGAAGAGTTGGCCGAAAAAGGCCCGGGGCACCTGGAATTCCGTATCCGTACCAAGGAAGGAGAGGTCCGCTGGGTCAGCCATTTTTGCAAACCGGTTCACGACCAGGACGGGAAATTCCTGGGGGTCTGCGGCAGCAACCGCGACATTACCATCCAGAAGCGGGCCGAAGAAGCCGTAGAGATCAAAACCCAGGAACTTCTCCGGTCCAACGCTGAACTGGAGCAGTTTGCCTACGTGGCCTCCCACGACCTGCAGACCCCCCTGCGGGCCATTTCCGGCTATCTGAATCTCCTGACCAAACGTTATGAAGGAAAGCTGGACGGCGATGCCGACCGGTTTATCGAGCGGACCAATCAGAACGTTCTCCGGATGCAGAGGCTCATCAACGACCTTTTAACCTATTCGCGAATCACGACCCGGGCTCACCCCTCCCAGCCCACGGACTGCAACCAATTGGTCCGGGAAGTGGTCGAGATGCTCCACCCGGTCCTCGAGGAGAGCAGCGGAAAGGTCATCCCCGAGCCTCTTCCCACGGTCATGGCCGACGGGTCCCAGCTCCTCCAGCTATTCCAGAACCTCATCGGAAACGCCGTCAAATTTAAGGACCACAAGCCTCCCGAGGTTCATATCAATGCCCAGCGGGCCGATAAAAGCTGGCTGTTTTCGGTAAGGGACAACGGAATCGGAATCGACCCCCAGTATGCGGAGCGGATCTTTCTCATCTTCCAGAGACTTCACACGGTGGATCAATATCCGGGAACGGGGATCGGGTTGGCCATCTGCAAGAAGATCGTGGAGCGCCACGGCGGGGAGATCTGGGTGGAATCAAGAGCAGGGGAAGGTGCGAACTTCAAGTTTCTCATCCCCGATCACGGAGGCAATCCATCATGAATTCGTCGCGGGGGGGACGGCCCATCCAGATCCTGATGGCGGAAGACAATCCCGACGATATCGAACTCACCATCGAGGCGCTCAAGGATGCCCGGGTGGGAAATTTCCTCTCGGTGGTCAAGGACGGCGAAGAGGCCATCGCCTACCTGCGCTGCCAGGGGAAGTATAAGCAGGCGATCCGGCCGGATCTGATCCTGCTCGACCTGAACATGCCCAAGAAGAACGGGCGGGACGTGCTCCGGGAGATCAAGAACGACCCCCATTTGAAGCGGATCCCCGTGGTCATCCTCACCACTTCGCAGGCGGAGGAGGATATTCGGCATACCTACGACCTCCATGCCAACTGTTACATAACCAAACCGGTGGATTTCAATCAATTCCTAAAAGTGGTAAGATGCATAGAAGATTTCTGGTTGACCGTCGTGAAGCTGCCGCCCCGGTGAGAAAAAAAGATGAAGCCCTCCATTAAAATCCTGTTGGTGGAAGACAACCCTTACGATGCGGAACTGCTCCGGGAGATGCTCCTGGGAGTCTCCAATGTGCAGTTGGGCTGGGTCCACGTCCCCCTCCTGGGCGACGCTCTGAAGCGTCTGCGGGAAGAGAAGTTCGATGCCATTCTGCTGGACCTCTCCCTCCCCGACAGCCACGGGCAGGAAACTCTGGCCAAAGCCTATGCCCAGGCCCACGACGTTCCCATCGTGGTCCTAACCAGTCATGCCGACGAAAATCTGGCCATCAAGACCGTCCATCAGGGAGCGCAGGATTATCTGGTGAAGGGGCAGGTCGATGGTCCGACGCTGATCCGTGCGGTCCGCTACGCCATCGAACGGCACCGGCTGATTACCGAACTGGACCGCGGGCGTCAACAGCAGCTCAGAATCAAGGACCAGTTCTTATCGCATGTCTCCCACGAGCTCCGCTCCCCCCTGGCGGTCATCCATCAGTTTGTGACCATCCTCCTGGACCGGTTGGGCGGGGATCTGTCCCCCGAGCAGAACGAGTATCTGGAGATCATCCTGAGGAATGTGAACCAGCTCCGCAAAATGATCGAGGACCTCCTGGAAGTGACCCGGGCCGAGACGGGGAAACTCGCGCTCCATCCTCAGTTGACCCCCCTGGATGAGCTGGTTGACGAGATCCTGTCGGCCATGCGGATCGCCGCGGCAGGGAAAGGGATCACCCTGTCGGAAGAGATCCCGACCGACCTTCCCTTGGCCTACGCCGATCCCAACCGCGTCCGCCAGATCCTGATGAACCTCATCGATAATGCGGTAAAATTCACCCCCGAAGACGGAAAAGTAACGGTCCGGGCGGAGGTCTTTCCGGGAGACCCGTATTTCATCCGCGTGGCCGTCTCCGATACGGGATGCGGAATCAGCGACGAGGACCGCCAGAAGATCTTCGACTCCATGTACCAGGTGAAAGACTCCATTCCCTCCAGTCGCAAAGGGTTGGGTTTGGGGCTCTTCATCTCCAAAGAGCTGGTTTCGCGGCATGGCGGACGGATCTGGGTGGAGAGCGAGCCGGGCAAGGGAAGCNNTTCTCCTTGAATCAGCAGTTGGCCCCCCTTCTCCATCCCAAGAATCTTCAATTGGGCTCGGTGGCCTTGATCACCGTGGAGATTTTCTCATCGGACAAGCGGGAATTAACCAAACCGGACGACGGAATCCTCTGGGAAATAGGAAACATCCTGCAGCACTGCACCTTGATCGACAAAGATTTTCTGCTCCCCCGTATGGCCCCGACCAAATGGAAAGAGTTCTTCTTCATCATCGCCTTTGCCCAGGCGAGAGGGGCCGAGATCCTGCAGCAGCGCATCTCCGAACAGTTCAGGCGTTTCGAAAAACTTCAGGAAGCCGGCCTGGAGGCGGCCGTTTCTTCTCAGATCTTTGAAATTCCTGAGGCGAGAGACGGCTATCCGGAGGATGGGTTCGTGAAAGACCTCACCCGGAGCATCAAAGACCGGATCCGGAAAGCTTTTCAGGAAGAGGAATCAAGATCATGACCAAAAAGATTCTTCTGGTCGACGATGACAAAGACTTGCTCTACGGGATGAAAATCTGGCTGAGAGCAAACGGGTACCACGTCTTCTTCGCCTTGGACGGCACCTCGGCTATTACCATGGCCAAGGCCCAAAAGCCCGATCTCATCATCCTGGATATCGGTCTCCCCGGAGGAGACGGGTACATGACCATGGCCCGGCTGCGGACCCTGATGCCCCTGGCTCATATTCCCATCATGGTGATGACCGCCCGGGACGCGATGATCCACGAAAAGAAAGCTCTGGAGGCGGGTGCCGAGGCGTTCTTCCAGAAGCCTTTCGATAACCGGCAGGTTTTGGCAGCGATCCAGAAAGCCCTGCAGCCGAAGCCCGCGGCGCTGTCTTCCGCGAAACCCCCCCCAGAGGGGAAAGGGAAGAGAATCCTGATCATCGATGACGATCAGGAGTTGCTCCAAGGGCTGCGGATCCGGTTGCAGTCTTACGGATTTGACGTCCAGCTGGCCTTCGATGCTATCCTCGGGGTCCTCCTGGCATTAAAGATCAAGCCTGACCTGATCATCCTGGACATCGGTCTTCCCGGCGGCGACGGCTACATGACCATGACCCGTCTGCG
>PMCE01000018.1 GCA_003154025.1 Syntrophaceae bacterium
TACGCGGAAATTACTCCGAGCCGAAGGGGTCTCCATATTTGGGCTCGTGGCATCCTACCCCCCGGAAGACGGCGGAAGGGCAAAATTGAGATGTATGACACCGGCCGATATTTTACCGTCACCGGCTGGCACTTGGAGGGCACTCCCTCCACAGTGGAGAAACGGGAAAAAGAGTTAAAAAGGCTCCATTCCAGGATTTTCGAGGAGAACACCCCGGAGGCCCCCGGACGTCAACCTCGCAGCCTCAACGTTGCGGATTCAGACTTGATCCAGAGGGCAAAGGTGGCCGGGAACGGGGACAAATTCTCCACCTTGTGGTCCGGAGATTGGACCGGATATAGCTCGCAGAGTGAAGCGGACCTCGCCTTATGTTCGATGCTGGCTTTTTGGACCGGCCGAGACCTGGGAAGGATGGATCGGCTTTTCCGGCAATCGGGGTCGATGCGGGGAAAGTGGGACGAGCGCCGCGGGGAAAAGACCTATGGTGAAATGACGGTAGCAAGGGCGGTCGAGCAGACTAAAGAGATTTTTTCTCCTGCATTCTCGCCCCCGCGGGCCCCTCATGTCGCCCCGGCTGCTGCTGGCGTCTTTGAGCTCGGAATCAACCTCACGGACCTTGGAAACGCGCGTCGCTTTGTGGCCGCTCATGGCCCGGATCTTCGTTTTTGCTATCCCTGGNNTGGCAAATAGACACCTACGGAGAAGTGGAGCGCCGAGCAAAAGATACCGTCCGCTTGATCTATATGGAGGCCGCTAAATCTTCAGACAGCGGACATCGGAAGGAGCTAGTAAAGCACGGTTTCAGGTCAGAAGGGGAGGCCCGGATTAAAGCCATGATTGATTTGGCCCGCTCTGAGCATGGCATTCCGATTCAACCCGAAGAAATGGACCACGATCCCTGGATTTTGAATGTTTTGAACGGGACCATCAATTTGAAAACGGGGGAACTGCGCCCACATTCGCGGGAAGACAAAATAACAAAAATCGCCCCGATTGAATACAGTCCGGGGGCCCTGTGCAATTTCTGGCTTGAGCACCTCGCCCGGATCTTCGCTGGAGATGAGGAGATGCTTTCCTTCCTGCAACTTGGATTCGGATACTCACTTACCGGTCTCACGGATGAACGCGCGATCTTTATCGCCCATGGGAGTGGCGCAAATGGAAAGACCACAACCCATGAGGTTGTGGCCCAAATTCTCGGGGACTATGCGGCCAGGACCCCCACCGAGAGCATTCTCCTCAAACGAGAGGGAAGCATCCCCAACGACTTGGCCCGACTTCGCGGCGCCCGGTTTGTCTTCTGCAGCGAAGCGGATGAAGGCAAACGGCTGGCCGAATCCGTGATTAAGGACCTTGCCGGGGGCGACACCATCACCGCGCGGTTTATGCGGGGGGAGTGGTTCGAGTTTAAGCCCACCTTCAAAATCTGGCTGGCCACCAACCATAGACCAGTGATCCGGGGCACCGACAATGCTATTTGGGACCGTATTCGTCTTATTCCTTTCACGGTGTCTATCCCTCCAGAAGAGAGAATCCCGCGCTCTCGATTCATGGAGAAGATCGCTCCCGAGCTCCCTGGAATACTCGCCTGGCTGGTCCAAGGGGCCCGGGACTGGGCCAGATTCGGGCTGGGAACCCCCCAAGGCGTTCGGAAGGCCACAGAAGGGTACCGAGAAGACATGGACATTTTAGGCGGATTCCTGAGCGAATGCTGCATAGTTTCCAAGAATTCACAGGCACCCGCCAAGGACCTTTATAACGCTTACCTTAAGTGGTCCGATGCCAATGGGGGACGCTCTATTTCTCAAACAAGATTCGGAACTAGCTTGAGTGAAAGGGGATTTTCGAAGCAGAGAGGGAATGGCGGGAGGATCATCTGGATAGGAATCGGGCTTTTGGTGAACAGTTGAATAGTTGTGAACCTACTTCTCCTATAAACAGGATTATTTCTCTCTCTTAAGGCTTATATGGAATAAGTGTTCACAACTATTCAAACGATTCAAACTGAGAGACGGAAGGAGGAAAAAGGGGGAAAACTTGGTGGAGGAATAGGAATGTGGGTCTTACCGATAAAGAGCCAAGAAAGACGATAGGCTATGATGAAAACGAAATTCCTGAGCGCAACCTGAGCACACACGGAAAATAACCATTGAAAGAACAGCCGGCTAAAAGAACCCAGAGGGGTGCCATTTCATCGGGTACGATCCTAAAGAGATTGTACTCCATTCAAGAAGCCTCGGTTTATCTTGGCAGGACTGTCTGTGCACTCCGAGAAATGATCTGGGCCGGAAAATTGCCCTACATAAGAGATGGCCGGAGGATTCTTCTCGATATTCACGACATGAACCTCTGGGTAGAGAAAAATAAAACGCGCTTTGAGGATTAAGAAAATCCTTGACATCTGTAGTCCAATGGATCACAGTCAGATCATGACTCCTGGTGATTTGAAAAAGTGGCGGAGCAAGAACAGATACAGCCAGAGCCAGCTTGCCAAGGCCCTGGGTGTAATTACTCTCACTGTCAGCCGGTGGGAGAGAGGAGTCAGGGAGATTCCGCCATTCCTGCACTTAGCCCTTGGGTGCTTGGAAATGAGGGGAGGTGAAGCCAAGAAAGGGACTCTAAAAAGAAAGGGGGTGAAATAGTTATGGGTACGATCTATAAAAGGGGTCGGGTCTACTGGATCAAGTATTACCGAGCCGGCAAGCCATACCGAGAGAGCGCCAAATCCAAGAACGAGAAGAAGGCGATCGATCTCCTCAAACTCAGAGAAGGAGAGATTGTACAGGGGCGTTTTCCTGGATTGAAGGTCGAGAAGGTCCGTTATGAGGAGCTAAAGGAGGATCTTCTCAATGATTATAAAGTGAATGGGAAAAAGTCCCTGGGCCGCCTCGAAAGAAGTCTGAAGCATCTCGACGATTTCTTTAAGGGCTTTAGGGTTATTGCATTACGACGGATAAAGCCAGAGGCTACATCCTCCAGCGCCAAGAGGAAGGCGCAGAGAATGCAACAATCAACCGGGAGCTGGCAGCCCTCAAGAGGATGTTGAACCTCGCCCGGCAGATGACCCCTCCCAAGGTAGTCAATATGCCCTATATCCCTCACCTTGCGGAAAACAACGTGAGGCAGGGATATTTCGAGCATAGCGAATACCTTGCCCTGAAAAAGGCCCTGCCCTCTTATCTAAGGCCCGTGGTTACGCTTGCCTATCATACCGGGATGCGGAAAGAGGAAATCTTGGGCCTTCAATGGTTGCAGGTTGATTTGATGGAAGGAAAGATCAACCTGAAGCCCCAGGATACGAAAAACAATGAGGCAAGGGTTATCTACATGGAGGGGGAATTACTTGAGGTCATTCACTTCCAGAGGGCCTTCAGGGATCAGAAATTCCCCAAATGTCCTTGGGTCTTCTTCGGCGAAACCGGAGAGAGGATCAGGGATTTCCGGGGGTCTTGGGAAAGGGCCTGTATTGAAGTAGGGCTTTCCGAAATCCTAACGGATGATGCCCTCTGTGCCAATAATGGTGAGACACCGACCCCTGTGAAATTACTGTAGAGGGTGGGGAGGTGCTCAGAGTATGATCAGTGAGAAGATTAGATCCGCACAGGGAATGGAAGGAGCCCGTAGGGCGACTGGAATTCCCTGTGCGGAGACCGCCCAGGGGGCCCATTCCATGCCATCGTTGTTGGTCAATCCACCAGATCCGGAAGTTCCGGAGAAAGCCGTTCGCCGTCGTTTCACCGCCGAATACAAGCTCAACATCCTACGTCAAGCCGAGAGTTGCCGGGGGGCGGGGAGTCGTGGAGCCCTTTTGCGCCGAGAGGGCCTTTATTCTTCTTACCTGACAACCTGGTGCCGCCAGAGGGATGCAGGGATCCTTTCCGGTTTAAAGCCAAAGCAACGGGGTCGGAAAGCCAACCCGATCCATCCTCTTGAGGCCGAGAACGAACAGTTGCGTAAGGAAAACAACCAGCTGCAAAAGCGCCTGAAAAAAGCTGAGCTGATCATCGACATTCAAAAAAAAATTTCGCAGATGCTGAGGATCCCCCTGGAGAAACCCGAGATCGGAGAGGACGACTGATGGAAGCCGTTGAAGTCCTCACGCCGGAGGTCGGCACCCAACCAGCTTGCCTCGCCATCGGGGTTCCCCGAGCCAGTGTGTACCGTCTGCGGGCGAAAAGGAATGCGCCTCAGCCGGAGTCTCTCCAACGTCCGTCTCCGGCCCGCGCTCTAAGTGCCCAAGAGCGTCAGGGGGTCCTGGATGTCCTCCACTCGGAGCGTTTTGTCGATCAAGCTCCGCAGGAGGTCTACGCGGCCCTTTTGGATGAAGGCCAATACCTTTGTTCCCTGCGCACCATGTATCGCCTCTTGGACGGGCAGAAGGAAGTCAAAGAGCGCCGGGACCAGCTGCGCCATCCCTCCTACCAGAAACCTGAATTGTTGGCCACCGCTCCCAATCAGGTCTGGTCCTGGGATATTACCAAGCTCTTGGGGCCGGTCAAATGGACCTACTTTTACCTTTACGTGATCTTGGATATTTTCAGCCGCTACGTCGTCGGCTGGATGGTAGCCACCCGGGAATCGGCTCTTCTGGCCGAGAAACTGATCCACGAAACCTGCCAAAAGCAAGGGATTCAGCCGGGGCAATTAATGATCCATGCCGATCGAGGCTCTTCCATGAAGTCCAAGCCGGTTGCGCTTCTGCTCTCGGATCTCGGGGTAACCAAGACTCACAGTCGGCCCCATACCAGCGATGACAACCCCTATTCGGAAGCTCAATTTAAAACCCTCAAATACCGCCCGGATTTCCCGGAGCGGTTCGGCAGTCTGGAGGACACCCGAGCTTTTTGCCAGGCCTTCTTCACCTGGTATAACACCGAGCATCACCATTCGGGAATCGGGCTAATGACTCCCCAGGTCGTTCACTATGGNNAAACACACCCCGAGAGGTTCGTTAGAAAAATCCCCGTACCTCTCGCGCTTCCCCAGGCGGCCTGGATCAATCCACCCAAACCGGCTATGGAAAACGAGAACTTGCTACACTAAATTCTCTTAACCTGTGTCTCATTTCCATTGACACATTCCGGAC
>PMCE01000249.1 GCA_003154025.1 Syntrophaceae bacterium
GAGATTTTCCCTTCAGTCATGTTCACCCGCAGAAAATTCATTCTTGAGCTCCTTTCTGAACTGTACTAAAAAGGGATCATCCAAAATCAAGTCTGTCCGGTCGGCCGCCCGGCGAGGAAAAGGGTCCGTGCTCGGGCATTCGACGAAGCCTGGAGATTTTGAAGTCCCAAAAGCCTATCACTTTTCCGTGTTTATTTCAATTTTCTCTCTGAGGGCGAATCGAAAACGGACCGTCTTCCCGGGATTTTTCATCGCCGTCGAAACATTTCTTGGAGAATTCACCAGGAGAATATAGGGGAGCACGGAAGGTCAGGCCGAAGGGATTAAAGTTTCCCCCCATTATGACGATAACTTATCAGAAAGCTAAACATTTTTGCCAGCGGGAAAGCCCGTCTCCTCAGCCTCGGTCAAGATTCGCCTGAGGGGATTTGGGCCCCCTATCCGTTCTGGATCCAAGAAGAACAAATCATGGGTAAGGAAAAAAAGGCAACCCAGATAGTTCGGCCGGTCCTTCTCCCGACAGCCTCTTCAGAAGAGATCATCGAACTCCTGAAGGTCCAGAAGGCCAAGGGGGAGGATCTGCTGACGCATAACTCCCTCTCGCCAGGAGACCTCCAGTATTGGAATCTCTTCACCAAGGAAATTATCACCAAAGCCTTCGGCCCCAACCGGGAATACATCGATTCCATCCTCTACGTCGGGGAGAATAAGCCCTTATCCGTCTATGAGCCGGAATCTAACCTGGCAAAGATGAGGCGTAACAATTTTCAGATCACCCTGAAAATGCTGGAAGATTGCATGGAGTGGGTGCAGCACCCGGATCCCCTGAAGACGGAACCCATGATAGAAGAAGAGAAGGCGCCGCCCGAGGAAACCCCGGCTTTGCCCCCCGAACCGGCCGTGTTCGAGAAGAAGCCGAAGGAGCCCAAGGAATCGGCCGTTCCCGCGAAAGTAACCCTCGAGGAAGAAGGCCCAAAGGTGGAAAGCATGGAAAAATCGAAGGACCGGAAGGTTTTGATCGTCCCGGGTCAGGATGAAGGAAAAAAGGCCGCACTCGAGGCCTTCCTGAAGAATTTGGATTTGGAGCCATTCATTCCGGAGGGGCCTGCTGACCCTGGGGCCAGCCCCTTCGCCAAGCTTGAACAGTACGGGAAGGTCCCCTTCGCGGTCATCCTGCTCACCGGGGATGATTATGGCTATCCCAAAGGAAGCGCGGAAAATGCCAAGCCCCGTTCCTCGCAGAAAGTGATCCTGGAACTGGGCTTTCTGATGGGCCGGCTGAAGCCCGAACAGGTCTGCGCCTTGTGCGAGGAAGGGCTGGACCTGCCCTCCGAATTCAAGGGAAGTATCCTGATCCCCTACGATGCAGGGGGATTGTGGAAGCTCCTGATTGCGCGGGCCATGAAGATGGCCAAGGTG
This sequence comes from Syntrophaceae bacterium, assembly GCA_003154025.1. The sequence continues at coordinate 1,420 of PMCE01000249.1, forward strand.
GACATCGATTTGAACCGGGCGATTTAGGCGTCGCGATTCCTATTGGATCCATCCTTTTCATAAGTTCTTCGTTTCTTCAACCGTCGCACGAAGCATACGCCTTCACTTTTTTGATTTTCCATCTCCGCCCCATGTTTCCGGCAATCCCGTTGGAGCATGGGAGGAGCTCTGGGAATCGGCGGTCTTCCGCTCCGCCTCCACGACCCATCCCCCGCCCATCGACTTATACAGGCTCACCAAGGCTTGAAAGAGGGCTCCCCTCGTTTGCGCTTGCGCAAGTTCGGCGGTGAAGAGGCTGCGCTCGGCGTCGAGCACCTCGATGTAGCTGGTATACCCGTTATCGAATCGCAGGCGGGCGATTCGGGCGTAGTTGCGGAGAGATTCTATCCGCCGCGCCTGGATCGCCAGCTGTTCCCGTGACCTTTCCTGGTCGATGAGCGCGTCTTCGACTTCCCGGAAGGCCGTCTGGATGGACTGCTGATAACGGAGGAGAGCCTGATGCCGGACCGCTTCGGCTGATTGCACCTGGCCGCGAAGGGCCCCGCCGGTGAAGATGGGGGCGGTCATCGGAGCCACAAAGCTCCAGACGCTTGCCGGCCCGGTGAACAGGTTGGACAAGTCGGTACTGGCGTAGCCAAAGAAGCCGGTCAGAGAAATGGTGGGGAAATACTGCCCCCGGGCCACTCCGATCCGCGCGTTGGCGGCAATCAGGGCCTGTTCCGCCTGCCGGATGTCGGGACGGTTGGCGAGGAGTTCGGAGGGCAGCCCGGCAGGAACAGCCGGGAGCGTGAACTCCTCGATCTTCTTCCCCCGAGGAATCGCGCCCGGGTTTCGGCCCAGGAGAACGCTCAGGGCATTTTCCTGCTGGGCAATGATCTTTTCGAGCAGAGGAATCGTCGAAAGCGCCTGTTCGTATTCCGATTTGATCTGGTTCAACTCCAGGTCGGAAATCACTCCGCCGCGGAAACGGAGCTGGAAGAGCTGGTATGAATCCTCGCGGCTTTGGGCCGTTTGCACGGCGATCTCGAGCTGGCGGTCCAAGTCGCGAAGGTTCACATAGGCGCTGGCCACCGAGGTGACGAGGGTGAGAATGACGGCCCTTCCCGCCTCCTCCGTACTCAAGAGGTCGGCCCGGGCCGCTTCGGTGGCCCGCCGCAGCTTCCCCCAGAGGTCAAGTTCCCAGCTGGCATTCCCCAAGGCCTGGTAACTGTCGGCCGGATTCTGGATCGAGGACGGGAGGGGAACGGATCCTCTTTCGGTCATGCGGGATCTTCCCGCACTCGCGCCTGCGCCGACTTGGGGGAAAAGGCCCGCCCGCGTGGTCCCGTAATGGCCCGTAAACTCTTCCACCCGGGCGGCGGCGATCTTGACATCCTTGTTTTCCCGCAGCGCGACCTGGATGAGTTCATTCAGAACCGGATCGCCGAATTGCTCCCACCAGGCGGCATTGGCGATCTCCCGGGCCTCTTTCGCTTCAAAGCGCCAGGAAGGAGGGGAGCTCACCGGAGGACGCTGGTAGTTCGGGCCGACCATGCATCCGCAGAAGATGATGGCCAACAGCAGATGAAGGATCATTCTACTCATGGTCTCCCCGCTTTTCCGCCGATTCGTCCTTCTGGCCGCGGCGGGCGACCCTACCAACGAAATAAAAAGCTACCGGGATGAGGAAGATGCCGATCACCGAGGCCGCGAGCGTACCCCCCAAAACGGCGGTCCCCATGACTCTCCGGGCCATGGCCCCCGCCCCGGTGGAGAAGGCCAGGGGGAGCACGCCGAAGATGAAAGCGACCGAGGTCATGAGGATCGGCCGGAAACGCAGACGGGCTCCCTCCACCGCGGCATCGGCCAGGGATTGCCCCTGCTCGTGTCTCTTCTTGGCGAACTCAACGATCAGGATGGCATTCTTGGCGGTGAGGCCGATGAGAACGATCAGACCGATCTGGGCGTAGACGTTGTTGACCATCCCGCGGAACCAGATGGCCGCGAAGGCCCCCAGCACGGCGACGGGTGTCCCCAGGAGCACGCCGAAGGGGAGCGACCAGCTCTCATACTGGGCCGCCAGGATGAGGAAGACGCAGAGGACGGAAAAAGCGAAGATCATCCAGGCCGGCACCCCCTGCTGCGCCTTCTTCTCCTGAAAGCTCATGCCCAGGTAGTCGAACCCCATCTCCCGCGGCATGGTCTGGTGAAAGACCTCTTCCAGCGCTTCCATCGCCTGGGCGGAGCTGTACCCGGGCCGGGCCATGGCGTTGATCTGAGCAGACCGGTAGAGATTGTAGCGCATCGTGAATTCGGGCCCGGAACGGGATTCGAGCGTGGTCACCGCGGATAGGGGGACTGGATCTCCTCTGCTATTGACTACATAAAACTGTCCCACATTCTCGGCCTTGGTCCGGTATTCGCCTTCGGCCTGGACATAGACCTGCCACTGGCGGCCGAAGCGGCTAAAGTAGTTGATGAAGTAGCCGCCCATGAAGGTCTGGATGGTCTGGTAAACCTGAGATAGGTCGACGCCCTGTTTGAGCACCTTGTCCCGGTCCACCTTCACAAAGATCTGCGGGACCGTCGGCAGGAAGGTGGTCGTCACCCGGGCCAATTCCGGTCTTTTCCGCGCTGCCTCGAGAAACTTGTTGACGTTCTCGGCCAGAAAGGGAATGTCCTTGCCGGCCCGGTCCTCCAGGACCATCGTGACCCCTCCGGCCGTCCCGATTCCCTGGATGGCCGGGGGTGAAAAGGCAAAGCTAACGGCCTGGGGGAGTTTCGCCAGCTCCCGGTTGAGGTGATCCATAATGGCCGAAAGCTGCTCCTCCGGCCTCTGGCGGTCTCGCCACTCCTTCAAGGTAATGAAGAAAAACCCGCTGTAGGTGTTCTGAACGATGCTCAGCAGACTGATGCCGATGACCGTTTGATAGTGTTCGATGCCCGGGGTTTTCTTGAGGATCTCTTCTACCTTCTGGCAGACCTCGTCGGTGCGCTGCAGAGATGCGCCATCCGGTAACGAGACATTTACGTACATGTATCCCTGGTCTTCTTCCGGCAGGAATCCCGTGGGAATGGCCTTCCCGAGCAGGCCGGAAACGAGAACGACCCCCGCGAGGAAAAACAGACACAGGGCGCTCTTGCGGATCAGGGAAGAGCACAGACCCACATACCCTTGGGTCGCCCGGCCGAAGGAGCGGTTGAAGAGCCGGAAGAAAAAGCTCAACGGTCCGCGGGCCTCTCTCCTCGGCTTCAGGAGGAGCGCGCAGAGCGCGGGGCTGAGGCTCAGGGCGTTGAAGGCCGAGATCAGGACGGAGATGGCGATCGTGGCGGCAAATTGCTGGTAAAGCCTGCCGGTGATCCCGGGGGTGAAGATCGTCGGGACAAAGACCGCCGAAAGGATCAAGGCAATGGCCATCACCGGCGCGGATACCTCTTCCATTGCCTTGAGCGCCGCCTCCTTGGGGGACAACCCCTCCCCCATGTGACGTTCCACCACCTCCACCACCACGATGGCATCGTCGACGACCAGGCCGATGGCCAGAACAAGTCCGAACAGGGACAGGGTATTGATCGAGAACCCCAGAAGCGGGAAGACGGCAAAGGTGCCGATGAGCGAAACCGGNNCCTTCGGTGATGACCCGGGTCGTGTCCAGGGCGACCATGTACTCGAGGCCGGACGGGAATCTCCCCTTGGCCTCTTCCATCAGTTTGCGGATCCCCTCCGCCGTCGCCAGGGCATTGGTCCCGGGCAGCTGGTAGATGCCCATGACGGCGCAGGGCTTTCCGTCCATCCGCCCCTTGATGTTGTAGGTTTGAGCTCCCAGTTCGATCCGGGCCACATCCTTCAGGCGGACCATGGACCCATCGGGGTTGGCCCGCAACACGATCTGGCCGAATTCATCCTCAGAGACGAGGCGGCCCTGGGCGCGCATCGTGTAGGTAAACTCCTGCCCCGGCGGGACCGGCTCGCTGCCGATCTGGCCCGCGGGATTCACCGTGTTCTGCTTGGAGACGGCTTCGATGATGTCCGGAACGGTAATGCCGAGTTTCGCCAGGGTATCCGGCTTCACCCAGATGCGGGTCGCGTACTGGCCGGCTCCATAGATGCTGACCATGGCGACCCCGGGCACGCGCAGGAGTTGGTCATTCAGGTTGATATAGGCATAATTCGCCAGGAAGGTTCCGTCATAGGTGCCCCCCGGGGAGTAGAGGGCCAGCATCATGAGCGGGGAGAATCTGGATTTTTGGATGGTGACCCCGTAATTGCGCACGTCCAGGGGGAGTTGGGACTGGGCCTGGTTCTGGCGCATCTGGGTCAGGATATGGTCGGTGTTCGGGTTCGTCTTCACATCGAAATTGACGAACATGCGCATCGCGCCGTTATTGGCGTTGATGGAGTACATGTAATTCATGTCGTCCACGCCGCTCATCTGCTGCTCGATGGGCGTGGCGACGGACTGTTCCAGGGTTTCGGCGTCGGCCCCTACATAGGCCGTGGTGATTTGAATCTCGGGAGGAACAATCTCCGGGAACTGGGCGATGGGCAGTCCCGCCATGGCCACGATTCCCACGATGACGAAGATGATCGAAATGACCATGGCCACGATGGGCCGGTTGATAAAGAACCTGGACATGTTCTACCTCTACCGAGTCGCGGTCTTTTCCGGCGCCGGGGGGTTGGGCTTGGAAGCGGCCCCGGGAAGGGCCTGAGGTTTTACGGCGGGCCCGGTTCCTGAATCCGGATGAAAAGGCCTGGGATTCACAACTATGCCCGGTTTGATCTTTTGGACTCCTTCGGCTACCACCCGTTCTCCGGGCTTCAACCCCTCATCGATCACCCAGAGGTTATCCACCCGTTCGGCGACCTTCACCATCCGAATGACGACCCGGTTGTCGGTTCCCACGACCGCCACCTGGTAGCTCCCCTGGAGTTCCGTGACCGCCCGCTGCGGAACCAGCAGCGCCCCCTTCTTGACCTGGGCCCGGGTCCGAATTCGGGCGTACTGTCCCGGCCGGATGACGTTTCCCGGATTGGGGAAGAGGGCTGCGACCTTGATCGTGCCGGTCCTCATGTCGACCTGGCGGTCCGCAAAGATGAACCGCCCCGGGAGCGGATAAAGACTCCCGTCGGATAGGATCATGCCGAGGGGCACCTGCTGGGCAGGGCCCCGGCCAATCTGTGCGTCCCGCAGGTACTCCTGCTCGCTCATGGAGATGTAGACTTTGATCGGGTCGACGGTCGAAACGGTGGTCAGCTCCTCGATGGACCCCGGGCCGACGAGGTTTCCGATCTGGGCCTTGGCGATCCCGGCGATGCCGTCGATGGGTGAATAGATCCGGGTAAAGCTCAGGTCCAGTTTGACCTTTTCCGCCACGGCCCGGGCCGCCACGGCCGAAGCCTGGGCTGCTTCGATGGCCGCCTGCGCCGCGTTGACCCCGGCCTGAGCCGCTTTGATGGAGGCATCCGCCGACTGCTCGGCGCCGACGGCGTCATCCAGGTCTTTCTGGCTCACGGCGTTCTGCTCGGCGAGGGGCTTGATCCGTCTCAGGTTGGCCTTGGCGATGGTGTGCTGAGCCTCCAGGCGGATCACCTCGGCCTTGGCCTGCTCCAGGGTGGCCTGGGAGTGGCTCAAGGCGGCCCTGGTCTGGTTCCAAGCCGCTTCGGCCTGGTCGAGGGCGGCTTCGAAAGGCCGCGGGTCGATAGCGAAAAGGACCTGCCCCTTCTTGACGAAATCCCCTTCCTTGTAGTCCCGCTCGATGAGGTACCCCTGAACCTGGGCGCGAATGGTGGCATTCACCAAGCCGTCCGTCGAGCCGATCCATTCCGAAAAGACCGGGACATCCTCCTGGGTAACCCCTGCCACCTCAACGGTGGGCGGCGGTGGCGCTTCCCGTCCCTGCCCTTTATCGCACCCGGATACCAGGAGCAATGCCCCAATGAGCATGAGGGAGCTTATCCATTCCCGCCCCCGCTTGCCGCAGTCCCGTGCCATCCCAACCCCCTTCTCCCTGCTTCCTCGTTCTTTCCGGAGGACCTGAAGATGTTCCTCTGTTGTGCCCGGCTTCATCGGACCAAAGAGATTCAAAAGTGTACCCCTTTATTGCTCCTCATTACTCCTCAATCTCATTCCCCGCCCTGCCATTTTTCCCCCGCCTCTGGCGGAAGTTGGGTGTCCGTAGCCGTGCATGAATCCGGCCCCCCAGGCTCCCCCAAAAGATGAGGCCAGAGCGACGCCATCATGGGCCGGGGTGTCATCCTCCCCTTGGGAGGCATACCCTCAAGCCGCCACCTTCTTCCGGCCCCAGGTCTTGGTGCCCTGGAGGAAGAGGTCGTAAATGAAAGGGGCTTTTTCGATGGGGGCGGGGGATTCGGGGTTAAAGGCCCACCCGCGGGCGAAGGTTTTCAGGAGCCCTTGCAGCGCGGAGGCCAGATCCAAGGGGTCCATTTTTCGAATCTCTCCCACTTTCATTGCCTTCTCGATCGAACGTTTAAAAATTTCCACCGTATGAGCTCTCTTTCTCTCCAACTCCTGAGCGAGGGCCTTTCTTATGGCGAATTCCAGAGCCCCCTGCTCAAGGATCCATATCTTGAAAAAATCACGGTTTTCTTCGAAGAATCGGAGCGAGGCTTCGATGAGCATCCGGATCTGGTCTAATCCCGGCGGGTATCGGTCGGCGTCCTTCTCCAGTTCCGCATGGAAGCGATCCAGCTTCTCGAGCATTAAATGCAGGTAAACCTCTTCTTTGCCCTCGAAGAATTTGTACAGGGTTCCGACGGCAAACTCAGAAGCATCGGCGAGATCGGAGACGGTCGTTCCATGGAACCCCCGTTCGGCAAAGAGCCTTTCGGCCGCTCGTAGGATTCCATCTCTCCGGGCTGCGTATTCCTTCTCTTTCCGGCTCCTGGCAGGCTTCCTGAGTGGTTCTCTCAATTTTGAACGATGATTCACCCTTTGAAATATACATTCACATTCCCGCAGTGTCAACATTTTTGCACTCTGCCGCAGAAGATATGCAGCAGTTCGCGGGGTGAAGTTCCCATGGGCATGTCCCCATCATCCCCCTTGATTTCCGCTGTCCCATGGATAAATCGAAACCGGAGGAATGCTCTGCGAAGNNCATTGAAGGAACAAATGAGGCTCTTCCGACGATTCAAGAAGAAATACGAAGAAGCCCGGGCTTCCCGGATGGAGGCAGCCCAAGGAGAATTCGATCGTTTATTGAATAGGGGGCATTGATTCGCCATGACCGCTAAGCCCGTGGATGCCAGTCTATCCCAACCGGACATCAAAGTGATCTACGACCGGATGTCGAAGGTCTACAACTTGTGGGCGCGAGTGGCGGAGAGCAAGGCTCGCCAAAGGGCGCTGGAGCTGGCGGACATAAAGGATGGGCGGTCCGTGCTGGAGGTAGCGGTGGGGACCGGCCTGGCCTTTGAGGAGATGGTGAAGCGAAACCCCCACGGCCGGAATATGGGGCTGGACATCTCCGAGGGCATGCTGGCCAAGGCGAAGCTGCGGCTGGCGAGACTGGGGAAGGCGAATTATGAGCTGAAGCTGGGAAGCGCCTTTGACCTTCCCTTTCCGCAGGGGAGCTTCGACCTTCTGCTCAATAATTACATGTTCGACCTGATCCCTTTTGAGGCCATGGGTACGATCCTCCAAGAGTTCTGGAGGGTGCTGAAGCCCGGGGGGGCGCTGGTCCTGGCTAACATGGCGGTACCGAGAAGCTGGAGGGACGGGTTTTATGAAAGAGTCTATCGCTTCGCCCCCCGGCTCATGGGAGGGTGCCGGGGGGTGCAGATGGTCGCCCGTCTGGTCAGCCATGGCTTCCACATCGAAACCCAGGAGTACATCAAACAGTTCGGCTTTCCCTCCGAGGTCCTCTCGGCGAAAAAGGTATTCCCGAAGGGTTAAGGGCACAGCTTGCGCAACCCCTCCAGCCGTTCCCTGCTCACCTGCAACAGCAATCCGGCATCGGTGGAGAGCATCATGTACTGGACGCCGCGGTCGATCCAGTATTTGGCCTCGTCCACGAATCGCACGAAGGTGCCGGATACCACTCCTTTCTTCCGGCACAGGGCGATCACTTTTTCCATGAGCTCGACCACGCGGGGATCCTTGGTTTTGCCCGGGACTCCGAGGGACTGGGATAAATCCCAGGGGCCCAGGAAGAGGACGTCGATCCCCGGAGTCTCGATGATGGCCTCGACTTCGCGGACGGCCCTCTCTCCTTCGATGTGGATCACGGTCAAGACTTCTTTGTTGGAGGTAGCCATATGCTCATCCGGGGGAATGGCCGAATAGCCCGCCGCGCGGACGAAGCTGCAAAGCCCCCTTTTCCCTTCCGGATAATAACGGGCTGCCTGGGAAACCAGTGCGGCGGTTTCCGCGCTCTCCACCTGGGGGATCTGGACCCCTTCGGCCCCGGCGTCGATGGAGCGCATGATGTAGGAAGGAATCGGCTCGGGCACCCGGACCAAGCTGGAGACCCCGGCAACGCGGGCCGCCCGAATGCATTGCTCCACCAGGGGAAAATCAAAAACCCCGTGCTCCATGTCGATGACCGCAAAATCCCACCCGCCGTAACCCAGGATCTCCGTGGCCGCCGGGCCCAGCCGGTCAAAGGTCCCGAAACAGACTTTTCCTTCTTTGAGCTTCCGTTTTAGGCTGTTGGCTTGCATCTGCTTCTCCTTTGGAAAGAGGTTAAAGAACGATTCAGATTCCGTAAGCTTTGTAGCAGGTCCGGCATAATTCGGAAAGGGGAGGGGGCGGATCCTTGGGGGCCTGACTTTCCGGGCCCGAACGGATGCTGGTTAAGGCGTCCACCATCTGGCCTACCCGCATCTCGGCCTTTCTCCGGTCTTCGAAGACCTTCCGGAAGGCTTGGTAGGGTTCTTTGTTCCACACTTCCAGAAAATCCTCCTGGTTCACATTCCCGAAATACGTCTGGGGAATCCTGTACTCCCGGTTCATGAAGATCCGGGGGATCTCCCCCTTCTTGGGGATCCGAAGGTAGGGGCAGGGAGCCACCGAACCATCCACGGAGAAAAAAACCTGGTTGGGAGGGTCGGGCTCGCAAACCGGCTTCTCTTCGCTTTTGAGAGGGTAAATCCTAGCCGGGATCCGCTCCTTCTTCGCCTGCCGATGGATCTCTTCGATATTCTCCTCGAATGCCTGGGTGGGGGATTCATGGTAGAAGGTGCGCAGGATGTTCCAGCGTTCCTCGGGAAGATAATCCAGGTTGGTGAAGATTACCTCGTCCACGCCCAGCCTGGCCGCTGCCGGCACCAGACCGGGGAGTTCGCCCATATTCAGGCGGGTCATGGGAAAGGAAAGCTTGACTGCGGGTTTCTTCTTTCCCGAGGCTTTCCGCATTTTGACCAGAGCCTCCACCTGATCCAGGATGCGCCGGAAGTCCGAGCCGTTTTGCAGGAGGGCGCTCTGTATTGCCTGGGTGGCCAGCTCCAGAGCCACCAGGATGAGGTCCGGACCGGCCTGCAAGAGCCTGCCGGAATATTCTTCGGTCAACAGAAAGCCGTTGGTTGTCAGGCTCGCGCCGCAATCCGCCTGCTTCGCCAGGCGGAGCATTTCCGGGAGATTCTCGTTTTCCAGGGGATCTCCCCATCCTCGAAAGGAGACCCACCGCGTTAGGGGGAAATGGGGACTGATCCTTTGGAAGGTCGTCAGGGGCATATTCTGAAAAATCCATTTTTCCGCGAATACCGCCTGGGGGCAGATCTGGCACTCCATGGAGCTGTAGGTAGACACTTCGACCTGGAAGGATTCGAAATCCCGGCGGTCACCCAGGATAAATTTTGCCAGGCCCTTCAACATACGAACGACCTACTTGAGCTCATAGCTGATAGCTCAGAGCTGATAGTCAAAAAATAAAACCTATGAGCTATGAGCCATGAGCTACGTTGCTTGCTTATATTTGCGAGATCAGGAATTTAACTTCCTTATCGTCAAACGACAGGTATTCTCCGGTAATCCCTTCGGCGGCCTTCGAGGCCAGGAAGAGGACCAGCTTGGCCGGTTCGTCGGGCATATGGAGCATTCCTTCTTCTTTCAAACGCTCGAACATGTCCGTGCCGATGGCTTTCGTCCCTGCCTTGCGGATATCCTCCTGCATGCGGGTGTCCATGACGCCAGGGTGGATGGCGTTGACCTGGATGTTGTACTTCTTTGTTTCCCGGGACAGCTGCTTGGTGAAATGGATCATCCCTGCTTTGGCCACCATATAGGGAGTCAAGTTCGGCCTGGGCGTCAGGGTTGTGGCCACGTTGATGATTTTCCCCTCTCTCTTCTCCATCATGACGGGCAGGACTGCCCGGGCGCACAGGAAGGCCGAGGTGAGATTAACCCTCAGGGCCTGATCCCATTCGGCCAGGGATATTTCATGGATCGGAGCAATGGGCCCCCGGACCCCGGCATTATTGACCAGGATATCCACCGTGCCGTAGGCTTCCAGCGCTTTTTTGACCATGTGCCGCACCTGTCCCTCGTCGGAGACATCAGTGGGTACCGCCAGGGCCTCCCTGCGGAGAACCCGCATCTCCGTGGCCGCGTGGTCGATCTCCTCCTGGGTTCTGGCCGCCAGGACGACCTTGGCCCCTTCCTTTCCGAACAAGAGGGCGATCGAGCGTCCCAGCCCCCTTCCTCCCCCGGTGACGATGGCGACCTTGTTCTGCAGCCTCATGGGCACTCCAAAATAAGAAACCGATGTGTGGGTCCAGCCGGCATAAGTTTTACGACCAGCCCCGGGAAGAAACTTAAAAGTTATTGTACCCCAGGAAAGGAAAAAATTCGAGGTCGCTTCTTCCTCGCCCCGGGGTTCGCTCCCCCGCGCGCGGATATTCCGGCCAGCCGGTTTATTTTTGACATCCCTCCGAGAATAGGGTAAATCTGAAGGGTGATTTTTCCTTTCCATTTTCCTGAAAATTTTCTATTCTGAACGCCATAAATCTCGGCCCCGGTTGTAGGGACGATTCATGAATCGCCCCTACGAACATGCGCAATTACTTATGGCGCTGTGTATAAATCGCCTGGCGATCAACCCTGGAGGATGGCGATCTCCGGGGAAAATCAATAACTCGAGACTTTTGCCCCGGAGGGTCACTTTTCCCATGAAGGAGCCTTACTCACCCCGTTCTTTGCGTCTCTATCGCCCGAGAGTCAGCCTGGCGCGGGCTCTTTCCAAGCTGGGTTACGGGTCGCGGACCCGGGCCCTGGCTTGGGTCGAGGAAGGGCGGGTAAGGGTCAATGGCCTCGTGGAGAAGGATGGGGGAAGAAGAATCGATCCGGCCAAGGATCGGATCGAAGTGGAGGGCAGCGTCAACCTCTCTCCGGCGAAGGTCTATCTGGTGTTGAACAAACCCCGGGGATTGGTAACCACCGCCTCCGATGACCAGGGGAAGGCGACGGTCTATGACTGTCTGAAAAGAGAAGATTTGCCGTGGCTGGCGCCCGTCGGACGCCTCGACAAAGCAAGCGAGGGGCTTTTGCTCTTTACCAATGACACGCGCTGGGCGGCCCATATTCTGGACCCCCGGACTCACCTGGAGAAGACCTACCACGTGCAGATCGGGGATCCGGCCGACGCCGGATTCTTAAAGAAGATGACCGAAGGGGTCTCCACGGAGGAAGGGGACTTCCTGCAGGCCAAGCGGGCGGGCCTGCTGCGCAAGGGCAAAAGGAATTGCTGGCTGGAAGTGGTCCTGGACGAGGGGAAGAACCGCCACCTCCGCCGCCTTCTGGCGGCTTTGGGGGTGAGCGTTATCCGACTGGTCCGGGTGGCCATCGGAGCGCTGCTCCTGGGAAATCTTCCCAAGGGCAAATACCGCCGTTTGAATGGCGCGGAAATAAGGTCCCTGGCAAAGGCCGGGGAGGGAATAAAGGATGGACCCGGGCCCGGCGATCGCGGCCTCTCCCCTTCGCTTAAAAAACGAGGGAGATGAAATCCGATGAGACCGGGACGGAAATGAAGAATTTGTCGGCGATGATGCTTTTTCTTCGGTCGATGGTGAATCGAGTATTTTTCGGATGGTGGGTCGTCCTGCTGGGGTCGATCGTCCTGGTGGTGGGGGCCGGAATTCTCATCCATGGCCTTACCGTTTTTTTCCTTCCCCTGAAGCGGGACTTTGCGGTTAGCAGCGCTTCCATCTCCCTCCTGTATGGGGCATCGCGACTGGAAGGCGGCGCGGACGGTCCCCTGGCCGGGTATCTGATCGACCGCTGGGGGCCGCGGGTCATGATGCTGATCGGAGCGAGCCTGGCGGGGATAGGGTTCCTCTTCCTCTCCCTGGTAGAAACCTTCTGGCAATTTTTTTTCGTATACATCTTCACCATCTCCATCGGGTTCAATGCCGGCTTTTTCCATCCCGTGTACGCCGCGGTGAACAGCTGGTTCATCCGGCACCGCGGAAAAGCCTTCGCCATCACCGGGGCGGCAGCCAGCATCGGCGGAATGATCATGGCCCCCTTGCTCTCCCATTTGATTCTGAGCTTTGGGTGGCGGACCGGGGCGATCTCCGCCGGGTTGATCATTTTAGGGGTGGCCATCCCCTGTGCCCTTCCCATCCGGCGGAGCCCGGAATCCGTGGGCCTGCTTCCCGACGGCATGGACCCCGGGGCGGAAGGGACCGCAAGCACAAACCGGGGAATAGGGATCGTTACCCCCGTGGATTTCACCGTCCGGCAAGCTCTGAGAACGTTGGACTATTGGCTTCTTTTCTTGGCGATCACCCTGCGGGTATCGATTACCGTGGCTCTCACCATTCATTTCGTTCCCATCTTCGTCTGGAAAGGGTTGACCGAGGTGGCCAGCGCTTACCTGGTCAGCCTCTTCGCTTTCAGTACCATCCTCGCCACCCTGGGGATCGGATGGTTCGGAGACCGATGGCCCAGAAGCCTTCTATGCAGCCTGGGTATCTTTCCCAACATCGCCGGGATGTTAAGCCTGGTGGTCAGCCCGTCTTATTCCTCCATTTACGCTTTGCCCATCGGTTTAGCGATCACCATGGGGACGGTGCCCCTGAATTGGGCCTTGATCGGGGATCTCTTCGGGCGCCGGAGCTACGGGAGCCTGCGGGGGATCATGGTGGTGGGGAGCGGGACGGGGACTTTTTTTACCCCCATCTTTGCCGGATGGATGCACGACCGAACCGGAAGCTACTTCATCGCCCTGTGGACTTTCATCCTGATTCATCTGGCCGCGGCAGTCTTCTTTCTGCTCCTCCACCGCCGCTCGCCGCGGGAGAGGGATCTGCCCGATTAGCTTCGGGAGGTAGGCCGAATCGGCGCGTTCGCGCATCCCCCACAGGCCGTTCACCAGCAGGGCTCCGATCACGATGACCCCGCCCGAGATGGCCGCGTCCGAAGGCCGTTCCCGGAGGCCCAGCTATACCCAGACGGGTCCCAGGGTTATCTCGAGGATAAGCTCCGTTTATTCATAGGCCAACCATGGATCGCAAAAATCCCCTCCGCCCCTTTCCAGGAAAGGTCGTCAGAGCCATCGGTCCCCCGCCAGTAAAAGGCCATGTTCATCCTTGAATAACGCGGAAATTCATGCCATAAAGGGGATACCCTGGCAGTTTGTGGAAAAACTCAATTCCGGCAGTCATTGCGAGGAGTCCCGCGGNNCATCCGTCTTTATGATTTCCATGGGGGTTCACCTCTTCAAACAATGGAGATGGTTTATCAAACCTGGGAGCAAAAAGAAAGGGGCAGCGAGAGGAATGGCCTAACCGTCTGCGGGAAAACTCAATTCTGGCAGTCATTGCGAGGAGTCCCGCGGAGCGCGGGACGATCCCGCCAGAGGCGGGGCAATCTAAAAATGTTTGATTTCATTATGAATGGGATTGCTTCGCTCCGCGCGCAATGACACTCAAGGTAGTTTTTCAGCAACCTGCCAGACGGCAGCGCCGCAGAGATATCGGAGGCCGTTCGGGAGCAATGCGCCCATTATGAACTCTCGGCGTGATCCGCGGTGCCATTTGTTTGATTTTTCTTTCAGGAGGAGGTTATGCCCGATCGAGAAGTGATGCTGGCCAAGATGACCCGCCGGGAATTCCGGGAGGGGATTGAGGCCGGAAAATTTACCACGGCGATGATTTGCGTGGCGAGCAACGAGCAGCACTCCGAGCACCTGGCGATGGAACACGACTTGGCCTCGGTGGTCCACATCGCCCGGGAAGCCGCGAAGCGGCTCTTTCCGCGGGTGGTGGTCACCGTCCCCATGGCGGTGGGGATTTCGGAGCATCACATGCACCACAAGGGGACCATCTCAGCTCGGCCGGGCGGCTGGCTGGCCGTGCTGTCCGATGTGGTGGAAAGCATGGTTCGGCACGGAGCCAAGAACGTACTCATTTTCAACGGCCACGGGGGAAATTCCCTGCCGGTGATGGGAGTCTTAGATCAAATGCGGTATTACCTGAAATCGTACTCCCCCGGAGTGAACCTCCAGTTTTGTTCGTACTGGGACCTCCTTTCCCGGGAATTCCTGCTCGAACATATGGAGACCGACATCATCCCGGGACATGCCAAAGAGTTCGAGACGGCCATCGGACTCGCCTTGTTCCCGGAGAACGTCCGGCGGGAGGTCATGCCGGGTATGGATGATAAGGACCCCATGCTGGCTACGGCGGAAAAGGGGAGACTCTTCGTGGAGGAGGCGATCCGTCAGACCGTCGATTATCTCGAAAAAATGATGGACGGCCGGATTCATATGCCGGAGTTGAAACATTTTCCCTGAAGAGAGCATCTTTTGAAGAATCAGAACTTCTGGCCCCCTTTTCCTCTCCCGCCAAAGCGGCTGTATCGAATTCGAGCAGAAGAGCCATCATTCCTTCGCGAAACCTGTCCCTGCATGTCTTAAGCAGGGAGCGGGAATCCAGCCCTTTCAAGGTCGTCCAGACTTCCGGTTTCGCGGAGTGGCGGGGGTGCGGCGTTTTCTGTATCCTGGTGAAGGCCCCGACGATATGCGCCGGGAGGGAATGGTCAACTCTTGCGCACCTCGGAGAAGAGGTTTTCAACGGGCCCGTGAATATATTCTTCCACGGCATCGTTCAAGGCCTTCCAGACCTCGGGGGAAAAACCGGGGTCCTTTCTGACCCTCTCGAAAAGGGGGCTGAAGATATGATGGGGGTTGAAACGGGCCTTTAGAACCGCTCTCTCTCCCGTCTTTTTGTCCTGCAACAGGATGATCCGCCTTTCTTCCGGGATCAGGGTCAAATCCCCCCGATTGGGGATGGCCCCGAAGTCCGTCCGCGCCCCGGTTATGTAGGCCAGGGCACCTGCCTGACAGCAATGGAACGAAGTTTGAACCTTCAGATTCTGCCTCATGGCTAATCGATCCCCGTACAAAACCTTGAAGGCCTCCTGGGCAGCCCGGAAGGAAAAAGNNACCAGCACGGAATCCGGGCTTCGCATTCGAATGGATACGTCGGGTATCCGAACGATTTCCCCCTTTCCCCCGCTCGATTCTCTCTTCGCCGCATCCGCTGTCCTTTCTCCGGCGACGGCAGATTCGATCATGCTTAGCGCGCCAAGGCCCGCCCCCAATGCCCCTTTGAGGAAATTCCTTTTGGTGATGTGCGTAAGGATGCCCATTCGTGCACTGCTACGCCCTGGCAATCGGTTAAACCCTCCCATCTTTAGGAGAAAGGAGCCCTATCCCGGCGGGATCGGGCTCTCCGGTCCGTTACTTCGAGCAAGAAGCTGTAAAATTTATTTCATTTTCCGGACGGCGGTTACAATGCTCCCAGAGCTCTCGGTGGTCCCAAGGGTCCCAGTTATCGCGGTCCAGATCGCATTCCGCATCCGGAAGGCTGATGGACAAAGAGGCAGGGGTAAAGGTGCAGCCCTCCTTGGCAGGAATGACGGTGTATTCTCCGGCGGGAAGGTCGATGAGGAATTTTCCCCCCTCAAACCTTTTCCTGAATTGTCCTCCTCCAGAAGATGTGGTTGCCTCGCCTACCTGCCCGAGGGAGAGCAATGAAAAAGCCAATTTTACATCGGATATCCCCTTGCCGGAGCCGTCCGAAACCTTGCCGCTGACCTGATAGGTGTGAGGATCAATGGCGCCGTAAATTACCAGCTTCCCATGATCGACCAGGTTCCATCCGCCCTCAAATACGTTGAAATCGGTGTTTCCAACAGGAAGTGGATCGACGCGTATGGCCGAGACTGTCCGTGCGGAAGAACCCGCGTTGTGGTCCTTGTTTGAGTCGCAATCCCAGCCGTCCCCCACCGCATTTCTGTCCCTAATTGCGATACACAAAATCATTTGAACCCGCGGTATTTTCTGCAATCCAATTCCATTATGGTGAAGGTTCCCTGAAGAGTGGATTTTATTCCATAGCATCTACTCATGAATTCTCGATTTTGAAGCCGGAATCATCTCTCGAAATATTATCGAACCCTTTTGATTTATTAATAAATATTAAAAAGGAAAGCTTTATTCCTACTTGGCACTTTTTTCGCTAGATAGACCTTGGGCGTCACCCAACCTTGGCAGGATGAATGAGGGAAAGGCGGGGTCTGGGGTCCGAAGATTATTCAATTAAGGAAAGGGGGCCAGATATGGGGAGAGAGTTTAAGGAACCGAATCGTTTGGGATAGCGTTTACCTTACCAAGAAAGGGGTAAGAGAATTATCTATGCTCTAACAAGGATTAATGATAATGACCGAAGAAAATCCGTTAGATCGTCACGTCCATCTTCACTCTCACGAGATAATTTCTGGCCGTTGGTTGCGGCCTAGATCCAACGGGCACGCAAGAATTCTCTCAAGATTTGTTTGCGGATTGTTTCTCGGTATAGGCATTATTAGCGCGTTGTGGTTCCAGTGGTGGAGGTGAAGATGCCTTCTAAAGAAGAACTGGGTTTAGTATACAAAATTTGCCCTGAATGTGGTCAACGATTTCAAGGGCTCTATGCCGATAGATTATGCCCAAGGTGCAGACATAAGTTTCCTGAAAAGGAAAAGATGCTGCAATTCAGGTAAGCACGAACTATCTAAGAGAAGTTCCCGACATGAAATGTTTCTTAGACTTCCCATAGAGAAACACTGAACTTCAAGGTCCAGATTTTAGGATTTGAGGGAAAAATGAATAGAAGCGAATTGGCCACGGAATTCAACATTTACCCATGGGATGTCGACGACTGGCTTCTTTGGGGATGCCCTGCAATAAAGATGCGAACTCTATGGGAATTCGACCTTGAGAAGGTAAGAATCTGGCTGGGAAAAGAAAGAATCAAGATAAAGCGGGTCAGGCGAAGACATCCATCCAGAAGGCCCGTATTTGATCTGCGCTGGTTCGGCGACCGGTGTCCAATTTGTATTGAGAGAGGGTTTCCTGGAGATAGAGCGGGAAGGATTTACACAATGGGGGAAGTGCTGGAAGGTGAATGGCATCTTAGAAGAACCGGGATCCCCTGCGGACATTCAATATTCTTAAAGCAGATGAGAATTATGAGGCCTTCAGCCAGGAAGGGCCGATAAGACTAATCCAGGAGAGGAAATTGGGTGGTTTTAAGAATTGCATCGTGCGATAAGGGGGCAGAGATGGCTTATATTCGGGTAATCTATCGGACAAAAAGAAATGATTTTGATTATGTTTCTGGTGATCAGCTTGATACGCTGATAAAAAATGACGAAATTACTCATTTTTACCGGCCTTCAGAGAAAAGATGGATTAATGTAAGACGTGGTTCGATTAGAACAAACGA
>PMCE01000130.1:0-635 GCA_003154025.1 Syntrophaceae bacterium
GGCCTCGAGGTATTTCCAGAAAGTGAAAAAAGACGTCCATTACTCGAGCAGCATCATTGAGGTGGGGGTCCCGATTTTCCAGGGGCCGATCACCAAGGATGGGTCGGAACAGAAGTGGAATGTGTAGATTGAGAAGGGGTTCGATTTTCTGCCTGAGCGCCCGGGGCGGCGTTCTTCGCACGGGCTATTCTCTTAGCAAAGCAAAAGGGGAGGGTAAGGATGAAAAAAAATTTCTTGCTGGCAGGAATTTTGATGCTCGTGGGGGTCCTGGGCGGAGGTTTCGCCCTGGGCGCTTCATACCCGAGCAAGGCCCTCGAGTTTATCGCCCCGGCAAACCCGGGAGGGGGATGGGACCTCACCTGCCGTTCCAGCGCCAAGGTTTTGCAGGAAGCGAAGATTGTCCCCGTGCCCGTCACGGTGATCAACAAGCCGGGGGGATTCGGGGCGGTGGTGTGGAACGACATCGTCCGCAACCGGCGGACCGATGACCACACCCTCGTGGCCTTCTCCTCGGTGTTGACCACCCAGCTGGCGCTCAAGAATATCAAAGGGACTTATAAAGACATTACTCCCATCGCCTCCCTCTTCGTGGATTACGGGGTGATCGCGGTCAAGAAGGGCTCTCCTTACAAAAC
>PMCE01000130.1:775-11987 GCA_003154025.1 Syntrophaceae bacterium
AACTGGCGCGGTTTCTACGGCCCGCCGGAGATGCCCAAACCCGCCGTGGCTTACTGGGAACAGGCCCTGGGGAAGATGGTGAAAGAGGCGGGCTGGAAGCAGGTTCTCGACCAGAATGCCTGGATCGATCTTTTTCAGACAGGCGACACCCTCCAAGGCATGTTGACCAAGGAACTTGCGAACTACGAAAATATTCTTAAGGGATTAGGGATGATCAAATGAATCGGGGGAACCGGGTCTGGGGGATTGTGATCTGTGCCCTGGGGGTCTTCTACCTGGTTGAAGGGTTCAACCTGCCCCCTGCGGCCATCGGCGATCCCCTGGGACCTTTGACTTTTCCGACGATTCTGGGAATTTCCTTCATCGCCTGCGGGGTCTACCTGGCGGTAAAGCCGGGACCCCGCCCGGCCCAACCCGCCCTGGTGCGCCGCTATTTCCTGCAGGTTCTCATCCTTTTTGCGCTTCTCCTGGTTTACTCGGCCAGCATTTCCTGGCTGGGCTACCTGTTGGCCACCTTTCTCTTCGTCCTGGCGGGGGCCTTTCTCATGGGGGAGAGGTCTTGGGCCAAAGGGGCTATCCTGTCCGCCGCCTTCAGCACGGGGGTGTTTATTCTTTTCGTCCGGGTGCTAACCATCCCGCTGCCCTTCGGGATCATGAAAATGCTGGGTTTCAAGTAAGGAACGCGCGATGGCGGAGACCCTGCAACAACTTCTTTTCGGTTTTTCGATTGCCCTGGAGCCCATCAATCTTCTCTATGCCTTCCTTGGCTGCCTGGTGGGGACCTTGATCGGGGTCCTGCCGGGGATCGGGCCGGCCGGAGGCATGGCTCTCCTGATTCCTCTCATCTACGGCAAATCCGCAGCCAGCGCGGTCATTCTCCTGGCGGGGATTTATTATGGGGCCATGTACGGGGGCTCGACCACTTCGATCCTCCTCAACCTGCCCGGAGAGGCCGCTTCCGTGGTCACCACCCTCGACGGATACCAGATGGCCAAGCAGGGAAGGGCGGGTCCGGCGCTCTGCATTGCGGCCATCGGCTCCTTCATCGCCGGGACGCTCAGCGTGGTGTTCCTGATGTTCATCGGCCCTCCCGTGGCTCAATTTGCCCTGAAGTTCGGGCCGGCGGAGAGGTTTGCGCTCATGGTCTTCGGTTTATCCACGGTAACCAGCCTCGCGGGGTCGTCCCTGGTCAAAGGGGCCGTGGCCACCCTCCTCGGCCTGATGCTGGCGACCATGGGCGTAGACCTTCCCACCGGGATCAACCGTTATACTTTCGGGATCGATAAATTGATGGAAGGCTTTGACATTATCGTGGCGGCCATCGGCCTCTTTGCCGTTTCGGAAATTTTCATGGCCCTGGAAGAGATGACCGCGGGAACCCTGGAGCAAATCAAAGTCACCCGGATCTGGCTTTCCATGAAGGATTTCCTCGACAGCCTCGGCGCCATTCTGCGAGGGACGGGTTTGGGCTTCATCGTGGGAGCGATTCCGGGGGCCGCGCACGTGACCGCTTCTTTTTTCTCCTATACGCTGGAAAAGAAGTTCAGCAAGAATCCGGAGAATTTCGGCAAAGGGGAAATCCGCGGGGTGGCGGGCCCGGAATCCGCCAACAACGCGGCTGCTTCCGGAGCCCTTCTGCCCCTTTTGACTCTGGGACTGCCGGCCTCGACGGTTACGGCCGTCCTCTACGGAGCCCTGCTGATGGTGGGGGTGAAACCCAGTCCCTTTCTCTTCCAGAAGAACCCGGATGTCGTCTGGGGATTAGTAGCCAGCATGTACGTGGGCAACATCATGCTCCTGATCCTCAACCTGCCGCTGGTCGGGGTTTTCGTGCGCATTCTCTCCATCCCCGCCCGCTGGCTCCTGCCCATCGTACTTGCCATCTCCTTCGTCGGCGTTTACAGCGTCCACAATTCCGCGCTGGACCTAGTGCTGGCCAGCATTCTCGGTTTCGTCGGCTACCTGATGCGCAAGTTCGATTTTCCCCTGGCTCCGGTGGTCCTGGGGCTGGTCCTCGGAGATCTGATGGAGCAGTCCGCCCGCCAGGCGCTCATGATATCCGGAGGAAGCCCCGCCATTCTCTTCGAGAGCGCCATCGCCAAGACGCTCTTCGGCTTGGCCGTCTTTGTAGTGGTCGGGCCGATGCTGATCCAAAGATTGCGGAAGAAGGAGCCTTAGGCCCCTTGGGAGTTGAGAGGTGTAAGAACCCGATGGCGTACGGCTTAAGGCGCACGGTATACGGGATTGGGGGCTCAGCCCTGCGCCGTACGCCGTGCACCGTGAGCCGCGTTTTACAACTCCCAAACTTCTAACTCTCAACTCCCGGTTTCAGTCCCCAAGCGTATTGACCGAACCCCCTTCCCATGGTATGAATCCATTATAAAACCGGCATGATTGAAGCAGTATTGAAGCAGTCAGGAGGTAGAATTGAAAGAGCGCCTGGCCAAACTACTCGAAGAACTTTCCCTGCTGGATGGGCTTCCCGGGCACGAGCAGCCCGTCGTTCGATACCTGAAAGACCGGTTTTCTCCCTTTGCCGAGGAAGTTACCGTGGGGGTGAACGGGAACATCTATGCCCGGAAGACAGGCCGGAAACCGGGGCTGACCGTATTGATCTCGGCCCATATCGATGAGATCGGGATGGTCGTCCGGGACATCGACCCCACGGGGATGATCCGCTTTGACAAACTCGGCTGGTTCAGCGACTCCATCCTGGCGAGCGTGAGGGTGCGGGTCGGGAAGATCCCGGGAATGGTGGGAATCAAATCCGGGCACCTGATGACCGAAGAAGAAAAGCGTACTGTCCTGCCCCATCGGAGCCTGTACATCGACGTGGGGGCCAAGAGCGCCGATGAGGTGGAGGCCATGGGGATCTCCATCGGCGACCCCATCGCCTTCGATGTGTCTTTCGGCCGCTGGAAGGACCCGGATTACTGCTGCGGGAAGGCCATCGATAACCGCGCGGCCTGCGCCGTGGCGGTCGCCCTGATGGAGAATCTTACCGACGACGATTTCCCCGGGACTTTCTGGGTCGCCGGGACGGTCCAGGAGGAAAGGGGGCTGGCCGGGGCCCGGACGGCAGCCCAGTTCGTCCGGCCGGACTGGTTCGTTGCCCTGGACGTGGCACTTGCCGGCGACACCCCGGAAAACCCGGGAACCCGAAAACCGGTGCGGCTGGGTTCGGGCGCCGTGGTGAGCCTGGGGGATTTCCTGGAATCCCCCAAGAAGGGCTATTTCATACATCCAGGCTTGAAAGATGCTGCCCTCAAGGCGGGCCGGGAAAAATCCATTTCCCTTCAGCTCCAGGCCATTTACGGAAATTCCTACACCGATGCCGCAGCGGTGTCCCAAGAAGGAACGGGCATCGCCTCCATCTCTTTGGGGATTCCCATCCGCTACTCCCATGCCCCCTCTTCGGTCTGTCACCTGGGGGATATGGAAGCCTGCCTCAGGCTTACGGAAGCCATGATTCGCTCCGGCATCGATGGCCAGGCCCTTGATTTCCTCGCCGAATGAATGGGGGTCCCCGCTCGGCGAGAGGTCTTGCGAAACCGCCGATGCAGCGGCCTTCGATCAACTGTTCCTGGGGCTTTCGATGTCTTTCAGGACCCGCCGGATGTAGGCGGCGGCCTCCGAAACTTTTCTTTGCAAATCCCGTCGTCCTTTTTCCGCCGTCCCTCTCGACGGAAAGCCCCAAACGCCCCGGGGGCTCACCCCTCCGATTCCCACAAAGTCAAAGGCGGAGGCCGGACATCGGGGGGAAAAGTCCACCACCCGTTCGGCCCTGAAACAATCGGGATAGAAGGCCTGGATGAAGGATGCCTCCGATTCCGAAGCGTGGAGCTGTTCTACATCCGCCTGGCCTCGGTAAGAGAGCAGATCTTCGGTCGAGATGATTCGGAAGGGTCCGTGTTTGTGGTTGATTTCAATCATCGTCGGCTTCAGGACCCAGTTGCCCCCGTGATTGTTCACCAGGACCACGGTTCGACACCCGCCGGCATAGAGACTCTCGGCGACGTCTTCAATCATTCGCCTGACCGTCATGGCCCTGAAGGTCAGGGTTCCCCGGAAGCGGAGGTGACACCAGGAGGTGACGACCGGCAGGGCGGGCAACAGATGGGCATCCAGCTCTTCGGCCACGCCGCGGGCCCTTTCCACCGCTTGGAGATAATCGGTCGCCAGGGGCAGGCAGGGAGAGTGTTGTTCGACAGCCGAAGTGGGAAGAATGGCCAGGTTCAGCTTGGACCCGCCCACCGCGCTTCCGGGCGTGTTCCAGTCCACACCTGCCTTTTCCACTCCGGGAATCTCACCCCCGGGCCACCACTTTTCCGTCCCCGTGTGGTTCCCGACGGGCTTCTCCCCCGGAAAAAGTCCGAGAGCGTAATCGACGAACCCGACCGTCTTTTCCATCATCACTTCATACAGATGGTTTCCGATTCCAGGGGTTGCCAGGGAAGGTTTTCCCCAGAAGCCTTTCGGCGCGACCGCCGCCAGCCCCCGGTAGTCGATATACTCCCGGGGCCGATCGGCGATAAAATCATCGGGGGGAGAAAGGACCCTCCGGCCGCCCAGGAAGAGAGCGAGGGACGTTTCAACGGCTCCTCCCCCGTAATCCGGCAACATCTCCGGTTCCGCGGCCGCTTTGGCGAATTCCTTCGGGTTGACCCACACGGCCTGGATCTCGCCCCGGTCGAGATTGAGTTCCCGCACAACTTGCTTCAAGATCCAGTTGTAGTTGCTGAAATTCAGAATCACCAGACGTTTGAAGCCGTGGCGGGCGAGGTTCGAGGCCAGGTCGGAGACGATGTCCCACAGGGTCTGCTGCCGCAGGGATACGGTTCCGCCAAACCCTCTGGTTTCCAAGGCGGAGGAGAAAGGAAAGACCGGCAGGAGAAATACTGCTTTTCCCGTGCAGAAATCTTTCGAGAATCGCTGGGCGAGGAGGAAATCCAATCCGGTCGGCAAATGGGGGCCTTTCGGCTCTACCGAGCCCATGGGAAGAACCGCGGTGTCAATGGGAGACTCCGCCAGTTCCTCCGAGGTGTTAAAAAAATTCAACATGTTTCAGGCTCCCCCATCTTTGTCCGGTCCCTGGACCCCCGCATCGTCGCTTCCGGCGATCAACTTGTACAGCTCGACTTCCAGTTCGCCGAATTTCCTGTCCTTCTTGGCTTCAATGGTCCGCGGTCGCGGCAGGTCGATGGGAACGATGGCCTTGATTCTACCGGGGCGCTCGCTGAATACGACGACCCGGTCGCCCAGCAACACCGCTTCCGGAATATTGTGGGTAACGAAGAGTACGGTTTTTCGCTTGGCGCTCCAGATCTTGAGCAGCTCCAGGTTGAGCTGGTCCCGCGTCAAGGCATCCAGGGCTCCGAAGGGTTCGTCCATGATGAGAATTTTCGGGTCCAAGATCAGCGCCCGGGCGATGGCTACCCGCTGCTGCATCCCGCCGGAGAGCTCTTTCGGGTACTTGTCTTCAAAATCCTCCAGCTTGACCAGGCGCAGTAATTCGTGAGCCTTGTCCGCATAGTCCTTTTTCCTGAGCCCCGCCAGTTCCACGGGGGCCAGGATGTTTGCGAGGACTCGATACCATTCAAAGAGAACCGGTCTTTGGAAAACAAAACCGATTCCCTTGATGGGTCCCTGCACCGGACTTCCCCCGACCGATACGCTTCCCCCCGTGGGCTTCAGCAACCCGGCAACGATACGCAGAAGGGTGGACTTCCCGCACCCGCTGGGGCCTAAAATGGGGATGAATTCGCCGGACCGGATGTCAAAGGATATATCTTCAATGGCCACGATCCGATCCCCGGAAAAGGTTTCAAAGACCTTGGAGACCGAATCGACTCTTACATAGGGCTGGTCCACGACCCCTCCTTCCCCAGCATTTCACCCGCCCCCTATTTCTTCTCGGATTTTTTCTCGGCTTCCCACTGCTTGTATATTTGGTCCATCGTGGGCAGGCGATCGATGGAAGGCATTTTGTAATCGGGCAAGAATTCCACCGTGTACATTTCCTGCGCGGTCACGGGTCTATCGACCTGAAAGTATTTGTTGAGGACCCTGACCGTTTCCTCCATCCTTCCCTTGTCAACCCACCCCAATCGGTATTTCTGATTCATGGGAACATCGACCAGATCCCGGATGTCGTTGGTGAAACGGCCCAGAGCCGCCAGCAGGGGGACCTCCGGAATGGCTTGGATGAAGATCTCGTTCGCTTTCTCCGGATTTTCGATGGACCACCTCCATCCCTGCATGGTGGCATCCATGAATTTGCGGAGCATGTCGGGCCTTTCCTTGATGGTCTTCTCGCTGGCCATGAGTGCATTGCCATAGGGATTCACCCCCCACTTGGCCCAGGGGATGAGGACCAGCTTGTCTTTGTCCAGACCGGCCTCCCAATACGCCTGGTTGCCGACAATCCAGTCGAAGACCGCATCCACTTGTTTCGCCGTCAGGGATTGCGCCTTGGCGCTGGGTTGGATGTTAATCAGGCTGACCTTGTTTATGTCGATGCCGTTGGCGGCCACCAGGGCGGGCCAGAGGACCCGTTGGGCATCCCCCGGGGGAACACCGACTTTACGTCCCTCGAGGTCCTTGGGCTTGGTGACCCCCGATCCCTTCCAGGTCTTGATTCCGTTGGGGGATTGGGAATAGATCATCCCGATCACCTTGACTTTGGCCTCCTTCGACCGGGCGACGGCCAGGGTTCCGGTGTCGGCAAGTCCCACATCCACCGTGTTCAGTTCCACCCGTTTGACCGTGTCGCCCGACCCTTGACCCCGCTCGATCTGCACGTCCAACCCTTTTTCCTGGTAGAATCCTTTTTCCTTAGCCGCAAAATAGAAACAGTGATCTCCCCCGGGAACCCAATTGAGTTTCAGCGTGACTTTTTCCGCCCCTTCCACGGGGCAAATGACTAGGGAGAGACTCAGGAGAAACACCCCAAGGGTCAGATACAGGTTCTTCTTCATCAAGGTACGGCCTCCTTTCGCGTTGTTCGCCTGGATATTTCGAATCGGGAGGAGAATTCCTTGCGGCCTTCGGGCGGCTGGAACGTCGTTTCCGCCGACTCCGTCGCGCTCGAAGCGGCGAGTCAGTCTGTTTCCTTGATCTTCGCCCAAGGCATGAGCAACTTTTCGGCCAAATTAATCAACCCGTACAGAACCATCGCCATGATCGATATCCATAACAAAGCGCCCACCATCGCTCCCGTTTCCAGATAACTCTGGGCCTGCAAAATCAATGCAGCCAGGCCCTTTTCGGAGGCGATGAATTCGCCTACGATCGCGCCCGTAACCGCCATGATACTGGCGAGCTTTACGCCGGTCATGATATACGGCAGGGCATAGGGGACGCGAATCATGACGAACCGTTTCCACTTCGGCGTATTGAAGGTGAGGGCCAGTTCGGTCATTTCGTAGGGAACCTCGCTTACCCCTCGGGCCGTATTCAGCAAGACGGGGAAGAAGGAAATCACAAAGGACATGACGACATTGGGCAACACCCCGAACCCGAACCAGACCAGAACCAGCGGCGCCGCCGCCACCTTCGGTATGCTGTTGAAGAAAAGCAGAATCGGCATCAAGGTTCGGCTCAGGGTATCGTTCCAGGAGACGACCAGCCCCAATAGGACTCCGACGACGACGGCAAGGACAAACCCTCCCATGACCTCTTGGGTGGTGGTGAGAATCTGGGGGATCCAGCGCCACTTGGGGTTGATCAGCTCCTGCAACACCTGACCGGGTGAGGGGAGGATATATTTGGGAATGCCCAGCAGGGAGATTGCCCACCAAGCGGCAAGACAAAATAAAAAAGGCAAAAACGGAGGAAGATAAAGGGCCATCAGCGACCGTATTCTTCTTTTCATCACACTGCCCTGCTTCTCTTGGGTCATCAATTCTCTGGTCAAGACAAATTCCCTCTTTCAGTTCGTTTGCTTTCCTTTGCCCTGATGGCAGGCCATCAGGCAAATTTCTTTGCCGAAAGCTATCGAGGTAAAGCCAGCGACGAGGGGGTCGAGTCAGGAATATTCTGGAATCACATATTTTTTTCGAAAAAGAGTATGACAAAGTTGATGATGGAGTGTCAAGGAGGAATTGGACAGAATTATTTGGACAGGAATTGTTTGGCTCCTTATCCTCGTGTAATCGGAACCGAAGGCGTGCATCGGAGAGATCGGGACTTCGAATTCCACGAAACGGGGAACGATCTCCCCGCGGAGCATTTTGGATTGACCCTACCAGAGGTCTATGATAATTTTACTCGCAGTCGTTGATATCAATCTGCTACATTCCCGGCTAATGGTAATTCAAGGAGAGAAGGGATTCGGGAGCATTGTTTGGAGATCTACCTATTACTTGTTACTTGAGGGAAAATGAGAAGGACAGGGTTCAAGGGTCCTAGGGTAGGGGCCCCCCTGCGTGGGCGCCCGTTGCAAGGGCAGGCATCCCGCCAAGCGCGGGACCTGCCCCTACATTTTCTGGAGGCGGAATGAATAGGGTAAAATCGCCAGTTGCACGCTCCTTAGAATTAAATGTCCTTTCTACTCGTGATGAAATGGGCAAGGCTGCCGCCCGGGGCGTGGCGGAGGCCATGAAACGGTTTATTCGGGAAAGGGGGAGAGTGAACGTGGTCTTTGCCGCCGCCCCTTCCCAGGACGAATTCCTGGCCCATCTGGTGAAGAATAAAAGCATCGACTGGTCCAGGGCCACCTGCTTCCATCTGGATGACTACGTGGACCTGCCGCGCCGCCACCCCAATACTTTCGAGGTCTACCTGAATGACCACCTCTTCAACTATGTGAAGCCCCGGCGGATCTATTTCCTGAAGGCCTTCACCGGGACCCCGGACCAGATCGCGAGCCGGTACGCGGAGGCAATCAAAAGGAACGGCGGCCTGGACATTTCCTGCATCGGCATCGGAGAGAACGGACACATCGCCTTCTGCGAACCGGGCTCGGACCTCCGCGACCATGGGATGATCCGGGTCATCCGGATCAACGACCGGTCCGTCCGGCAGCAATACCGGGACTACAAGGACCACCCTGACCCGGCGGCCCGCTACGCCTCCCTGAAAGCGGTTCCACGCCGGGCCTTCACCATGACCGTGCCCGCCATCCTTTCGGCCAAGGAGATCTACACCATCGTCCCCGGCCCCCAGAAGGCCGATGCCGTGCGGAAGATGTGGGAAGGCCCGATATCTTCGGCCTGTCCGTCATCCGCGTTGCGAAGGCATTCTTGCGTAAGGGTTTACCTGGACAAGGATTCCGCCGGAAAGCTCTCCTAACGCAGCCATGCCGGAACCAAACAGGATGTTGTAGGTGTAGCCCTATGTGGCCGCCCGCAAGATGGGCAACTACGCAGAGTTGCCCCCACAAGGATCCGAATTTCGCATTCAAATTTTGCATCCCCCTTTATCCAGAATCAGTTTCCCGTCGGATTCGACCCTGGCGTCCTGGAACATGGGGTCGTGGTGGTTGGGGCCAGGATTCGGCCGCCGATGGCGAAGTTGCTGCCGATGCCGCAGTTGCAATTTCCCCGCCGGCCGAGGTCTTCCAGGTTGGTGGCCGCCAGGCGCGCGCAGGGGTTCAGGCCGATTCCAAATTCGGCAAAGTTGAAACCCTTTTCATCTCCCAGGGCCTCCTGGCAGAAGGTAAAGGCCCTGAAGGGGGAATGACGCCTCAGGAAATAAGAACGGGGGAACTGGGTACTCCGAAGGGATAGAATTCTCGGTGCTGTTTCGCGGCGGGAGGCGGGGTTTCGTTTTAACTCAAAACTCGAAATTTCTCCATCGTGCATACGCTCTTCTCGTCCCGCGTCCTCCCGGGCCTCCCGGGAAGGTTTGCAGTGCGGACTTCTTGGATGATTTCATCGAGAGTCGCGGCAGGGGAATCGACGGGTGAGCAACAGGGGACACAGCCGATACTCCGGTACCTCTTTCCTTCCCTGTTGAAGTAGAGGGTGATGATGGGGAGGGCCTCTCTCTTTATGTATCTCCAGATCTCCAGCTCCGAGAAGTGGAGGATGGGATGAACGCGGAAAGGCTCCTCCTCGAACCCGAAAGACTGGAAGGGATTCCCGATTTTGGCGGGCTGGTTCTCGTTGCTCCAGGGGAACCGTTCATCCCGAATGGGGAAAGGCCGTTCCATGGCCGGGATGCCGTATTCGTCTCTCCGGGTTCCGAGAAAGATGGCCTCAAACCCATATTTCCTGATCACCTGCCGCAAAGCATTCGTTTTGAGCTCCGCGCAGCAGTCGATCTTCAGCCCCTTTTTCGGGCCCATGCCCCGGGCGATCTCTTCTTCATTCCTCCCGACGATCAAGGGGAACCCCCATTCTCGGGCAAGGCGATCGCGGAATTTATACATCTCCGGAAATTTATGGCCCGTGTCGATGTGGACAATGGGGAAGGGGATGGTGCCCAGGAAGGCCTTCCGGATCAGCCAGAGCAGGGCGGTCGAATCCTTGCCGACCGACCACAAAATGGCCACGATGCGGAATTGATAATAAGCTTCCCGGATTATATGGATGCTCTGGGTTTCGAGCATTTCGAAATGGTCCATCATTCTCCCTTTCTGCCCACGGGATTGCGCCTAGGGGCGGAAGAAGGAATCCACTCCCCTCGGTCATAATCATATCCCGCCAGGCCCCGCCGGTGGGCGCCTGTATAGGGTTTTTAAATTGCAGATCTCCAAGCCCTGTGCCATTTTTCCCAAAAGGGATGGGACTGCTACTGATAAGCGGGGGAGGACTTCAAGTAATGGAGAAAGATCAACTTCTTAAAACCCAAGGGCGGCCGATATCCCAATCCGGTTCTTTCGGAACCGGATCGGGATTTTTGCAAGCCAGAGAAGGTACGGCAATCTTTGGATTTCCCGTCAATTTTTTGAACGTATGGGGATCAGATTTGAATGACCACTTTATCCGTCTGGCTTTTCGGGTCCAGAAGGAGTTCAAAAGCGCGGGGCAGATCCTCCAGGGGCAGCTGGTGGGATACCAAGGGCTTCAACTTGACTTTCTTATTCCTGATGAATTCCATGGCCACCTGGAAGTCCCAGCAGTAGCCCCGGCTCCCCCGGATCTGGATTTCCCGCTGGACAAAGAGGTTGACCGGGAAAGTGACTCGATGGGGGTCTTCAAAAAAACCGATCAACACCGCGATCCCGCCTTTTTTCAAAGAGGCCGCGGCTTGATGCAGGGTCTTCTCC
>PMCE01000044.1 GCA_003154025.1 Syntrophaceae bacterium
TGCAGGGTCGCCATTCCGGTGGAGAGAATCAGGGGTTTGCCGGTCCCGGCCATCTTTTCGACCAAGGGGATATCTACGATCTCGAAGGAAGCGACCTTGTGGACCGGAACGCCCATCCCTTCCAAGAAGTCCACGGCCGAGGGGTCGAAGGCGGTGGAGAAGAAAGCCAGGCCCAATTCCTCCGCCGCCTCTTTGAGCCGGGGCTGCCACTCCCAGGGAGTATAAGCTGCGCGGTAGAGGTCGTAAAGAGTCCGCCCGTCCCACAGGGTCCCTCCNNGTTTGACCGCGTCCGCTCCCGCCTCCCTGGCTGCCTGCAGAAGAAGAAGGGCCTGCTCGAATTTCTGGTTGTGGTTGGCGGAGATCTCCGCAACCAGGTAGACCGGCTCTCCAGGCCCGATCCGCCGCCCGTTTATTTCAAGTCTAGTCCTCATCTCCCCTGTCTTCAGTCCAGGTATCCCCGACTCTTCATACGTTCTTCGATTTTCGTCCTCATCCTTTCCCAGTCTTCCCGCACCATGGCCAATAACACCGCATCCTGCGGCCGCCCGCCTTTGATCACATGCTGGCGGAAATAGCCTTCCTGGACGAATCCGAAGCTCTTGTGCATCTCTATCACTGGCGAGTTGGAAGCCAGGACTTCGCAACAGAGACGATGGAAGCCGAGTTCATCGAAGACATGACGCAGGATCAAATATTCAACCACGCTCCCAACCCCTTTTCCCCTGACTGAGGCGCTACCTAGGTAGAAGGACCAATAGGCCTTCCGATTCGTCGGGTCGATGTTATAGAGATTTGCTAGCCCCGCCGNNATCACCCATCGACCGTGTTCCTCGGAGGATATGAAATGATCCTTATACATATACGAGGCCACCTCCGGAGAATTCCGCCAGGTGCGGATCATTTCCTCGTCTTCAAACCGGATGCCGCGTAGGGCAACCTTCATGAGCCAGCCCCTCTCAGAATGTCCGCCACCCTTTTTGCTCCTAGCCCATCTACCAGAAGGCGGGCTCTCTTGCTCATTTTTCGCCGGACCTCCCTTTTCCCCACTAGGCCGGCAAGATTTTCGCCGATTCCCTTGGATTCAACCCGGTCTTCTGCCCCAAGGATCTGGAAGATCCCTTGCCTGCTGCAATTTTCTCGCCGCCCCCCTTTGGTTTTTCGCCACCACCAGAAGCAGGGCGGGCAACCCCATAAAGGCAAGCTCCCAGACGGTGGACCCGGCGGCGGAAACCGCCACATCGGCCCAAGCCATCAGGCACGGCATATCATTCGCCGACTGCAGGAGGCGGTAGGAGAAGGAAGCTGAAGACAGTTCTTCCTCAATGTCCTTCAGGTGAGGGTTGGCGGGACCCACCACGACTGATACTTCCAGGGGACGGAGGGGAATTTTCTTCAAACCCTGAATCACCTTTCGGGTGATGTTTTCCGGATCTGCGCCTCCCAGGGTGACCAGAATCTTCCGGGCCAGCTCCGGGAACTCCCGTTTCCACTCCTGCCATGGCAGAAACTCCCGGCGTAGGAGGGCATAAGAGGTTCCCCCTACCAGCCTTGTTTCCGGCCCCGCGGAATAAGAGAGCTCGGGCCCGTGAATATTCTGGTTCAATATGATGTCCACCGCGTAATGGGGAAGGTGAGCCATATCGTCGATGACCATCAGCCGGGCTCCGACCGCTTTCACCCTCTGGTGGTATAGTCCATCGAAGTGGTAGCCGTCCAAGACGAGCCAAGCCCCCAGGTGTTGGTTCAGGCAGGATCCAGTAACCTTCAAGTCTTCTTCATGGGGGTAAGGATTTTTGAGGGGATGGACGGAGAAGCCTTCGTCACTTAGACGGTGAAGGAATCCCTCTTCACGGCAGGCGGTGATGAAGAGAACCTCGCCTCCGGCTTCTCTCCAGGCTTGTCCCAGGGCCAAACAACGCATCAGGTGCCCAGTCCCAATTTGGGTGCTGCCGTCCGCACGGAGCAGGAGTACTTTTCTCTCCTTCACCCCTCCTCCAGAGCTTTCTGCTGAACATGCTTGTTCAGCCTAACAAGATCAGGCTCCCGGGATAATACCCGCAGTACATCTTTCCAACTAAAATCTTCTCGATCGCCCAGCCGGGCATAAACAGCAACGATGAACTTAAGGTCTCCTGGGGTATCTACCGTCCATCGGTAGTCGCTGAAGTCCTCCTCCCCTTTCACCGGCAGAAGGCGAAATAAAGCAGGATTCTGATAAATATAGGGGGTTACATGTACACGCTGGTAAAGCTCACGGGACTGACCCCATGCCTTGGTTAAAGTAGCCATGCTCATGACTTCCACATCCAGTCCCCGGGGGTAAGAACGGATTAAAGTATTGCTGGCATAATCCGGGGTTTCTTCCCGGAAAGACCGGACGACACGGTCCACGATCTCCGGATCAATGAGGGGACAGTCGGAAGTAATGCGCACCACAGCTTCCGCCTGGCAAATCCCGGCCGCACGGTAATAGCGATCGAGTACGTCTTCCTGATTCCCCCGGAAGACGGGGGTTTCCAGCCTTTGGCAGGCGGACACGATGGGATCATCCAGGTGCCCAGTCGTTGTGGCCACGAGGATCTCATCCAGGAGTTTGGACTGCCGGGCCCTGTTCACTACCCGGGCCAGCATCGACGCTCCTCGGATATCTCGCAGAACCTTCCCCGGCAGTCGGGTGCTCCCCATCCGTGCCTGAATAATTGCCACGACCCTCATTCTGGACATTCCCCAGCCATGCTTCCTACTTTTTCGGCTATTTCCCTCACCTCGGGATCTTTCAATGAAGGAAAGATAGGCAGACTCAGGATCTGCTCGTAGGCCTGTTCCGCTACGGGACACATTCCCGGCCGGGTGTCGAAACGCCCGCGGTAATAGGGATGCAGATGGGCAGGAAGATAATGGACATTCACCCCGATCCCTTCCCCCCGCAAGGCCTGGAAGATGGTCCCGCGATCCTTCTTCCCCGCCCCCGATTCCAGCTGAATGACATAGAGATGGTAGGCATGGGTTACGTGAGGAAGCACCGCCAGGGGATGGACTCCCGGCAGAGCGGACAAGGCGCGGTCGTAATCACGGGCGATCTCCCGGCGGCGGCATATCCACTGGGGTAGTTTTCGCAACTGGCTGAGGCCCAGAGCGCACTGAAAATCGCTGATCCGGTAGTTGTACCCCAAGTCCACCATCTCATACCTCCAGGTCCCTTCTGCGGTCCGCTGGCGGTGGTCGGTGGCCAGCCCATGGTTGCGGAACCTTTTCATCAGGGCGGCATACTCCGGGTTGTCCGTCACCACCATCCCCCCTTCTCCGGTGGTCATGGCCTTTACGGGATGAAAGCTGAAGACCGTGAGGTCGGCCAGGGTGCCCACTTTTCTCCCGCGGTATTCCCCGCCCAACGAGTGGCAGGCATCGGCAATGAGGGTCAACCCGTGCCGGTCGGCCAGAGCCCGCAGGGGATCATAGTCGCAGGGATGGCCGGCGTAATCCACGGCCACCACCGCCTTCGTCCGGGAGGTGATCTTCCTCTCCACTTCCTGCGGGTCGAGAAGCAGGCTGCGAGAGTCCACGTCGGCGAATACCGGGACCCCTCCCAGGTAGACCGCAGCGTTGGCCGTGGCCACGAAGGTCATGGGCGGCAGGATGACTTCGTCCCCGGGGCCGATTCCCGAGGCATGATAAGCGGCGTGGAGGGCGGCCGTCCCGCTGGAGACCGCCACAGCATGCCTGGCTCCCACGAACTCCGCCACGGCCTTCTCGAACCTCTCCACCAGGGGCCCGGTGGTCAGCCAGTCGGAGCGCAGAACTTCGGCCACCGCCTGAATGTCTCCCGCATCAACCGATTGCCGACCGTAGGGGATCACTGCTGGGCTCCCATGTCTTCCAGCATTTTTTGTAGTTCAGCGAGCCCAAGCCAAGAATCGTTAGAGTTGCTCCCGTACCGGTAGCCCTCGGGCAGGGAATTTCCCTCCGGCCATTTTTCCGCCGTCCACCAGGGGTGGGCCGGTTTGATGATGAACATGTCCTCCAGTTCCAGGGTCTGGTGGGCCTCGTCCTCGGAGATGAGCACCTCGTGCAGCTTCTCTCCCGGCCGGATGCCGATCTTTTTTATCTGGCAGCCCGGGGCCATGGCCTCGGCCAGGTCCTTGATGTTCATGCTGGGAATCTTGGGGACGAAGACCTCCCCCCCCCGCATCTCTTCGATGCAGCGGATGACGAACCGCACGCCCCTTTCCAGGGTGAGCCAGAACCGAGTCATCCGCGGGTCGGTGACCGTGACCGAACCGTTGATCCGCTGCTCCAGGAAAAGGGGGATCACGCTTCCCCGGCTCCCCAGAACGTTCCCGTACCGGACGCAGCTGAAGCGGGTCTGGCCCGTTCCGCTGTAGGCGTTTGCCTGGATGAAGAGCTTCTCGGCCACCAGCTTGGTCGCCCCGTACAGGTTCACCGGGTTGACCGCCTTGTCGCTGCTGATGGCGATCACCTTCCGGACCTCCGCGTCCAGAGCCGCTTCGATCACGTTGCGGGCCCCCATGACGTTGGTCATCACCGCTTCGATGGGGTTGTATTCGCAGGCCGGGACCTGCTTCAACGCCGCGGCGTGGATCACGATGTCCACCCCGTTCATCGCCCGGCGCAGCCGGTTCTCGTCCCGCACGTCGCCGATGAAGTAACGCAGGCTGGGATGGTCGAACCCGGAAACCCGCATCTCGTGCTGCTTCAGCTCATCCCGGCTGAAGATGATCAATTTCCGGGGATGGATTTCCTGCAGCATGATTTCGGTGAACTTCTTTCCGAAGGAGCCCGTGCCGCCGGTGAT
>PMCE01000430.1:0-1411 GCA_003154025.1 Syntrophaceae bacterium
TGCATCTCCCGCCAGATCTGGTGGGGGCACCGGATCCCGGCGTGGTTCTGCGATTCCTGCAACGAAGTGGTCGTCTCCACCGAACCGGTGACCCGATGTCCGGGTTGCGGCGGTGCGTCGGTGAGGCAGGAGACGGACGTCCTGGACACCTGGTTCAGCTCGGCCCTTTGGCCTTTCTCGACCCTCGGCTGGCCGAAGAAGACCAAAGACCTGGAGGTCTTCTATCCCACCTCCGTCCTGGTGACCGGATTCGACATCCTCTTCTTCTGGGTTGCCCGGATGATGATGATGGGGTTGAAGTTCATGGGCGATGTCCCCTTCCGGGATGTGTACATCCATGCCCTGGTGCGGGACGCCGAGGGACAAAAGATGAGCAAGTCCCGGGGCAACGTCATCGATCCCCTGGAAGTGATCGAAAAATTCGGGACCGACGCCTTCCGGTTCACCCTGGCGGCCTTCGCCGCGCAGGGGCGGGACATCCGCCTCTCCGAGGACCGGATCTCCGGCAACCGGAACTTCGCCAACAAGATATGGAACGCGTCCCGTTTCACCCTGACCAACCTCCAGGGATACGACCCCAAGAAGCCCGCCGGAAAAGCGGATTTGACCCTGGCCGATCAATGGATTCTCAGCCGGGTCAACCGGACGGTTGCCGCGGTGCGGGAAGCGTTGGACGGGTATAAATTCAACGAGGCCGCTTCGGCCGTCTACCAGTTCCTCTGGCACGAGTTCTGCGACTGGTACATCGAACTGATCAAGCCGGCCCTGTATCAGGACCAGGACCCCGGGCGGAAGTGGGTGGCCCAGGACGTGCTGGCCCGGGTTCTGGATAGATCCCTGCGACTCCTCCATCCCTTCATGCCCTTTATCACCGAGGAGATCTGGCAGACCCTCCCGGGCAACGAAGGGTCCATCATGGTGGCCGAATTCCCCCGATTTCGACAGGACGAGGTCTACCCCGGGGAAGAGGCCCGGATGGAACTCCTCATGAAAGTGATCGGGGCGGTACGCAACATGCGGAGCGAGATGGAGATTGCCCCGGCAAAGAAGGTCGAGGTGATCCTGTACTGCCAGAACCCGGAAATCTTGAAGGTACTGCGGGAGCATCGCACCTACTCGGAAAACCTGGCCCGGATCGAAACCATCGTTTTCCAATCGGAAGGCCCCAAGCCCAAAGCCTCCGCCACCTCCATCGTCGAGGAGGTTGAAGTCTTCCTGCCCCTGAGGGGGTTGATCAACCTGGACGAAGAAGAGCGGCGGCTGCAGAAGGACCTGACCAAGGCCTCCGAGGATCTGTCGCGAGCCCAGCGGAAACTCCAGAACCAGGATTTCGTCGGCCGAGCCCGGCCGGAGGCGGTGGAGAAGGAGAGAGAGAAAGCCAAAACCCTCACCGAAAAAGAGGCCAAGCTCA
>PMCE01000430.1:1461-11635 GCA_003154025.1 Syntrophaceae bacterium
TCGTCCACGGGCGGGGGGTTCGGCAGGAAATCAAATCCATGCCGGGGATCGCCCAGCTCTCCGTGGATTTGGCGGTTCGGGAGGCGGAGGAAGCCTGCCGGCTGAATATCCCCGCGGTGATCCTCTTCGGCATCCCCCAGAAGAAAGACGCCCGGGGAACGGAGGCTTACGCCCGCAGGGGAATCATCCAGCAGGCCATCCGGGCCATCAAGAAGGAAGTCCCCGGCCTGATCGTCATCACCGACGTCTGNNCTCTGCGAGTACACCAGCCATGGCCACTGCGGGGTCGTGGTCGATGGAGAGGTGCACAACGATGCCACCCTGGCCCTCCTGGCGAAGATGTCCCTTTCCCATGCCGAAGCGGGCGTCGACATGGTGGCCCCCTCGGACATGATGGACGGCCGGGTCCGG
Source organism: Syntrophaceae bacterium (assembly GCA_003154025.1). Next base: position 1,873 of record PMCE01000430.1, read on the forward strand.
GCCATCCGCGACATGTTGGACGGAAAGGGCTTCGAGGACCTGCCCATCCTCTCGTACGCCGCCAAGCACGCCTCTGCCTTTTACGGCCCTTTCCGGGAAGCCGCCGAATCGACCCCTCAGTTCGGAGACCGCAAATCCTACCAGATGGACCCGGCGAATGCCCGGGAGGCGATGCGGGAGGTGAGGCTGGACGTTCAGGAGGGGGCGGACATCATCATGGTCAAACCGGCCCTTCCTTACCTGGATATCATCCGTTCCGTCCGAGAAGAATTTGACCTTCCCGTGGGGGCGTACAACGTAAGCGGCGAGTATGCCATGATCAAAGCAGCCGCCCAACAGGGGTGGATCGACGGAGAACGGGCCATGATGGAGGTCCTGACGGCCATCAAACGGTCAGGCGCCGACCTCATCATCACCTACTTCGCCAAAGAGGCAGCCCGGGTGCTGGGAAAAAACAGATCCGGCTGCTGAATCAAAAATATTCCCGAACTCAAGCTCGGATGGTCTCGTAAAAAGTCTTTTGAGTCGTCTCTCCGGTGAACCCCGGATCGGGTCCGGGGCGGGCGCCGGGGGTCCAGTCCCGCCAAGGGCGGGATTAAAATAACTGGAATCCGGCTTTCGCCGGAATGACGGAATAGCCGGGTTGTTGACTTTTTACGAGTTCATCAAGCTTTTCTTTCTTGGCTCAACGCTCCACACTCAGAACTCAGAGTTTTTTCCCTTACGCGTTGCCCTGATTTTTCTTTTCAAAATTCGGAAGTTCCTCTTTCCGCCGAGCAGAAGATGCTGGCCATCGGCCGCGAGCTCATCAAAAACTCCGAAATCCTCCTTCTGGATGAACCGTCGGAGGGATTGGCCCCGCTGGTGGTCAGGGACCTTGCGGAGGTCATCCTGAAGATCCAGACCTCCGGGGTCACCATCCTGATGGCTGATCAGAATATCAAATTCTGCCGAAAGGTGGCCGGCAGGGGATACATCATGGAGAAAGGCTTGATCCAGTACCAGGGGGCCCTGGACGAAATCTGATGGAATGAGGGGATCGTGAAAAAGTACCTGGCGGTATAATTACAGGCACGAGGCTCGATGCACGAGGTCATAGGTACTCGTTTTCAAGGCGGGGGGTTCGAGACTTCATGGTCGACTGGGAAATAGCGGGGAAGGAAAGGCGTCCTTGCAGTTTCTCGGACCTCGAACCTCGTTCCTCGGGCCTAATACTTATGCGAGGGGAAAACGATGGGTACAGGGAAAATGTATCATCCCGAAGCTGAAAAAATGAGCCGGAAGGCGGTCCGGGAGTTGCAGAACAGGAGGTTACGCTGGCAGGTTCAACGGTGCCTGGCCAAGTCGGAATTCTACCGGGAAAAATTCCGGAAGGCCGGCCTGAAACCGGGGCACATCAAGACCGTGGATGACCTGATCCATGTGCCCGTGGTGACCAAACAGGAATTGCGGGAGGAACAGATCCAGCATCCCCCCTTTGGCAGGTATACGGTGGCGCCGCAAAGGGATTGGAGGGAGCTGCATCCCTCCACAGGCACGACGGGGACGCCGGTCAATACCATATGGTCGGCCAAAGATATGGAGAACATCACTGCGGTTACGGCCCGGACCATGTGGAGTTTCGGAGTCCGGCCTGGGGATGTAGTTCAGAACGGGTTCGCCTATGGACTGTGGGTGGCGGGAATGTCCTCCCACTATGCGGCGGAGAGGCTAGGCTGCTTCGTGATCCCCATCGGGGCCAGCATGACCGGCCGGCAGGTCGAATACCTGCTCAACCCGGGTTCGACCGTTCTATTCTGCACGCCTTCGTTTGCCCTGCACATCGCCGAGAACTTGCGGGAGCGCGGGGTTTCGCCCAAGGATTTGTCCCTGCGGTTGGGCTGCTTCGGAGGGGAAGGGGGAACCGAGACCCAGGCTACGAGGAAAAAGATTGAAGCCGGCCTGGGAATCGACGCCTACGATTATTACGGCCTGGCCGAGATCGCCCCCACCTTTGCTTCCGAATGCACGGCCAAAACAGGCCTGCATTTTGCCGAGGACCATTATGTGGTCGAGATCATCAACCCGGACACCCTGGAAAGGTGTATGGAAGGGGAAATGGGGGTCATGGTCATCACCCACCTGACGCGGGAGGCGACCCCCATGCTGAGGTATTGGACGAATGATTATGCCCGCTTTGATTCTTCCCGGTGCTCCTGCGGCCGGACCCATGGACGGGCCGCAGGGGGCATTCTCGGGCGGGCCGATGATATGGTAATATACCGGGGGGCGAAATTTTACCCCGTCCAGGTGGAGAAGGTAGTCCGGAGTTACGGGGAACTGGGCGATGAGTTTCTTGTCGAGTTGACCCGGGACGAGAAGACCTATGCGGACATGTGCACGGTCGTTTGTGAGCGCCTTTCCGCGGATATGGATCAAGCGGTCCTGGAGCAGCGCCTGCGAAAAGATTTGAAGGATGAATTGCAGGTGACCCCGGAGATCAGGATCGAAAAATTCGGAACCCTGGAAAGGACGACTTTCAAGGCCAAAAGGATTGTGGATAAGCGGCCGAAAGCATAAGGCACGAGGCTTGAGGCACGAGAAAGAACATTCTTTTCCTCAGGCTTCGGGCCTCGTTCCTCGTACCTGTTCTGCCATGTGGATCGACGAACTTCGCGAGCTTCGAAAAGGCAAGCTGATCGGCCGGGAGATTTTCTTCTTCCCGGAGATCGACACCACCAACCGGAAAGCCCACGGCCTGGCGCGTAAAGGGGCCCGGGAGGGGACGGTGGTGATGGCTGATTCCCAATCCCGCGGCAGGGGGAGGCTGGGGAGGGCCTGGGAATCCCCAGCGGGCTTAAATGTATACGCTTCCATCCTGCTAAGACCCTCGATCCCCGCCTCCACGGCCCCGCAGCTGACCCTCCTTGCGGGTGTGGCCGCAGCCAGAGCCCTGGCCGGTGCTTCGGGCCTGGACGCGCGGATCAAGTGGCCCAACGATATCTTTGTGAAGGGAAGGAAATTGACCGGGATCCTGGCGGAGATGGAGGCGGAGGGTCAGAGAGCCAGGTTCGTCGTCCTGGGAATAGGAATAAACGTGAACTGGAGGAAGGAAGACTTTCCCGCCGATCTGCGGGAGACGGCTACCTCCGTGCGCGTCGAGAGCGGCAAGGAAATATCCCGGGTGGCGATTGCCGAGCGGCTCTTCCAAGAACTGGAGGAGGCCTACCTCCGATTTCTGCGGGAAGGATTCTCCCTGCAACTGCGGGAGGAGTGGAACCGGCTCTCCTGGATCAACGGGAAAAGAGTCGGGATCATCGGCCCGGAAGGAGAAGTTCTCGGACGGGCTTTGGGCCTTGACATGGACGGGGCGCTTTTGCTGGTGGATGAAGAGGGCCGAACCCGCCGCTTCATCGCCGGAGAGGTCAGTCTCCGCCTCCACTAGGTTTGAGGTGTTTTTCAATCCGCAATCCGCAATATTCAATGAGGGAGGTTTTTCCATGCTTCTGGTGATCGACGTGGGCAACACGAACACGGTTCTGGGAATCTACGACGGGGAGCGTTTGGTGGACAACTGGCGCGTCTGGACGGAACGGGACCGCACCAGCGACGAATACGGCATCCTCATGCGTAACCTCTTTGCCTCCAGTTCCATCCCCCTGGAAAGGATCGAGGCCATCTCCATCTCCTGCGTGGTCCCTCCGATGCTGAATATGCTCCTGGAACTCTGCGAGAAGTATTTTCGCCTCAAACCCCTGGTGGTTGAATTCGGGATCAATACGGCCATGCCGATCCTGCTCGACAACCCTTACGAGGTGGGAGCGGACCGAATCGTGAACGCCGTGGCCGGGTACCATAAATACAGACAGAGCTTGATCGTGGTCGATTTCGGGACCGCCACGACCTTTGATTACATTTCGCCCAAGGGAGAATACATGGGCGGAGCGATTGCCCCGGGGTTGGGGATCTCCGCCGAGGCTTTGTTCCTCCGGGCTTCCAAGCTTCCCCGGGTGGAGCTGAAAACCCCCAAGAGGGTGGTGGGGAAAAATACGGTCCAGTCGATGCAGGCCGGCATCGTCTTCGGCTATGTGGGGTTGACCGACGAGATCGTCCGGCGCATGAAGGAAGAAGTGGGCACAAACCCCAAAGTGATCGCCACCGGAGGGCTGGCGCCCCTCATTGCCCTCGAGTCCAAGAGCCTCGAAGAAGTGGACGAATTCCTGACCCTTGAGGGATTACGTTTACTCTATGAACTGAACCGGAAGAGGTGAAGAACAAGGAGTCAAGAATCAGACTGAAAGCCCTGGAACTCAACCTTCTGGTCTCCGGGTTTTCAATCCTGAAGCCTGTTCTTCGTTCCTCGTCCCTGTCCTTATCGCGCCATGCGGAGAAGCATACTTCCCAGCGGTCCAAGTTTCTTTTTTATATCCAGAAATGTCTTCTCCCCCCGCATAATCTTGGCCATGGCGTTCCACCATCGGTCTTTGGAGGCAAGTTTCTGGTGGTAATGTAACGGGCGGAGGTTGAAGATCTCGCGGAAGAGGCGGGAGCACTCCAGCTCGATCATCAAATCTCCGTCGATGGCCTCCTGATACGGCTTGAGGGAATCCCATCGGTTCTTCAATGCCTCCTGCAAAACCGATGCGGCGATCTGACCGCTCCGGACAGCGGAAAAAATCCCTTCCCCGGAAAACGGGTCGGCAAGCCCGGCCGCATCTCCGACGAGGAGGCACCTCCCTTTTTGGATCGGGGTTCGGTTCTTCCGGAGGGGAATCATGAATCCGGCGACACTGAACGGAAAGGTTTGTTCTTTCCGCCAGCGGGTGGCCAGGAAGGCCCTCTGATAGTTTTTGATTCTTGTCGCCGGAATATCGACTCCTCCAGCACCCATGGAAAGGAAGTATTTTTTGGGGAAAAGGTAGGCATAACTTCTTTTAATGCTTCCCCAGTCGATGTGAATCAGATCGGGCTCCCAGTCGGGGATGATGGAGCTGGGGGCCTCGCTATGAACGGCCAGCATGTGGATGACTTCCTGAAGGAGCCCCATCTTTTTGGCGACGGCGCTCTGGGAGCCGTCCGCTCCCACTACGTAGGCCGCCGAACAGACTCCCGCGGGGGTTTCAACTTCGATAAAACCGTCTTTGGGGTTGAGGGCCAGAAAGGGATTCGGGCCGAAAAAGCGGGCGCCGGCTTCTTCGGCTTTTCGAACCAGGAACTCATCGAAGATCTCCCGCCGCACCGTGAACATAAGCGGGTCGGGGGAACGCCGGGTGAAGGGATCCTCGAACTTGCAGGTGAAAGAAATCGCCGTAATGGTGCTTTCGATGACGGGGGAAAAGTCGTAGGGGATGAGCTTTTGCGTGCGGACGTTAATTCCCCCGCCGCAGGTCTTGCCGCGGGGAAATTTGGCCTTGTCCAGAAGGACCACATCGATGCCGGCTTTGGCCAGGTGATAGGCCAGGATCGACCCTGCCGGCCCCGCCCCCGCAACCACCACATCTGCTTTTTTCGGGAAGGAATTATTCATTTCATTTTCTTATTGGCCAGATGAACACAGGTTCGGCAAAAACAAAAAATTGAATTGGACGCGGATGAACACGGATTAGGGATAAGAAATTTAAACGGCATATGTATGGATAGAAAATCGTGCAATGAACTTCTTTCGTCTATATCCTTGATTCTGGCTCCTGGCTTTTGAATTCTTTTTGAAGGGCCAAATCCGCGTCCTATCATCAATCGCATAGTCATGCTGTCGAATAATCCCTCGGTCGGGTCAAGTAATTTTAGGCATTTCGAATTCTAGGCATCTTTCATCTGCGTCCTAACCCAATCTCCCAGGTCCTTCAGCGCTCTTTCGCTCGTCGCCCTCTTCTTATCCCGGCCCCTGAATCGCCCCTCCATGGGCGGGAAAAGACCGAAGTTTACGTTCATGGGCTGAAACTCCTTGACCTGAGGGGCGGTTATGTAATGGACCAACGACCCCATGGCAGTGGTTGGCAACGGAATGACCCATGATTCCCCCTTTGCCAACCGCGCCGCATTGATCCCCGCCAAAAGCCCCATGGCGGTTGATTCCACATACCCCTCGACCCCGGTGATCTGCCCGGCAAAGAGGATGCGAGGATCCTTTCTCAATTGCAGGGTCTTGTCCAGGAGAGTGGGGGAGTGGATGAAAGTATTCCGGTGAAGGCTCCCGAAACGGAGAAACTGGGCTTTCTCCAGCCCGGGGATCAGGCGAAAGACCCGCTCCTGCTCCTTCCATTTCAGCTTGGTCTGAAATCCCACCAGGTTATAGGCCGACCCCTGGCTGTCCTCATGCCGCAACTGAACTACCGCGTAGGGGGTTCTCCCGGTTCGGGGATCCTTCAAACCGACGGGCTTCATGGGGCCATGGGCCAGAGTCTCCGGGCCTCTTTCGGCCATTTCCTCAACCGGCAGACAACCCTCAAAGTGCACCGGCTTTTCGAAGTCTCGGTAAGGGACCTTTTCGCCTTTCATTAATTCTTCCACGAAGAGATGGTACTCCTCATGATTCATGGGACAGTTCAGGTAATCATTCCCCTCGCCATAGCGGGAAGCTCGGAAGATGACTTTCAGGTCCAGGCTGTCCCCGTCCACGATGGGCGCGATGGCATCGTAGAAGTAGAGAGATTCCCCCCCGGTCAGCCTCTGAAGGGGTTCCGCCAGGGCGGGGGAGGTGAGGGGGCCCGAGGCGATGATCACGATCCCATCCGGGGGGATCTCCGTGACTTCCTCGCGGATGATTTCTATCCTCTCCGCCTTCTCTATCCGGGAGGTGATCGAAGCAGCAAACGCTTGCCGGTCCACGGCCAGCGCGTCCCCTGCGGGCACCCGGGTCTCTTCGGCCACGGCCAGAATCAAAGAATTCAGCCGCCTCAATTCCTCCTTCAAAAGCCCTACCGCGTTCTCCAACGAGTTGGAGCGCAGGGAGTTGCTGCAGACCAGTTCGGCAAGATCGGGGGAGATATGGGCCGGGGAAAAGCGCTTGGGCTTCATCTCATAGAGGGTGACCCAGCATCCCCGGTGAGCCGCCTGCCACGCCGCCTCACATCCCGCCAATCCTCCGCCGATAATCGTTATTTGCCGATCCATGGCCCTCTAGATGAAGAAACAGTTCGGTTCCCGACCAAAGGGATTCTTCCATTTATTTTTAACAGTGTCAAGGTGCTTGAGCGTCTTGTCCCCTTTCACTTTTAGGATTCTTCCTTCCAGGCAGGGGCAAACTTGTGGCCCGGAGGCAAGGGCGGCGCGCGCCAAAAGCATCGGCGGGGAGAGAATTTCCCGCGGGGCCCCCGCCGGGCATCCGCAGGATGAGGCGGGCTTGGCGGGCGCCCCGCCGGGCGTCCCTACAAGGCTTCGGCCATGTTCCCGCAGAAAGAATGGCTCGCCCGCCCGGTCCAGCGGGTNNCTTACTTGGCGCAAAGGGGGACAATGCGTGAGCGTGGGCTGAAACGTTGGTGAACCGGCGGAAGGCTGAATCAAGCAAGAAACAACGGTTTTCTAGTTCGGAGGCCGGTTCTTCCCTCCTTGAATCCCACTTCCCTTTCCCGGCTCAAGCGTTAGAACCGGATGTTTACATTGCTCCGCGGTTCCTATAATATCGTTAATATGCGACCGGAAATTGCAAACGATCACAAAGATGGAAGGAACGGGCTGGGCGAATGAATGAAGAGCATCTTGCTGGACTCATAAAAGAATCTGAAGTGGTGAAAATCTGCCAGGACTTGGTTGGCATCCAGAGCGTGAATCCTCCGGGGAATGAGCTGGCGGCGGCCGAGTACGTAGCTGCTGTCCTGGAAAAGAGCGGGGTGGAGGCAGAATTGGTCAAACACAGTGAAACCCGGGCCAGCGTGTTGGCGCGGTTGAAAGGACAGGGGAAGGCGCCGGCTTTGTTTTACAACGGTCATTTGGATACCGTGCCGGTTGGCGCCGAGAAATGGGTCCATGAACCTTTTGCCGGGGTGGTGGCCGAAGGCAAGGTTTGGGGGAGGGGGGCCGCGGATATGAAGGGAGGCCTGGCGGCCATGATGGCCGCGGTGAAAGCTTTGGCCAGTGCCCGGATTCCGCTGAAGGGCGACCTTCTTCTCGCCGCGACGGCAGGGGAGGAGATCGATTCGCTGGGAGCGGCGGCGATCGCCAAGATGCCAACCCTTGGAGCGGTCCAGGCGCTATTCATCGCCGAGCCGACTTACAACGAAATCTTCATCGCCGAAAAAGGAGTTCTCTGGGTGGAGATAGAAACATTCGGCAAGACCGCCCACGGGTCCATGCCCGAGAAGGGGCGAAACGCGATCATGATGATGGTGGAGATCATCAAGGAGTTTGAGAAGCTCGCCATCCCCTTTAAGACCCACCCCATCCTGGGCGGCTTTACCCGGAGTATCAACACCATTGCCGGGGGAGTCAAGACCAACGTGGTGCCCGATCACTGTGTGGCGACCCTCGACATGCGCACCGTCCCGGGGCAGGAACATTCGGTGATCTTGAGCCAGATAGAGAATATCGTCCAGGGACTCGGTACGAAGGTCCCGGGTTTCAAAGCAGCGGCCAAGACGGTGAACGACCACCCCTCGGTGGAAACTTCACCATCAGAACCGGTGCTGCAAAATTTTTCGTCGATCGTAACCGAAATGACCGGGCGGAAAGCGGTCCTCAAGGGGGCGAACTACTTTTCCGATGCCGTCGGTTTTCTCCCGGTCCTCAAGGTTCCCCTGCTCCTCTTCGGCCCCGGCGATCCCGGGCTGGCCCATCAGCCGAACGAAAACGTGGAAGTCTGCAAGCTGGTTGAGGCGGCAAGGATTTATGCCGTAACGGCTGCAAGGCTCCTGAATTAGCCCGATGATAGGCCGCCGGAGAAAAACCCGGGAGGAGGCACGGCCAGCGGGAAATCTCCCCCTCCCATTTTTCAAGGGAGGACGGAAAGATGTTTTTTATTGATTTAGGGCATCGCTTTTAGTACGCTTTCCAGAAGGAATCTATTAAACCCATATCGCCTTTGAAGGGAAGGAGCCGAAAATGGCAGCGAACCTCACCAAGGAAGACCTGGAAGCATTGCGGAAATGGCCCACCTGCGCCATCTCCAATGGCATTGAGCTCTTCAACTTCCGCCCGAGGAACGAAGGGGCAATGCTCTCGGAGATCAAATGCCAGTTCCCCGACCTGGGGATCATGATCGGGTATGCGGTGACGGGGGTGATCACCGCCGACACTTCGGAGGGCCGGAGGGTTCCGCCTCACGAATGGTGGGACCTAATCCAAAAGACCCCGGGACCCAGGATCGTCGTGCACCATGATGTGGACCGGCCGGTGGTCGGCTCTTTCTGGGGCGAAGTCAACGGCAATATCCACAAGGCTCTGGGATGCGCCGGTGTGGTTACCGATGGTTCGGTGAGGGACCTCGACGAAGTGGAGGAAATCGGTTTCCAGTTCTATTCAAGCTGTGTCACTGTTTCCCACGCCTACGTTCACCTGGTCGAAATTGGGACTCCGGTCAAAGTGGGAGGGCTGTGGGTAAAAACCGGCGACCTGCTCATGGGTGACAAGCACGGGGTGATTAAAGTTCCCCTGGAAATCGCCAAAGATGTTCCCAGGGCCTGCCAGATGATGGAGGATTGGGAACGCAAGGTGATCAATTTCTGCAAGTCCAAGGAGTTTAACACGGAAGGCTTGAAAGAAAGGTTCCTGGGGCCCAGGCCGACCTGGCCGCCTAAGTAAGAAAAGCATAGAGCATGGGGCATAGAGCAGAGAATTGAAGGCTTCCTCT
>PMCE01000430.1:11770-12808 GCA_003154025.1 Syntrophaceae bacterium
AAGATTCAGCCGGGAAGTGACGCGGCGGAAGAAGGGGACCAGGGCCAGGGTGATGGCGCCCATGATGGCAAAGCCCGAGGCGAAAGAAAAGGCTTCGGCCCAGTATCCCACCGCCGAAGGGAGCACCCCGGCGCCGAATAAAAACCCCATGAAGATGATCAGGGAAACCGCCACCCCCCGGACTCGTTCCGGAAAGAGGAGGGAGACGATGGTAAAGCCCGTGGGGAACAGGCAAATGCCGAAGCCCGCCTGGAGGAAGATCAGGATGGAGACCGGAGTCGTTCCGGGAATGATTCCGAGTAAAACAGTGAAGAGGCCAGTGGTGATCATGAAGATGGTGAGGGCGCGGATGGGTCCGATCCGGTCGATCATCATCCCCGAGATAAATAGTACTACGATTCCCAGGCTTCGGGAAAAGCCGATCAGAGTGTTGGCCCAGGGGCGGTCCATTCCCATTTCGCTCACCAGGAAGAGGGGCATGACTGCATAGATGCCCATGCTGGACCCGATGATGACCATGAAGTAAAGGGCCATCACCCAGCAGGACGGGGTGGAGAGGACTTCGCGGAATAACCGGAGACGGGGGGGTTCCCCCCGTTTGCGGCTTCCCCGTCCGAAGAGCAGGAACAGAATTGGCATCAGGATGGCCCAGGCTCCTAAAATGTTCAGGGTCCCCCGCCAGGAGAAGAACCTCAGCAGGAATTCGGCCAGAAGCGGAGCGGTTATGAACGCGGTATTGGGGGCGAGCTCATGGATGGCCATGACCTTTCCCCAGTGCTCCTTGCTGACCAGCTCCGTAAGGGTCGCGATCCCGGAAGGGAGGTAGAATCCGGCAAAAATCCCGATGAGGACCAGCCCGGCATGGATGCCCCCGATGGAGGCCGACCGCGAGATGATCATCAGGGCAAGGCCCCCCATCATGCCCGCAAAGGTGATCGTGAGCCGGTGGGTCAAAAGATGGGATATGAAACCTGAGCCCAGAAGGCCGACTCCATATCCCGAGGCCATGAAGAAAAACAGGGATCCTGCCTGGCCGTG
>PMCE01000358.1 GCA_003154025.1 Syntrophaceae bacterium
TCCAAGAAATCATACCCCACCGCGGTCCGCGGCGAGGGAATCTACATTTATGACTCCGCGGGGAAAAGATACATCGACGGGTCCGCCGGGGCCGCAGTGGTTGGAATCGGCCATGGGGTGAAAGAAATCACCCAGGCCATGGTCCTCCAGGCGGAAAAGATCTCCTTCGCCCACGGGTCCCAGTTTACCAGCGAGGCCTCGATCGAGCTGGCCGCCAAGCTCATCCAACTGGCCCCCGAGGGGATGACCCGGGTCTATTTCCTGTCCGGAGGCTCGGAAGCCGTCGAGACCTCCGTGAAACTTGCCCGGCAATACCAGGTGGAGAGAGGCAAACCGGAGAAGTACAAGGTGATCTCCCGCTGGACGAGTTACCACGGGAACACCCTGGGCGCATTGGCCCTCTCCGGGCACGCGGCCCGCAGACGGCTCTACCTGCCCCTGATGCTCCACACCCCCCACATCGCCCCGCCCTACTGTTACCGCTGCCCCTTCGGCCTTCGGCCCGAGTCGTGCGCCCTGGAGTGCGCGGCGGACCTGGAGAGGACCATCCTTTACGAAGGGCCGGATTCAGTCTCCGCTTTCATCGCCGAACCCATGGTGGGGGCCACGGCGGCCGCCCTGATCCCCCCGCCCGGCTACTACGAGAAAATCCGGGAAACCTGCGACCGGTACGACGTCCTCTTCATCTCCGATGAAGTGATGACCGGCATGGGCAGGACCGGGAAGAATTTCGGGATCGACCACTGGAAAGTAAAGCCGGATATGATCGTCGCCGCCAAGGGCTTGAGCAGCGGATATACTCCCATGGGCGCGGTCATCGTCACGGAAGAAATCTACCGGGCGATTCAGGAAGGTTCGGGCGCGTTCGTTCACGGGCACACCTACAGCCAGAACCCCCTTTCAGGCGCCATCGGCTGCGCGGTGGTCGATTATCTCTTGAAACACGACTTGATCCGGCGTTCCGCCCAGATGGGAGAATATTTTTTGCAGGCCCTGAAATCTCTGGAACGGCATTCCTTCGTTGGGGACGTGCGGGGCAAGGGCCTGTTTGCGGGAATCGAGTTGGTGAAAGACAAAAAGACCAAAGAAACATTCGACCCCAAGTTGAAGGTCAACGCGCTCATCGGAAACCGGGCCTTCGAAAAAGGATTGATCACCTACCCCGGCGGAGGGGGGGCGGACGGGATCCACGGAGACCACCTCCTCCTGGCTCCTCCCCTGATCATCACCAAAGAACAGATCGATGAGCTCGTGAGTATTCTCGACCAGACCTTTACCGAGGTGGGAAAGGAGATCAGCGGATGAAGGCGGAATCCCGGGAGAATGGAATGGTGAAATGATGGAGAATTGGAATAATGGGGGGGAAAACCCGGCATAAGAGCAGGGATTATTTGTTACCCATCATTCCATTATTCCATCGTTCCAATCTTCCAATTTTTGGCCGTTTCGTCTTTCCATTCTTCCGCTACTTCAGGGGCCATAGCCCTTTTTCCCGCAGGACCTCCCGGAAGACCTTCAGGGCGGAATTCATCACCGGAACGCCCCCGTACGTGGCCATCTGGAAGATGACCTCGGTGACCTCCTTGGGCGTGCAACCCACGTTCAGCGCCGCGTGGAGGTGTATTTTCAATTCCTCGCTCCTTTCCAGCACGGTCAGCGCCGCAACTGTCACCAGCTGGCGGGTCTTATGGGGGATTTTTCCCCGCGCATAGAGCTTCCCGGTGAAAAAGAGGGAAATCTCTTTGGCCAGTTCCTTGTCAAAGGACTTCCAGATTTCGAAAGGGCGTTCCCCGGGGATCCCCTTAAAATAAAGTTCCGCAATCTTCTTGGTCTTTTCCTTCACATCATCCGGTGAATCGCTCATAGGTCCCCTTTCGGTCAGGCCTTGTAGGGACGTGGGCCCCGCGCCCCTACAAGGCTAAAGATAAGCGGTCAGCTTTCAGCAATCGCTCGTGAGCAATCAGCCATGAGCCAAATTGCCATCCGCTATTTTTCCCCTTCAAACTCTTTCATCCTCTTCGCCAACTCTCGCAGCTTCTCATCCACGAGACCGTTCACCGTTCCCGGGGGATAGGTCCCGTCCGGATTTCTCTCTCCGGCGGGCTTACCCGTCAGGATCTCGATTCCCTGATCGACGCTCTGCACCGGGTAGATATGAAATTTTCCTTCCTGCACCGCGGCCACCACGTCCTTTCGCAGCATGAGGTCGCCCACGTTCTGGTGGGGAATGATGACCCCCTGTTTCCCGGTCAACCCCCGGGCGCGGCACACTTCGAAGAACCCCTCGACCTTCTGGTTCACTCCCCCGATGGGTTGAATCTCCCCGTTCTGATTGACCGACCCGGTGATGGCCAAATCCTGTCGCAGGGGCAGATCGGTCAGGCTGGAGAGAATCGCATAGATTTCGGTGGAGGAAGCGCTGTCCCCGTCCACCCCGCTGTAGGACTGCTCGAAGGCCAGGCTGGCGGTAAGGGTCAGAGGCTTATCCTGGGCGTATTTTCCCCTGAGATATCCGGCCAGGATCAGCACACCCTTGTTGTGAGTCCTCCCCGACATGTCGGCTTCCCGCTCGATGTTGATGATCCCCGCCTTGCCCATCGCCGTTTTGGCCGTGATTCGCGAAGGCTTGCCGAAAGCGTACTCTCCCACGTCGTAAACCGAAAGGCCGTTCAACTGACCTACCTTGGCCCCTTCGGAATCGATCAGGATGATTCCCTCGTCGATCATCTCCTGGATCTTGTCTTCGATCATGCGCACCCGGTAGATCTTCTCCTCCACGGCCTGGTCCACGTGCTTCTCCGTAACCCGGTCACTGGCATCCTTCTTGGCCCAGTAGTTGGCTTCCCGCAGGATATCCGTTACCTTGTGGAATTCGGTGGAAAGCTTCTTCTGCCGGCCCGCCAGCCGGACCCCGTGCTCGATGACCGCGGCCACCCCGCTCCGGTCGAAGGGCAGGAGTTTCTCGTCGTTGCAGATTTTGCGGATGAAGGCCGCGTATTGGAGCTGGGACTCATCGGTCCGGTTCATGACCGTATCGAAGTCGGCCTTGATCTTGAAGATCTTCTTGAAGTCTTCATCCATGTAGTAGAGGGTCTCGTAAATATAGGCATCTCCGATCATGACCACTTTGACCCGCACGTCGATCGGCTCCGGTTTCAGCGCCGAACTGGCGAAAAGGTAGAAGGGATCGAAGGACTGCATTTCCATCGTGCGGTTCCGCAGGGTCCGCTTCAGGGCGAGCCAGACCCCCGGCTCGATGAACACGTCCAGGGCATTGAGCACCAGGTACCCCCCGTTGGCCCGGAGGAAGGAGCCGCTCTTGATCTTGGAGAAGTCCGTCTTCCAGATCCCCCCCATCCGGTCCATATTCCGCTCGATGGTCCCGAAGAGGTTGCGGTAGGTGGGAGAGGTCTCGACGATGACCGGCGCTCCCTTGGTCTCCGCATTGTCCACCAGGACGTTCACCTGGTATTCGCTGAAGGTATCGGGACCTGTGGGCAGGGTCAGCCCGGGAATGGGAAGTTGCGGGGTCTCGGCCTTGGGCTGAAAGCGGGCCGGGCTCTCCAGGATGGCATCCTTGGCTTCATCGAGGTAGGCCTGGATTTTGGGCTGGGGGTACTTCTCTTTCAGGTCCCCGATGGCTTCCACGACCAGATGAGAAATGGCCGATTTATCCAGGGTGTTCAGCTCATCTTGAATCACCTTTTCCACTTTCCGGGTCTCTTTGAGGACCTGTTCCATCTCGCCGCTCAGTTGGCCGTATTTCACCTTCAGGTTCTCAAAAGTCTCTTTGGCAAACTGGCCCTGGTCCACCAGGTTCTCCAGCTGGTCGAGGGGAACGGGATTCGCGGCGACCACCGGAACGATATCCGGACGGGTGAAGGGACCGACCTGGACCTGCACCACGGTGAATCCCTCTTTTTTGGCCCGGGTCTCAAAATCCTTGACCATGGCCTTTTCCCGCTCCCGGTGTTTGTCCACCGTTTCCCTTCGCTGCTTCTGGTACTCTTCACTCTCGAAGATCTGGGGGATGGCCTTCTTCAGGCTCTCGATG
>PMCE01000236.1:0-13765 GCA_003154025.1 Syntrophaceae bacterium
CTTTGTAAGTACCAGGCAAGCGGACCTTTTGGGAGTATCCATTGTAAGATCCCCGTAGGCTCCGGAGCAACCACTGCCTATTTTGGCAAGCGCAGCAGGCTGCCCCTCGGCTCCTGGCACCAGGGTCCGACTTGGGCAACCCATTTCCGGGACGCGGCCCTAGATATTGTCCGAATATTTCGCCTTTCTCTTCTCGATGGCCGCGGCGATTCCTTCTTTAATGTCATTCGTGGTGAAAGTCAGGGACTGGTGCGCCGCCTCCCGGTCCAGGGCCACTTCGATGCTGGGTTCTTCCAGGTTGATGTAAATCGATTCTTTCGTGGTCTTTGCCGCGACCATGGGCATGGCGGCGATCTTCCCGGCCATTTCCCGGGCCGCGGGCATCAACTCTTCCGGTTTGACCACTTTATTGACCATGCCGATGCGATAGGCCTCGGCAGCGTCGATCAGGTCTCCCGTGGCCAGCAACTCGTAGGCTTTAGACGCCCCCACGATCCGGGGAAGAAGGTAAGTGGCCGCCATTCCCGGGTGCATGCCGATCTTCACGAAGGTAAAACCGAACTTCGCTTTTTCCGAAGCGATCCGCAGGTCGCAGGCCAGGGCGAGGCAGGCGCCCGCGCCGATGGCGTATCCGTTCACCGCGGCAATCGTCGGGATGGTGAGGGTGCGGATCGTCAGAAAACTGCGGTAAAACTGGCGGACTTCTTCTTTGTGCTGGAAAGGGGGGATTTCCGTCCTCTGCTGCATGATCTTGAGGTTTCCCCCGGCGCTGAAGGCCTGCCCGTTCCCGGTCAGGATCAGGCCCTTGATCTTCGGGTCCCGCCTGATCTCCTCGATCGCCTGGGGGAACTCCCGGCTCATCTCGTAGCTCATGGGGTTCAGGGCTTCCGGCAGGTTCAGCTTGAGCAGGACGATCTCATCAACTTTTTCCAACTGCAGGGTCGAATAGTTCATTTTCTTTCCTCCATCCGAAATGATTTTGCTTATTCAAGCTCCCCGTCCACACCCTTCCACCTCCTCAGCCTCAGCCAGGGAAGGTTGGGGAGGATCAGCAGGAGAATGGCGGCGATCATCAAAACGGCCGAGACCGGCCGGGTGAAAAAGATCGTGAAGGCCCCATGGGAAAGGAGCAGCGATTGGCGAAGGCTGTTCTCCATGAGGGGGCTCAATACCATGGCCATGATCAGGGGGGCGGTTTCGTAATCCAGCTTTTTCAGCAGGTACCCGATGAAGCCGAAAACCACCATGAGGATGACTTCATGGGTGTTGTTGTTCAGGCTGTAGGCGCCGATGACGCAGAAAAGGAGGATGAGGGGAAACAGGAGGGCATAGGGGACCTTGAGGATCTTGACCCAGATCCCGATCATGGGCAGGTTCAAGACCAGGAGCATGATGTTCCCGATGTACATGCTGGCCACGACCCCCCAGAAGATGTCCGGATGCTGCTTCAGCAGCAGCGGGCCCACTTGGACTCCGTAGGAGAGAAGGCATCCCAGCAACAGGGCCATGCCGGGGGTCGGGGGAATGGCCAGAGTCAAGAGGGGAATAAAGGCCCCCCCGATGGAAGCATTATTGGCCGTCTCCGGTCCGGCCACCCCTTCAATCATGCCCGTGCCGAATTTTTCCGGATGTTTCGACAGCTTTTTCTCCGTCGCATAGGAAGTGAAACCGGACACCACCGGCCCGGCTCCGGGAAGAATCCCCAGGAAGAACCCGATCACACTGCCCCGTAAAATGGGACCGATGGAAGCCGCCCAATCCTTCAGGTTGGGAAGGAGGTGGTCGATCTTGGCTTTGAAGATTTCCCGGGCGACCCCTTCCTCGATGTTGAGAATAACCTCCGATATTCCGAACAGGCCCATGATCACCGGGACGACCCCCAACCCATCCATGAAGATTTGAACCCCGAAGGTGAACCGGGGAGTCCCCATGATCAGGTCGGTCCCGATGGTGCCCAAAAAAATCCCCACCACGGCCATCATCAGGGCCTTAACCATGGAACCCCTGGCCATGAAGGTGAGGACCACCAGCCCGCAGCACATGAGGGAGAAATATTCGGGAAAACCAAAGGCCAGGGCGATTTTCGCCAGAGGAGGGGCCACCAGCTGGAGGGCCACGACCGCCAGGGTTCCGCCGATAAAGGACCCCAGGGCGCTGATCCCCAGGGCCACGCCGGCCCGTCCGCGGCGGGCCATCTGGTAGCCGTCGATGCAGGTGATGACCGAAGCCGCCTCCCCGGGGATGTTGACCAGGATGGAAGTGGTGGAGCCGCCATACATCGCTCCATAATAAATTCCGGCCAGCATGATGATGGCGGAAACGGGAGGAATATGCAGCGTCGCCGGGAAGAGAAGGGACATGGCGGCCACCGGCCCCAGGCCCGGCAAGACCCCGACCAGCGTTCCGATGACGGTCCCGGCAAAACAGTAGAAGAGATTACTCCAAGTCAGGGTGATGGAAAATCCATATATGATATTGGAAAAAACATCCATGATCTCACTCCAGATCCGGGCGCTTTTACCCGAAAATTATCACACCGCCCCCGGGCCTTCTTCCTCGCTCTCCCTCCGCTAGAAGTCAAAGATCCCTTTGGGCAAGGGGGATTGGAGCAATATTTCGAAAAGGGTGTAGGATACCCCCGAAGACAGGAGGGAGGCCAACACCACGACGTACCATTTCTGGGGCTCGACCACCCCCAGGAGGAAGGCGATGAAGAAGGTGGTGCTTACAAGGAAGCCCAGGTAATCCAAACCAATGGAGTAAGCCAAAAGAGCAACGAGGGTTAGGATGGCCTTGGTCGCCCTCTTCTTGTCGGACAGGAAGGGCTTGGGCGCCTCCCCGGCTTCGGCGGTCCTGCGGGATTGAAGGAAAACTACCAGAGAAAGACCGGCCAGGATGGCCCCCGTGATGAAGGGCAGAAAACCGGGACCGGGGTTTCTGAAATCCCCCAAGGAGAGCCTTATGGAACCCAAACAGATCAAGACACCGAAAAAGAGCCATATTAGACTGCTCAAGCTTTCTCGATTCATCTTCTTCTCCACGCCACCCCGGAAGGGGAGGTCAATCGCCCCCTTCCGGATATTGTCTGTGCCCTGGGGGGGGACGAAAAAAAGAGTATCACCGCAGAGCACGCAGAGAACGCCGAGAAAGGAGGGAGAAATGGAATGCTGGGAAAGTATTGGCGCCATTTGTTTTCCCCCATGTTCCATCATTCCAATATTCCAATTCTTGCAGGTCTACCGCGGTCTGCTCTCTGTGGTTAATCTTTAAATTTCTCACTTCTTGACGATCTTATAGATCTTGGAAAACAATTCGTACTGTTTGTCCAAGTGAGCGGTGTATTCCTCCGGGCTTTCAAACCCGATCTCCGCCCCCAGCTTGTCCAGGCGGTCGGCGATCGTGTCGCGGTATTTCTCCACCGCCTTCTTGGCCGCCTGGTGGAGGACCTCCACGACTTCCCTGGGCGTGTTTTTGGGCGCCAATATGCCATAAGGGCTCGCACTGTGAATGGAGAACCCAAATTCTCTCAGGGTGGGGGTGTCGGGAAGGGCTCTCATTCTGGTGGGCCGGTACACCGCCAGGGGGCGGAGCGTACCGGACCGCAGATGGGGAAGGGCGGGGACGATGGCGGTGGAGGCCACCTGCACATGCCCTCCCAGAAGGGCGGTGATCGTGGGTCCGCTTCCCTGCGAGGGAATATAGGTCCACTTGATCCCTGCTTCGGCGCACATGGCTTCCGGGATGAGGTGATTGCTTCCGAAGGTTCCGGAGCTGGAGTAGTTAATCTTCCCCGGGTTCTTTTTGGAATCTTCGATGAGGTCCTTCAGAGTTTTCCAGGGAGCGCCGGATTGCACCACCAGCAGGGAACTGGAATCGGCCATGCTGCACACCGGAGCGAAGGACTTCCAGGTGTAGCCCACGTCTTTTTGCGTCAGGGGTACGACCACGATCGAGGAATGGGAGGTACCCACCAGCAGGTAACCGTCGGGCTTGCTGGCGGCCACGAACCCGGCTCCCGTGGCGCCCGCGGCTCCCGGCTTGTAAACCATGGTTACCGGCTGGCCCAGAAATTCGGGCATCTTCTCCAAGAAAGGCCTGAGAAGGTTATCCGTATCCCCGGGTTGGAAAGGAATGATGACCTGGATGGGTTTGCTGGGNNGCTGGGGAATTTTCTCTCCGCCGCCCAGGAGTCCCCCGCAGCTGAAAAAATCAGGGTCAGAGCCGCCAGGAATATCAAAATCGTCTGCCTTCGGTTCATATTGCTTGCCTCCTATTGTATCTGGGGGTGACGTGGCGATCGGATATTTTCAAGCATGCGATCCAGAAAGGACCCGGAGTTCGCCACCGCCCGCTTCCATCCGCTGGAAACCTAGGCTTTTTGCCTCATCTCCGCATATTGAACCAGGGTCCGCAGGGCCTGGACGCTTTTCTTCGTGTTCATGAAGAGGGGGATCCCGGCCGCGCGAATGATCTGGTACCCTTCTTCGGCCAGGTTGCCGGCGATCCAGGAGATGACCATGGGCTTGTCCGTTTCCCGGTAAATCTCCACGATGTCCCTGGCCATCTTCTTGGCTCTCTCCCCCGTGGACATGGTGATCATCAGGATGATGCTGTGGATGGACTTCTCCCGGACCATGGGACGGAGGAGCTTCTTGAAGTATTCCTGGTCTTTGGCCAGAAATTGGGAGAACATGGCCGTGGTATCCACGGGGTTCAGGGCGGAGCCGAAATAGGGCAGCAGCTTGAGGTATTCCTCCCGCGTCGCACCCTGAAGTTCGGGGATTTCCAGCTCGCCCATTTCGCACTGATCGGCCATCAAACCCCCCGCTCCCCCGGAGGTGGAGAGAATGCCCACACTCCTTCCTTTGGGATAGCGCCCCTGGGCCAGGACATTGCCGATTTCCAGAAGTTCATCGCCGTCCTGCACCCTTATGATCCCCAGACGTTTAAAGAGGGCCTCCACTTCCGGATCGGGTCCGCACACGGCCCCGGTGTGGGCCTGGGCCGCTCTTTTCCCCATGGGGCTCCTTCCCACCCTCAGGGCTACGAGGGGTTTGCCCGCCCGGCGGGCGGCCTCGGCCGCCTGGATGAATTTGGCCTCGTCGCGAAACCCTTCGCTGTAGTTGAGGATGACGCTGGTCTTGGGATCTTCGACGAGATAGCGGATATAGTCCGCCGATTCCAGGGCCGCCTCGTTCCCGCTGCTGATCCAGTAACTGAACCCGATGCCCAGCTGCATGGCGTTGCTGAAGAGTGAGCCCCCCATGGCCCCGCTCTGGGTCACAAAAGCGATTTTCCCGGCCTGGAGCTGTTTCCTCTCCAGGGCCGGAGTGAAACTCAGGGTCGCTCCTTCATGGAGGTTGACCACCCCCTGGCAATTCGGCCCGCAGAGGATGAGGCCCGACCGCCGGGCCAGGTCCCGCAACTCCGCCTCCATCTCCACCCCTTTCCCCCCGATTTCGGCAAAACCGGAGGCGAAGACGATCACGGAGCGCACTTTCCGTTCGGCGCACTCCTTCACCGCGTCCAAGACGCTTTCCGCCGGCCGGCCGACGATGACCGCGTCGATTTCCCCCGGAACCTGGGCCAGGGAAGGATAGCAGGTCAGGCCGGCGACGTCTTTGTATTTGGGGTTGATCGGGTAGATCTTGCCCGCGTACTTATGCTGGAGAAGAAAGGCAATGGGTTTCCCCACCAGCTTGGTGGTATCCTGGGAAGCCCCTAAGACGGCAACACTCTTGGGATGCAAAAGAGCATCGAGCTTGGCATTGGACAAATTCATGGTTCTTTCTTTGACCTCCTGATGGAATGATCTTCAAGGTAACGGCGTGATCGGGGATCACGCCCTACAGAATACCAGTTGAAGAGATTTCTTCTCAATCAGCTGAATTCGCCTAAAATTCGCAATTCCCAATTCGAAATCTGCAATCTGAAATCTTTATTACCTTCCCTTATACTGGGGCTTTCTCTTTTCCCGGAATGCGGCCACTCCCTCCTTGTGGTCTTCGGAAGTGAGGGTGATGGTCTCACAGGCCGCAGCCACCTTCATCGCCGATTCCAGGTCCATCTCCAGCCCTTTGTACAGCTGCAGCTTTGACAAACGGAGAGCGATCGGGGGGCCGTCGGCGATGCGGCGGGCGAGGGCCATCGTTTCTTTCTCCAGATCCTCCGCGGGGACCAGCCGGTTCAGTAAACCGAAGCGCTCGGCGTCCTTGGCCTCCAGGAAATCTCCGGTGAAGAGCATCTCGGCAGCTTTGGGAATGCCGATGAGCCGGGGATAAAGCCAGGTGCCCCCCCAGCCCGGGAACAGCCCGATTCGGGTGAAAGCCACCATGAAGCGGGCCTTCTCGGATCCCAGGCGGAGGTCGCAGGCGCAGGCCAGGTCGAAGCCCCCGCCCACCGCGGGCCCGTTGACCATGGCGATGGTGGGCTTTTCCAGGCGCTGAAGCCCCAAAATGATTCCCTGGATATTGCGGAAGCCGCGGCGAAACTCCTCGGCGCCCTTCGGCTTTCTCTCCCTCTCTTCCGCGGACATTCTCCCCACGTCGGCGCCGGCGCAAAAGGATTTCCCCGCGCCGGTGACCACCAGCACCCGGATCTCGTCATCCTGGTCCGCTTCCTGGAGCGCCTGGACGAACTCCGCCTCCATCTGTTGGTTGAAGGCATTCATCCGGTCCGGCCGGTTCATGGTCAAAAGGCCGATTCCTTCTTTTTTTTCGAGCAACAGAGTCTCAAAGGGCATGTTTCTCTCCTTTTCCCTGAATCCGCAAGTCGCAAGGCGCGAGGGCGCTAGGGGTTACGACTCACGACTTGCGCCTTGCGACGTGCGGCTTTCTTCCCTGATTCCTGACTCCTGTTTATTTCGGCTCTTTCCAAACGCCTTTTTCCTTCAAATATTTAATGGCCCCCGGATGGAAGGGGATATACTTTGTCGTGTACTCCGCGCCCCGGAACACGTTCTCCAAATTCCATTGCCGGGCCTGGGGGTGAATGGCGTCCCTTTCTTTCGGATGGTCGTAAATGGCCTTCATCATTTGATAGGCCAGATCTTCGCTCATCTCGGCCCGGCAGAAGATGGCGGTGACGATGCCCCGGGTCAGGGTATTGGTATCGATTCCTTGATACGTCTTGGCCGGGATGACCACTTGTACATAATAGGGATGGCTGGTCATCAACCGCTTCATCTCTTCCTCGCTGTAGGGGATGAGCTTGAGGGGGATCTGCCGGGCCAGGTCCAGGAGGCTGGCCACGGGATAGCCCGCGGAGATCACTCCCACGTCGACCGTTCCATCCTTGATGGCGGTGATCGACTCGGTGAAAGAGAGATAGGCGGGTTTGATATCTTCCAGCGTAAGGTTCCCGGCGATGCTTAATTCCACCTTGGAGGAGACCAGCGTCCCGCTTCCCGGGGAGCCCAGGGCAACTCTTTTCCCCTTGAAATCCGAGATGCTCTTGATGGGAGAATCCTTGCGCACAAACCAGTGCCGGTCGCTGGTATGCCCCAGGCAGATCAAACGAACCGCGCTCATATCCAGCTTCTTCTCCAGGGCCGCGTCGATCACGTGGATGGAGACCAAACCCAAATCGATTTTTTTCCGCAGAAGGTAATGAAAGTTCTCTTCCGAGGCGGCGGTGGATTCGGCAATCACCCGGACTCCGGGTACATACCGGTTGTAGAGGTTGGCGAATCCGGCGCCGATGAAGTAAAAAGTCCCGCCCGGATTGCCGGTTCCCATGGAAATGTATTTTTTTTGGGCGGCGGCTTCTTCGGTTGCCGGGCCCAAGAAAAGGCTTCCCATGATTGCCAATCCAACGATGACGCGGATGAACGGCCTGTTCATGATCGCCTCCTTTGGTAAAGATCAGGGGTTGAAAGGGGTTTATTCTTCGGCTTCCTTGACCACCAGGGCAAACCCTTTGGGCAATTCCTTGGCAAAGACCGGCCACTTCTGAATCATCTCCTCCTTCGGCTCCAAGGCCAGGGGTTTTCCCTTTCTCTCCAGGAGGGGATAGGTGCCGGAGACCGGGTCCCCTTCCAGGGGAAAGATGGTGAGCTTGAACCGAATCGTTTTCGACGATACATTCTGGATCCCCACTTCGTAGATTAACATGAGCCCGGATTCCGTATTGCCCATAGAAAAGCCGACCTTGGTAATCTTGGCGCTCGGGGGCACATCATAGGCAATCCCTTCTTTCCAGTCTTCGGGGGGTTGTCCCAATGCCGGGCTTCCGTTCAAAGTACCGAGTAACCCGAGCAGTCCCAGGAGAATTCCGATCAGAAGCCTCTTCCCCTTTCCTCTCCCTTCCCCTTTCATCCTCATGTTCTTCTTGGCCTCCTCTCCGAAAATGGTCTGCCGAGAGGATCTTGCTTCTCTCCCGGACCAGTCGGGAAAATTGAAACCGGAACGCTGCGGCGTATCATGAGCCTCCTTTCATTTCCAGGGCAGGCCGCGTAAACCTCCGGTACAAATCCATGACCCACGTAGGCTTTTGCATGAAAGCAAGGCCCAAAAGGAGGGCAATCCCCAACAAGTCGGAAAACCACAACGGGCTGATCAGGGCAAGGGCCGCAAGGAAAAACAAAATCCGCTCGTAAATTCTGGCCGGGCGGAACATGTACCCTTGGATTCCGCAAGCCAGGGCATAGACGCCGATGAAAGCGGTGACCGCCGAAAGGATAATCTCGCCCAGGTCTCCTTTCAGGAGGAGGGAGTTATTATAGACGAACATGTAGGGAAGGATGTAGACTACCAACCCCAGACGGCAGGCCATCCAGGCGGTTTTCATCATATCTGCTCCGGCGATACCCGCCGCCACAAAGGCTCCGGGGGCCACCGGCGGGGTCAGGTCGGAAACGAGGGCAAAGAAGAAAATAAAGAGATGCGCCGCCAGGGGGTCCACTCCCATCTGGGTCAGCGCCGGGGCCACGAGGACGGCCAGGACCAGGTAGGAGACGATGATGGGGAGACCCAGGCCCAGGATGAGGGATGCAATCATGGTGAGGAATAAGAGCCAGAACAGAGAATTTCCCGAAAGCTCGATGAGGATGGAGGAGATCTGTAATCCTAAACCCGTTAAGGTGATCATCCCGACCAGGATGTTGCAGGCCACGACGACCCCCGCGATGGGCAAAAATCCCAAGGCCCCACGTTCCAAGGCGCGCAGGATCTTCTTGAGACCCATGCGGCTGGATTTCCTCAGGTAGGAAGCCCCGACCACGGCGATGATCGACCAGAAGGCGGCCCGGCTTTCGGTGACGTGGGAATAGATGAGTAGATAGACCAGAACGGCGGGCGGGATGATGAAATGGAATCCCTCTTTGAACACCTCCCAGAATTTGGGGCACTCCTCTTTGGGCTGACCCTTCAAACCGTATTTAACCGCCTCGAAATCCACGATGAAAAAAATGGCCACGTAGTAGAGGACGGCCGAAAGGACNNGCGGCAAAGTGGGGTTTATAGCCGGCTTTTTTCATCATCGGAATGGTGATCTGCCCCACGGCGGAAACATTGGCCATGGCGCTGCCGGAGATCATCCCGAAGAGGGAGCTGGCGACGACGGCAATTTTGGCCGGTCCTCCGCGGACGTGGCCGAAGAGGCTCGAGGCCAGGCTGAAGAAGAAAGTCCCCGCTCCGGACTCCTGCATGAACGTACCGAAAAGGACGAAGAGAAAAATAAACGTGGCGGAGATTCCGGTCAGGGCCCCGTAAATTCCCTCGGTGGTCATGAACAGGCCGCTGATGATGCGCTCCAGCGAATAATTGGGATGGCCCAGCACATCCGGGAGCCACTCTCCGAACCGGGCATAGATGAGAGACCCTGCACAAAAGATCGCCAGGGACCACCCCGTGGTCCGGCGGCTCGCCTCCAGGGTCAAGAGNNAGGAGCAGCCCCACCAGAAAGAACGCGTCCCAACTCAGGCGGTCCTTTCTCTGCCTTGCGGAAAAGGGGAACAATAGGAAGATCAGGGTGAACCCGAAAATGACATGGATGACCCGCTGGTACATGGCTATGAGAGGAAAGTAGCCGGTCACCAGCTGGAAGACGGAAAAACAGATGGCGATCACCGAAATGGCCTTGCCGGGAGTCCCCTTGAGGATACGACGCGTGCTCTTCTCCTCCTCCTGGGCAACCACGGCCTTTTCAGCTTCTTCGAGCTTCTGTTCGATCTCGGTCGTCGGTTTCATTCCCTGTACCTCCGGAAGCACGGATTACCGGCCGGCTGTTTACTTCTTCCCTTTCCAGATCCCTTTCTCCTTCAAATATTTGACCGCGCCCCCGTGGAAAGGAATGTATTGGGCCGTAAATTCCGCTCCATTGAAGATATTCTCCAGGTTCCATTTGCGCGCTTGGGGGTGAATGGCGTCTCTTTCCTTGGGGTGTTCATAAAGGGCTTTGATCATCCCGTAGACCAGGTCTTCGCTCAAATCCGCACGACAAAAAAGGGCGGTGGAGACTCCCCGGGTCAGCGTATCCGAGTCCACTCCGGGATAGGTTCCGGCGGGAATGATCACATTCACGAAATAGGGATGTTTGGCGATCAGGGCCTGCATCTCCTCCTTGGTGTAAGGGACCAGACGGATGGGAATACTGCGGGCCAAATCCAGGAGGCTGGCCACCGGATAACCGGCCGAAATCACCCCCACGTCGATGGAGTTGTCTTTGAGCCCGGTAACGCATTCGCTCTGGGAGAGGTAGGCGGGCTTGATATCGTTGAAAGCCAGCCCGCCGATGACCTGCAGTTCAACCTTCGAGCCGAGGAGCGTTCCGCTCCCGGGAGGCCCCACGGCAACTCTCTTGCCGCGAAAATCGGAGACCCGCTTGATGGACGATTCCTTCCGGACGATCCAGTGCCGGTCGCTGGTATGACCCAGGGCGATCAGGCGGACCCCGCTGAGGTCCATTTTCTTTTCCACGGCCGTCTCGATCACATTGATGGAGACCAAGGCCATATCCATCTTTTTCCGCAGGATGAGATGAAAATTCTCTTCCGAGGAGGCCGTGGATTCAGCGATGACCCGGACCTCGGGCACATTTTTATTAAAGATGTTGGCAAACCCGGCCCCGATGAAGTAAAAAGTCCCTGCCGGGTTTCCCACGCCTAAAGAAAGGAACTTCTTGGAAGCAGTCCAGCCCTCCGTCCCCCAACCGCAGAGTGAGAGGGCCAGGATGAACAATCCCCACAGGATTCTCGTCCTTGACGCTTTAAGCATCTTTCACCCCTGGATCGATGGTTTACCTCCCGGCGCGGAAAAATTTCGCAAGACGAATTCCCAAGCTCCTAACCCGGCCAAGCCGGATCAAACAGGGTTTTGTAGGGGCGGCCCTATGTGGCCGCCCACAAGACGGGCAACCACGCAGGGTTGCCCCTACGCTCTGTTGCCATCCTGTATAGGAAGATTTCATCCACAACCGGCTAAAGCGGAATGTTCCCGTGCTTCTTCCAGGGGCGCTCTTCCTTCTTGGCGCGGAAGGTCTTGAGCGCCTGGATCAGGATGCGGCGCGTGTCCCGGGGGTCGATGATCTCTTCGATCCAGCGCATCTGGGCCGCGTGGTAGGGGAAGCGGCCGAAGGTCGATTTGTACTCGGCCAGCCTGCGGGCCCGGATCTCTTCGGGATTCTTGGAGGCGGCGATCTCGTTGCGATAGATGATGTTCACCGCGCCTTCGGGGTTCATGAGGCCCATCTCCATCGTCGGCCAGCCCAGAAGCAGATCCGCACCGAGCGGCTCGCTGCACATGGCCGGGTTTCCTCCCCCGTAGGCTTTGCGGATGTAGACGGTGAACTTGGGAACGGTGGCCTCGGAGATGGCGTGGAGGACCTTCGCCCCGTGACGGATGATCCCGCCCCTTTCCTGGTCCACGCCCGGCAGATAAGCGGGGTTGTCCACGAGAAAGAGCAAGGGAATGTTGAAGCAGTCGCAGAAACGGATGAACCGCGCTTCCTTGTCCGCCGCGTTGATGTCGATGGCCCCGGCTTTATGCTTGGGGTTGTTGGCTACGATTCCGACCGTCCGCCCGTCCAGCCGGGCAAAGCCGGTAAACATGTTCTTGGCATAGTCCGGCTTGATCTCGAAATATTTCCCTTTGTCGACGATCCGTTCGATGACCTTGCGCATGTCGAACCATTTCCTGGAGTCCACGGGAACGATGTCCAGCAGCTCTTCGTCGCGGCGGTTCGGGTCGTCCCCCAGAGAAACGATGGGAGGGTCTTCCAGGTTGTGGGCGGGCAGGTAACTCAGGAGCTCCTTGCATTTCTGCAGGCAGTCTTCATCGTTCTCCGCCAGCACATCGCAGCAGCCGCTCACCTCGCCGTGCATCTTGGCTCCCCCGATATCTTCCTCGGTGACATCCACGAACTGGACGGACTTGATCAGCGTGGGGGAGGCGATATACATGTGGCTGGTGCCCTTCACCATGATGAGAAAATCCGTCAGGATGGGCGAGTAGGCGGCCCCGGCAGCGCAGGGGCCCATCAGGAGCCCGATCTGGGGGATCACCCCGGAGGAGATGGTGTGATAGTAAAAAAACAATTGATAGGAATCCGCAAGGTCGCGGCTGACGGCGTCCTGAATCCTGACCCCGCCCGAATCGATCATATGCACGCAGGGAACGCGGGCTTTTAAAGCCTGTTTCATCACCCGGAGCGCTTTTTTCCCGTGGACCGTACCCTGGCTCCCCCCGGCGATGGTAAAATCCTGGGCATAGGCGTACACGGGCCGCCCCTGCACCATTCCCGACCCGGTGATGACGCCGTCACCGGTGATGTCCTGCTGGTCGATGTCGAACCCGGTGATCCTGGGCTTGGCAAAGAGGCCCAGTTCCAGGAAGGTCTCGGCGTCGAAAAAATGGTCGATCCTTTCCCGGGCGGTCATCTTTCCCCGGCCGTGCTGGCGTTCCACGGCCTTGGGGCTGGCCAGGTGTAGCAGTCGTTCCCGTTCGGCTTTTAATTCGGCAAGCTTCTGTCGCATGGACTTGAATCCTCCTTACTGTTGGTGTCCGTTGGAAATGATTTCAATGCCTATGAACCCTGTCGGGAGATATCAAAACCACTCGAATGTCGGATTATTTCACGACTTCTTTGCAGATTTTCAGAAAATCATTGAAAACTTTCTTCCCCGGCAATCCCTTCTTCTCTACATCCTGAATCCACATATCCTCGATGCCCTTCAGCGGAGCGTCCCANNNNATCTGCGGAGGAAGTTGATTCCATTTTTTTTCGTTCATAATCACCGCGCCCGGGTATCCCCCCATCCTGACGCCGAAGGTATAGAATTTGAGCAATTCATTCAACCGGTATGCTTTGATGGACGGATAGGAGAAAACGCAACCCTCCACGGTCCCGCGCTGCATCGACTCGTACGTTTCCACGGCGGCGATATTCACGGGGTGGATCTTGTACTGTTGGGCAATGATGTTGTACATTCCCCCGGCGGTCTTCAGCTTCAACCCGGCGGCGTCTTCCGGCTTTTTCACCTGTCTCTTCACCGTGCCGATGTCATATTGGGGAGTGGCGTTCACGTTGAGGACCCTCGTGCCGTATTTCTGAAATTCCTGCCTGATTTCGGCGCTCGTTTTGGCCAGCTTGACATAAATTTCCGTCCCTTCCGTGGCGGTGGTAAAGAAGGGCAGCATGGCCACGTTATTCAAGGGCAACTGGCCGGCGAAATAGGTCACATGGATTTGAGAAAAATCAGAGGTCCCCTGGCTGCAGACATAGAGCATGTCTTTTGCTTTTCCCAGTTGCTCCTGGGGGAAAATGGTGA
>PMCE01000236.1:13815-13969 GCA_003154025.1 Syntrophaceae bacterium
CATTGGGGGTGAATCCTTTTCATTTCATGCGCGAGGGCAGCCAGAGAGCCAGCTGCGGAAAGATCATCACCAAAATGGTGGTCGCAACCAACGCGGTGACCAGGATGCTCGTGCCCTTGTAAACCTTCGTCAATTTCACGTTGGCCGTGGCGCT
>PMCE01000497.1:0-3442 GCA_003154025.1 Syntrophaceae bacterium
CGGTTCCTTTCAAGGATCTCCCGGAACTCCTCCGGGCCGGTAGCGATTTCCAGGGGCAGGCGCAGAATCCGAGCGTACGTCCTGAGCTGGTCGATGGCTCCGATCCGGTAGGTATCGATCGTGACCAGGGTGATTTTCTGGCTCAACTGTAAGCTGAAATGTGTCGCCAATTTGGCCAGGGTCGTGGTCTTGCCCACTCCGGTCGGTCCGACGAACGACCAGATTTTGGGCCCTCCCAGTTCGGGTCCCGTTACCTCCACCGCTTCCATCACTTTCCACCGAAGGTAATGGAGGGAAGACTCCGGGTTCCCCTCCCGGCGGGAGTCTCTTCGCCAGCCTTGGAACTCTTCGGCCAGCCCCGATAGAAACTCCGGTGAGATTCCCGTGGACAGAATCTTCTGCAGGAAAGGATCCTCCGGGGGGGACGAGGGATCCTTTCGCATCGCCATCTTGGGAAGCCACAGGGGGGAAACCTTCCGGGCTGACTTGGGCTCCTCCGTCACCGGATGCTCGGTGGCCGCCACGACTTCGACCAGGGACGGCCGGGGCACCCGGGTGGGACCAACTGGCTTCCGGACGGTCTTAGTGGAAAGGATGATCGCTTCGGGACCCAGGGCTTCTTTGACCTGGCGCATCGCTTCCTGCATGTCCGGCGCTTCGAACCTTTTAATCTGCATGGTTGAGGCTCACCATTCCCAAGGATTGGATTTTGGTCTGTGGGGTGATCTCATTGTGAGACAAGACCGCAACTTGCGGGAGGAATCGGTCCAGGAGCTTCTTCAGATGCCGCCGGATTGCGGGAGAGCAAAGAATGACCGGTTGAGAATTCAAATGGGACACCCGGTCCAGCGTCTGGTTGATGCTCATCAGGACTTTTTGGGCCACGGCGGGCTCCAGGGATAGGTAAGAGCCCTGTTCTCCTCTCACGACCTTTTCCCGCAGAAGGTCTTCAATCCTCTGCTCGAGGGCAATCACCGGCAGTGTTCCCCCGGAAGTTTCGTATTGTTTGGCAATCGCCCGGGCCAGTTTCTGGCGCACATACTCGGTTAGGATTTCCGGATCCTTGCTCATGGTTGCATAGTCCGCCAGGGTTTCCACGATGGTCAACAGGTCCCGGATGGAAACCCGCTCGCGCAGAAGGTTCTGCAGGACTCTTTGGATGACCCCAAGGGAGAGGTTGTTGGGGGTCAGTTCCTCCACCGCCTTGGGGGAGCTTTGAGTGAGTCGGTCAAGCAGCTTCTGCACGTCCTGCCGGCCCAGAAGCTCATCCGCATGGGCCTTCAGGACTTCGGTCAGGTGGGTCGCCATAATGGTGGAAATATCCACCACCGTATACCCGGAAAACTGGGCCTCTTCCTTCTTCTTCTCCGGAACCCAGAGGGCGGGAAGCCCAAAGACCGGCTCTTTGGCCGGAATTCCATCGATGTTCTTCTTCACTTCCCCCGGATTGAGGGCCATGAAATAACCCATCATCATCTCGGCCTGAGCCACTTCGTTCCCCTTGATGAGGATGCGGTATTCCCCCGGATGGAGCTGCAGGTTATCCCGAATCCTCAGTGGAGGGATGATCATTCCCAAATCGGTGGCAAACTGTCGGCGGATGGAGCGGATCCGGCTCAAGAGGTCCCCATTCTGCTCTTCGTCGACGAGGGGGATCAATCCATAACCCACTTCCAACTCCAGCCGGTCCAGATGGAGGAGGGACTCGGCCACTTCGGCCGCAGGGGGCGGAGTTGCTTTCTGAAGCTCCTCCGCCTTTCTCTGAGCCACCTTCTGGCCATCTTGGAAGCTGAGATAGGCAACCCCACCCACGACCAAAGAGAGCAAGATGAAGGGAAGGTGGGGAAGCCCGGGAATAAGCCCCAAGGTAAAAAGGATTCCAGCCGTAACCCCGATCGCCTGGGGCTGAACCTTGAACTGCCGGCTCAGCTCTTGCCCCATGCTCATTTCCGATGCTGCCCGGCTGACAATGATACCGGCAGCGGTGGAGATGATGAGGGCCGGAATCTGCGCGACTAGGGCGTCCCCGATGCTCAGGATGGTATAAGTCTCGGCCGCCATGGCTAAAGGCAGGTTCTGCTGGACGACCCCGATGATAAAGCCTCCTCCGATATTCACCAGAATGATCAGGACGCCGGCCACCGCTTCACCGCGGACGAACTTGCTGGCTCCATCCATGGCTCCGTAGAAATCGGCCTCCCGGGAGATTTGCGACCTTCTTTTCCGGGCCTCCTGTTCATCGATGATGCCGGCGTTGAGGTCCGCGTCGATGCTCATCTGCTTGCCCGGCATGGCATCCAAGGTAAACCGGGCCGCCACTTCGGCGATGCGGCCGCTGCCCTTGGTGATGACCACAAAATTGATGATCACCAGGATCGTGAAGATGATGAACCCGACTACAAAGTTTCCTCCCACCACGAACTGGCCGAAGGACTTGATGACCACGCCGGCCGCCGAGGTCCCTTCATTTCCGTGGAGCAGGATCAGTCGGGTGGAAGCGATGTTCAGGGACAGCCGGAAGAGCGTGGTCAGGAGGAGGACCGAGGGGAAGGTGGAAAACTCCAGGGGATGGGTGATATACAGGGAAGTCAGCATGACCAGAAGCGAAATGGTAAAGCTGCAGGAGAGAAGGATATCCAGCAGCAGGGAGGGGAGGGGGATGACCATCACCATCAGGACGGCCACCACCGCGACCGCCATGGCGACCTCGGTCCGGTCGAAGCGGATTCCTTCTTTGGATACGATGGGCGACGAAATCACTTTCTCTGCCATAGGAGCCGTTCGATCCTATAATTTTCGGTTTTTCATCCGGTACACGTGGGCCAGCAGGTCGGCCACCATCTGGTACAGGGAAGAGGGAATTCCCTGGCCCAGTTCCACGGTCTTATAAAGAACTTGCGCCAACGGCTTGTTCTCCAGGATGGGGACCCCGTGATTCCGGGCGGTCTCTTTGATCTTCTCCGCAATCCACCCCGCTCCCTTGGCCACGACCTGGGGAGAGTTCATCTTCTCTCGCTGGTAAAGAAGGGCTACAGCAAGGTGGGTAGGGTTGGTGATGACCACGTCGGCCTTGGGAACTTCGGCCATCATCCTTTTTCGGGCCAGATCCCGCTGGATACTCCGTATACGGGATTTAACCTGGGGGTCGCCCTCCGTCTGCTTAAATTCTTCCTGGACTTCCCGCTTGGTCATTTTCAGGCTCTTCTCATAATTCCATCGCTGAAAAAGGTAATCCAGGATGGCCAAGGCAACCATTACCAGCATGGTTTTAAAAAAGATCCGCGAAGAAACCAGCCCTACATAATGGAAAATGCCTCCCACTTCCAGGTCGGTTAAGCTGCGAATCTCGGTCAGCTCCTGCTGGACGGTGGAATAGGCCACCCACCCGATGATCAGGAATTTCCCCAAGGCTTTGGGAAGCTCCACCAGGGATGCCTTGGAA
>PMCE01000497.1:3517-5333 GCA_003154025.1 Syntrophaceae bacterium
TGCTGCATAAAGTAGGTGCTCATCGTATAGAGAACGGACAGAGCCGCCAGAAGAACCGCCACCGAAGTGATTTCCCGGCTCTTGACTACCTGCCCTTTCTTTCGCGCCTCGTTTCGCCGTTTGCCGGTAGCCTGTTCTGTTCGTTCGCCAAAGGAAGCGTCCGCCACTTTACCTCCGCATCAAGGGCAAGAGGGTGGAAACCAGTCCCCGGCCTGCCTCCTGGCAAAGAACCGCGCTATAGGGGAGGATCAGGTCGAGGGAGAAGGCCAGGAAGAGAAGTCCAAGCCCGATGGTCACGGGAAAACTGGTCATCAGAATGTTCACCTGGGGGACGGCCTTGGCCAGGATTCCCAGGGCAATTTGGGTAAAGATCAGAACGGCCATGACCGGGGCCGAGATTTTGATGGCAATCACGAAGAGATTCCCCAGAAGATGCATGAAATGGCGATAGATTCCCGGCTGCAAGTGGATCTCGCCCGGGGGCAGAAGGAGAAAGCTCTGCCCCACCGCCTGGAAGAACCAGTGGTGTCCATCCACGGCAAAGAAAAGAACCAGGGTCAAGAGATACAGGAATTCGGAGATAATGGGGGAATTGATATCCGAGGCGGGATCGACCACGTTGGCCATGGACAACCCCATCTGAAAACTGGCTAATTCTCCTCCCACTTGAATTCCGGCAAATACGATCTGCACCGAAAGGGCCAGAATAAAACCGATCATGAGCTCGGCGATCAGGAAAAAACCGAAGGAGTAAGGGTCCGAGGGAAGGAGGGCCGGATCGATTTTTACCCCGGGTAAAAGGATGAGCCCGATGGTCAGGGTCAATCCAATCTTCAAAAGGTTGGGCAGGCTGCGCGAGCTCAGGGCGGGCATCAGAAAGAGAATCGGGGCCACCCTCATCAGGACCAGGAGGTACGATTGAAATTGGGAAAGAGTCCAGTCCAACAGAGCCGTAGCGGGCATAGCCTCTTTGTCTACCTCGCGTACTGGGGCAAATTCACAATCAGTTGTTCCGTGTAGAACATCATCTTCCTCATCATCCAGGGAGACAAAACCAGGAGCACCAGCAAGACGACGATGATTTTGGGTACAAAGGTCAAGGTGGCCTCCTGAATTTGGGTCACCGCCTGGAAAAGGCTGACCAGCAGCCCGATCACCAATCCCACTCCCAGAATCGGAAGGGAGAGAAAAAGGGTGATCTCGATCGCATCCCGGGCAATCTGCCCGACTAGGTCGGGGGTCATTTCCAGTAACCTCGCATAGCGCAGAGAGCGTAGAGCATAGAGTGAAAGAGAAGGAATGATTCCTTTTGAATTCTTTTATCATTGCGATTTGCTCTACGGTTCATATTCTCTGCCTTAGGCTTTTTCCTCTATGCCCTATGCTTTATGCTCCATGCGTTTTTAATAAAAGCTTTTTACCAGCGAACCAACCAGCAGGTTCCAGCCGTCTACCAGGACAAATAAAAGCAATTTAAACGGCATGGAGATCATGACCGGGGGCAGCATCATCATCCCCATGGACAGAAGGACGCTGGAAACCACCATGTCCACGATCATAAATGGAATATAAAGAATACAACCGATCTGAAAAGCGGTTTTCAATTCACTGATCATGAAGGCCGGCAGAAGGACGGTGGTGGGAAGTTCCTCCTGATTCTTCGGGCGGGGCATTTTGGACATTTGAACGAAAAGCGCCAGGTCCTTTTCCCGGGTTTGTTTGAACATGAATTGGCGAACCGGCTTGAGGGCCTCTTCCAGAGCCTGTTCCTGGGTGATCTTCTTCTGCTGATAGGGAACCCAGGCTTGGTCGTGGA
>PMCE01000497.1:5405-7608 GCA_003154025.1 Syntrophaceae bacterium
CTGCTGATCCAAAGAAAGCAGGCCACTCCTACGATGATCAGCCAGAGAGGTGCTCTACTTTTCATGACCCCTCTCCAGGATGGCTTCCTTCCTCTTTTTCAACAAAAGGGGAACGCCTTTCAGCCAGGATAGGGTCTCCGGCCCGATTTCATGATGGGGCAGATTTTTCTTCACCATCTCTTGGTTTTCGACTTTGGTTAAGAACGTAATCTGCTGGGAAGTCACTCCCAGGGCCAGAACCTCCCCTCCGATTTCCACCAGGGAGACATACTTCTGGGGAGCAATCAGCTTGCTGGTGAGAACCCGGATCCCGGCATCCGGTCCTGAATTTGCCCCCCCCCAGGGCGACCGTTTGCACAGTCGAACCAGACCCAAGAGGAGGACCAGAACGCCCCCCAGAGCCAAGATCATCTTCAGCGTAGCCCAAATCATTCCGCCCTCACGATCCCAGCTGTTTCACCCTCTCCATGGGGCTGAGGATGTCCGTCATTTTGATCCCAAACTTGTCATTCATCACCACCACTTCTCCTCGGGCGATGAGCTTCTGGTTGACGAAGATCTCCACCGGCTCTCCGGCCAGCTTGTTGAGCTCGATGACCGAACCTTGCCCCAGCTGCAGAAGATCGCTGATCAGCATCTTGGCCCGGCCCAGCTCAACGGATATCTCCAGGGGAATGTCCAAGACAAAATCCAGGTTCGGAGCGTCCTTCAGGCTGCCCCCTCCGGAGGGGGCGCCTTTTTTCTCCGCTCCCGTCTTGATCTCCTTGTCGTTCATTTTTTCCGGGTCTTGCTCCATGGCGTTCGCTCCTCGAGGGTTACAGAGGTTTCACTCGGTCGTCGATTTGAAAAGCCTTATTGCTCCCGTAAATTCCCGCCTTGCCCAGAAATTTGGGAACTTCCTGGACTTTGGCCATCAACGGTTCGGAAACATCCTTCTCCAGGGGCAGAACATCCCCCACCTTCAGCTGAAGAAGGCTTTGCGTGCTGACCGATGTCTTTCCCAGCTCAAACACCATCTCCACTTCCGTCGTCCGTAGCTGATCGACCAGTCTCCTGATCCAGCTGTGGTCGAATTCCAGCGGGTCGGTTTGGAACCCGGAGTAAAGCTTGGCTTTGATGGGCTCCAGCGAAGAATAGGGGATACACAGGGTGATCAGGCCGGTGATTTGCTCCATCTCCACCGCGAAGGGAATGGTGAGAACCAAGTCCGTGGGGGGAACGATGGTGGCGAACTGAGGGTTGAATTCACTGCGGATGTACTGGAACGAGACGGAATGAATCGAATTCCAAACCTTCTCCAGCTCGGAGAAGACCATATTGACCACCTTCATGATCAGCTTGGATTCAATGGAGGTGAAATCTCGCCCTTCGATCCGGAAGTTCATCCGGCCCGTTCCTCCCAGGAAGATATCTACGAAGGAAAAGACGAGTTTCGGGTCCAGCACCAGCAGGCCATTCCCCCGCAGGGGGGTCATTTTAAATACGTGGATGCTGCAGGGAAGGGGAAGGGTGCGGGTGAATTCGCCATATTTCATCAGCACGAGTTTCTGCGGAGTTACTTCCAGGCTCTTACGCAATATCAGCGTGAGAGGATTCCGCAAAGACCGGGCAAAAAAGTCATTGAGAACTTCCAGGGTGGGCATGCGCCCGCGAATGGTCCGGTCCTGACTGGAAAAATCATAAGGGACCGTGCCGGTGCCCCCTCCCACCTGTGGTTCCGGGGAAGTAGCGACTTTCCCATCCTCAATCCCATTGAGGAGGGCATCGATTTCTTCTTGGGATAGGATTTTTTCCATAGCCGGTCTACTGGATTACGAACTCCGTGAAGTAGATATTTTGTACCTTGGTTTCCACGAGGAGTTGATTCATCTTCTCCTTGATCTCCTCCCGCAAAACATTCTTCCCATCAGAAGTCGAGATGTCCTTAAACTGCTTGCTGGACAAAACGCTTAAAACCGAATCCCTGAGTTGGGGCAGTCTTTTTTCGTACTCTTCTCCCTTTAGCGGGGTCTCGATATGGAGAGTCACCTTCAGGTAACGGAGTTGCCCCGGGTCTGCCAGATTCACGAGAAATGGATCCATCTTGTGAATAGCGCTGGCGACATTCTCCTTGGGTTTTTTCCCTTCGGATGAATCGGAGGAAGAAGAAGACAGAAAGAAGAAATAAACGACTCCCCCAATCAGAAGGAGGACTACCAACCCG
>PMCE01000151.1:0-356 GCA_003154025.1 Syntrophaceae bacterium
TCCGGCGAATTCCAGGCCAACATCGCTTTCCTGGTGGACCCCCTCTCCCTGGTCATGCTGCTGGTGGTCTCGGGTGTCTCCTTCGTCATCCACATCTACTCCGTGGGTTACATGCACGACGATCCGGACTTCCCCCGCTACTTCACCTACCTGAACCTTTTCGTATTCTTCATGCTCATCCTGGTCGCCGCCAACAACTTCCTGCTCATGTTCGTGGGATGGGAGGGAGTGGGACTCTGCTCCTACTTCCTGATCGGCTTCTGGTACGAGAAGAAGTCCGCCTCGGACGCGGGCAAGAAGGCCTTTATCGTCAACCGGATCGGGGACTTCGGCTTCCTCCTGGCCATCTTCCTGAT
>PMCE01000151.1:390-4255 GCA_003154025.1 Syntrophaceae bacterium
CACGCCGCCACCATGGTGACCGCCGGAGTGTACATGGTGGCCCGGTGCAACGTCCTCTTCATCCTGGCTCCGACCTCGCTTCTCGTGGTGGCCGTCATCGGAGCGGCCACGGCGATCTTTGCCGCTTCCATCGGCCTGGCCCAGAACGACATCAAACGGGTCCTGGCCTATTCCACCATCAGCCAGCTGGGATACATGTTCCTGGCCTGCGGGGTGGGCGCTTTCACCGCCGGGATCTTCCACCTCATGACCCACGCCTTCTTCAAGGCCCTCCTCTTCCTGGGCGCGGGCAGCGTGATGCACGCCATGGCCGGGGAGCTGGACATGCGCAAAATGGGGGGCCTCAAGCCCCACATGCCCCGCACCTACTGGACTTTCCTTATCGCCACCCTGGCCATCTCGGGGATCTTCCCCTTCGCCGGGTTCTTCTCCAAGGATGAGATCCTCTGGAAAGCTCTGACCGACGGCGGGGTTGGGTTCTGGGTGATCGGAGCCGTGGCCGCCTTCATGACCGCCACCTACATGTTCCGGGCCGTCTTCATGACCTTCCACGGCGACTCCCGCGTGGACCCTCACGTGGCCCATCACCTCCATGAATCCCCGGGGGTCATGACCGTTCCTCTCATGATTCTGGCCGTTCTGTCCGTCGTCGGGGGCTTTATTGGATTCCCCATCGTCGAGGGGTGGAACAAATTCGGGGAATTTTTGGCGCCGGTCTTCGCCCAAGCCAGCGCGGCGGAAGCCCACCATCATTCTGCGGCTGTGGAAGTCACCCTGATGATCGTCTCCATGCTGATCGCCGTCGTGGGAATCGCCCTGGCCTACAAGATGTATATCAAGAGCCCCAAGCTGCCCGACCAGTACGCCGCGCGGTACCACGGCCTTCATTCCATGCTGTCCAATAAATATTGGGTGGATGAAATTTACGACTGGGTCTTTGTGGGCCCGCTGGTCCGTCTCTCCGTCTTCCTGTGGAAGATCGTCGACGAAACCCTGGTGGACGGGGCGGTGAACGGCGTGGCCGCCGTGGCCCGGGGCGGAAGCGAGATCTTCAAGCGTCTGCAGACCGGAAACATCCAGGGTTACGCCTTCTCCATCCTGGTGGGCGTGGTATTCCTGGTGGGTTACTTATTGGTAAATAGGTAATAGCTTTCATCGGCCGGCGATCAGCCGTCAGCTAAAACTTCCTTATTTTTTAGCTGAAAGGCGACCGCTGACCGTTGATCTCTCATTTGGAAGGAGCTGTTGAATGAGCAGCCAGGCAGGATTTTCCATTCTTACCCTGATTACCTTCTTCCCCCTGCTGGGGGCCGCGGTCCTTCTCCTTGTAGACCGGGAGAGGAAAGAAATGATCCGCTGGATCACTCTCCTCGTGGCTTTTCTAAATTTTCTCTTCTCCCTTCCCCTCTTCTTCAACTTTCGGCTGGACACGGCGGCCATGCAGTTCGTGGAAAAAGTCCCCTGGATCCCGGATTACGGGATTACCTATTACCTGGGGATCGACGGGATCAGCCTCTTTCTGGTGCTGCTCACCACCCTGCTGACCTTCGTGTCGGTCATGGCCTGCTGGAAGGATGTCCAGGACAAGGTCAAAGGGTTCATGATCTGCGTTCTCTTCCTGGAGACGGGGATGATCGGGGTCTTCACCTCCCTGGACCTCTTCCTCTTCTATGTCTTCTGGGAGGTCATGCTCATCCCCATGTACCTTCTGATCGGGGTGTGGGGCAACCCCAAGCGGCGCATCTACGCCGCGGTCAAGTTCTTCATCTTCACCATGGTGGGAAGCGTCCTCATGCTGGTGGCCATCTTGGTCCTTTATTTCCACAACGGGGCGGTCACCGGGAGGTACACCTTCGACCTGCTGCAGCTCTACAACCTGCAGGTCGCCCGGGACATTCAGGTCTGGCTCTTCCTGGCCTTCGGACTGGCCTTCGCCATTAAGGTTCCCATGTTCCCCTTCCACACCTGGTTGCCCGACGCCCATACCGAGGCCCCCACCGTGGGTTCCGTGCTCCTGGCGGCGGTCCTGCTGAAGATGGGAACCTACGGGTTCCTGCGGTTCAGCATCCCCCTCTTTCCCCAGGCCTCCTTCCAGTTGGTTCCCCTGATCTCCGTGCTGGCCGTCATCGGGATCGTTTACGGAGCCCTGGTCTGTCTGGTGCAGAAGGATCTGAAAAGGATGATCGCCTTTTCCTCGGTCTCCCATCTGGGGTTCGTCATGCTCGGCCTCTTCGCCCTGAACGTGCAGGGGCTGGAGGGCGGGATCCTGCAGATGCTCAACCACGGGGTCTCTACTGGGGCGCTCTTCCTCCTGGTGGGGATGATCTACGAACGGCGGCACACCCGGATGATCGAGGACTTCGGCGGGCTCTGGAAGCAGATGCCCATCTTTGCCGCCTTCTTCATAGTGGTCACCCTCTCCTCCATCGGCCTTCCCGGGCTCAACGGGTTCGTGGGAGAGTTTTTGATCCTGGTGGGAGCCTTCAAAGCCAACAGGGTCTATGCCGTGTTCGCCGCCACCGGAGTCATCCTGGCTGCGGCCTACATGCTCTGGATGTTCCAGCGGGTCATGTTCGGCGGGCTGACCAAGCCGGAGAACCGGGGTCTGAAGGACCTCTCCAAGCGGGAGGTCTTCTTGCTCTGCTGTGTGACCGTGTTTATCTTCTGGATCGGAATCTACCCCCAGACCTTCCTCAGCCGCATGGAACCCACGGTCAAGGCCTATCTGACCCAGATCCATCAGAAGTACCAGGCGGGAGTGCAGATGGAGGAAGGGAATAAGATTAAGTTGGCCCAGACGGAGAGGAAATAAATTCCAATCCCGCGAAACGCGGGACCAAATCCCAAACAAATTCCAATGAACCAAATTTCAAAACGAAAAATAGAACAGAGCCGGATGAGTTGAAATTTGCTTCTTGAGAGTTGGGATTTCCAAGTGATCTTTCAACAGAGGGATCGAATCGCTGCCTAAGACGGACTCATCATTCGGAGGAAATAAATGAAGGTGGTCATCCCCGTAATCAACTGGATGGTAATCGGGCCGGAACTGATCCTCACCTTGACGGCCATGGTGCTGATCCTGCTGAATGTGCTGCTGAAAAAAGAAGGCCGGGGCGTCATCCCCTACCTGGGTCTGGCCGGGCTGGCCGTTTCCCTGATCCTATGCTTCGGCCAATGGGGCGAGTCCCAGTACGCTTTCAACCGCATGGTGGTCCAGGACAACTATTCGCTCTTCTTCAAGACCATCTTCCTGATCACCGCCGGGCTCACTCTTCTCATGTCCATCCGCTTCCTGAAGGTGGAGGGGTTCGATTACGGCGAATACTACATCCTCCTCCTCTTTGCCACCGTCGGAATGATGCTCATGGCCTCCGCCGCCGACCTGATCATCGTCTTCCTGGGCCTGGAGACTTTCTCCCTGGCGCTTTACGTCCTGGCCGGGTTCTTCCGCACGAACCCCAAATCCAACGAATCCGCCATGAAGTACTTCCTCCTGGGAGCCTTCTCCACGGGCTTTCTGCTTTACGGGATCGCCCTGATCTACGGAGCCACCGGAACCACCAACCTGAAGGGAATCTACGAATTCATCCGCCGGACGGCGTTCTTCACCGACCCCTTGCTGCTCGCGGGGATGGGGCTGCTGATCGTGGGCTTTGGTTTCAAGGTGGCCTCCGTGCCTTTCCACATGTGGACCCCGGATGTGTATGAAGGGGCCCCCACTTCNNTATTCCAGCATCGCCCATGCCGGCTACATCCTGGTGGCCATGGTCGCGGGCAGCGAACTCAGCACGGCGTCCATTCTGTACTATCTTCTGGCCTATGCCTTCATGAATCTGGGAGCTTTCGGGGTGGTGATCCTGTACGG
>PMCE01000151.1:4276-13487 GCA_003154025.1 Syntrophaceae bacterium
TTCATGTTCTCCCTGGCGGGCATCCCCCCCACGGCCGGCTTCGTGGGAAAGTTTTACATTTTCAGCGCAGCCGTCAAGGGGGGCTACATCGGCCTGGCGGTCATCGGGGTCCTGAACAGCGCCCTTTCGGTATACTTCTACTTGCGCGTGACGGTTATGATGTACATGCGCTCCCCGGAGAAGGAGCAGGCGGGGGGGTTGGACCTCTCGGCCGGTATGGTCATCGCCCTCTTGATCGCCGTCTTCTTTACCCTCCAGATCGGCATCTTCCCGGCGAATTACCTGAACCTGGCTAAACAATCGGTCCTAACCCTGATGTGAGTCATTCCCCGGGAACGGCCTTTCCGATTATAAACAACAAAGAGGAAAAAAGCTCTGTTTGACAGGGGGAGCTTTTCTGTGCTAATTTTCGGGCAACGTNNTTGCGCCCCAGGACCCCAACCTGGAATTGAAGATGGCCTGCGGGTGTGACTTGATGAGCGACGTCTTGGCCTTTACCAAGGAGGATTCGCTCCTTTTGACAGGACTGACGAACCTCCAAGTGGTGCGCACCGCCGAAATGGCCAACGTCAGAGCCCTGGTCTTTGTGCGAGGCAAGGAGCCGGACCGGGAAGCGATCGCCCTGGCCATGTCCAAGAACATTCCCGTCCTGGTGACGGATCTGCCCATGTACGAGGCCTGCGGACGTCTCTACCAGAGGGGGCTGCCGGGTTGCTCCGAGGTCGAAGAGGGGAGTTGCGCGGCCCATGGCGGCTGAGACCTGCCTGGAAAAATCCTTCACCATTCTGGGGATGGATTTTACCAACGCCGGAGAGGTCTCCAGCAAGGTGAAGAAGATCCTGAAGGAGGCGGGGGTTTCCCCCAAGGTCATCCGGCGGGCCATCATCAGCGCCTACGAGGCGGAAATGAACGTGGTCTGCTATGCCAAGCGGGGAACCCTGACCCTCTCGGTGACTCCCGAGGTATTGCGCATCAAGGTGGCCGACGAGGGCAAGGGGATCGAAAATATCGAGTTGGCCCTGCGGGAAGGGTTCTCCACGGCCTCGGACGAGATTCGCGAGATGGGATTCGGCGCCGGCATGGGGCTGCCGAACATCCGTAAAAATTCCGACGAATTCCGCATCTCTTCCGTGGCCGGCCAGGGCACCGTCCTGGAAATTGCCTTTCATCGGCAGCCGGGAGAGAACGCGGGATCAGGGGGCGGACCGCCGCAGAGCTGAGCCGCTCACCACGGGAGGCCCGCCGGGCTCCGGGGGAGATGTTAAGAGAATATCGCGCGGACCTTCATATCCATACCTGCCTTTCTCCGTGTGCCAGCCTGGATCTTTCTCCCCGGAAGATCGTCGAGCGCGCCCGGGAGGAACGGCTGGATATTATCGCCGTCACTGACCATAACTCCGCCAAAAACGTCCGGGTGGTGACCGAGCTGGGCGAGGGGCTGAGGTTGAAAGTCATTGCCGGGATGGAAGTGCAGACGCGGGAGGAGATTCATCTATTGACCCTCTTCCCCGAATGGGGATCCATGGTCCCTTGGGAAGAGGAGGTTTCCCGGCATCTTCCCGACGTCAAGAATGATCCCGAGGTCTTCGGGGATCAGCCCGTTGTGGACGGGGAGGGGGACATCCTCGGCTTCGAGGACCGCCTGCTGATCAATTCCCTGGATCTCTCCCTGGAGGAGGTCAAGCGGCGGGTGGAAGGGAGGGGAGGCTTGGTGATTCCCTCCCACTTCAATAAGGGCTCCTTCAGCCTGATCAGCCAGTTGGGAATGCTTCCCCTGGATCTCCATCTGGAGGCGCTGGAGATGACCCGGAGAACGGAATTGGGAAACTGGGGATTGCCCGTTCATCCCTCCCCGTCCGTTCCCCGGATTATATCCTCCGATTCCCACTTTCTGGAGGACATCGGCAGCGCCTACACCGTTTACCTGCTGGCCGAGCCCAGCCTCGAGGAGTTGCGGTTGGCCTTCGGCGGCCGGGAGGGGCGGCGGATCGTGGAGAGGGTGGACCGGGGAGTTACGGTGCTGTGAAAAGGCAAAAGCAGTGAATAGTGTCAGTGTGAGTGCCAGTTTCATTGACGAGTAACCTCTTCGAATCGTCTTTCGCTGACACTAACCACTGACACTGNNTTCATCGACCGTCTCATTCAGGCCATGGAGGTGGTGGGGGTTCGGGAGAAAGTGGAGGGGAAATACGAGTTTGCCCCGCTGGATTCAGCGGCCCAGCTCTGCCTGGACTACGACGTGACCCTTCTCTCTCCCAAGAAGTACATCCTCCCCTCTCGGGAGACCCTTCTGCGCTTCAAGACCGGAGAGCAGATGAGCGTGGAGCCGGTCCTGGAGAGCCGTCCCCTGGCCATCGTGGGAATCCATCCCTACGACCTCAAGTCCATCGCCCAGTTGGACCGCATCTTTGCCGACACCAACCAGGACGAGCACTACCGGCAGAAGCGACAGAACGCGATCCTCATCGGGGTGGACATCAAACGGGCGTCCACATTCGCCTTCTGCAAATCCATGAACTCCGCCACCGTGAAGGAGGGTTTCGACCTGCTCCTGACCGACATCGGCCCGAGTTACGTGGCCACCGTGGGGACGAAGAAAGGAGAGGGGCTTTTGGATCAATACGCCAAG
The DNA here is from genome assembly GCA_003154025.1 of Syntrophaceae bacterium. The sequence continues at coordinate 6,906 of PMCE01000151.1, forward strand.
TCCAAGCCCTCGACCCAGGAGGAGATCGGCAAGCGGGCGGAGGTCCAGGAGAAGGTTCCCTACCTCTTCTCCCTGAACACCATTACCACTCCCTATGCGGAGCTTCCCCAACTCCTGGCGGCGCACCCCGAAAGCAAGCTCTTCGGGGAGCTGGCGGAGAAGTGCTTTAGCTGCGGTTCCTGCAACCTGGTCTGTCCCACCTGCTATTGCTTCGACGTGCAGGATGAAGTCTCCCTGAAGCTCAACGAGGGGGAGCGGGTTCGTTTCTGGGACGGCTGCCTGCTGGACGGCTTCGCCCGCGTGGCCTCGGGCGAGAACTTCCGCGAAGACCGGGAAGAGCGGATCCGCCACCGGATCTTCCGGAAGGGGAAATACATCTTCGAGAAATATGGAGAGCACGGGTGTGTGGGTTGCGGGAGATGCGCCTCCGCTTGTCTGCCGGACATCGCCAACCCCGTGGAGATCTTCAACCGGCTAAAGGAGGGCAAGTGATGACCACGGCGACGCAGGTTCAAACCGGCTCAACGGGACTCCATTCGATCTACCTGCCGAATATGGCGGAAGTAACCCGAACCGAGCAGTTGACCAAAATGGAAAAGCTCTTCGAGATCCGTTTGAAAAGCGGCCAGGATCTGGGGCACCAGCCAGGCCAGTTTGTGGAAGTCTCTCTCTTCGGAATCGGGGAGGCCCCCATCTCCGTCTCCTCCTCGCCCACCAAGAAAGGATCCTTCGAGCTCGCCGTCCGGGCCGTGGGCAACGTGACCCAGGCCATGCACCGCATGGAGAAAGGGGCCGTCCTCGGGATTCGGGGTCCTTTCGGCAAGGGATTCCCGGTGGAGGCGATCAAGGGGAAAGACATCCTCTTCGTGGCCGGGGGAATCGGCCTGGTTCCCCTCCGCTCGTTGATCAATTATGTGATCGACAAGCGGAAGGATTTCGGCCGGGTCATCGTCTTCTTCGGAGCGAAGACCCCCTCCGAGCAGCTCTTCTTGAATGAGCTGGCCAAATGGCGGACCAGTAAAGAGCTGGAATACCTGGAGACCGTGGACCGGGCCGACGCCGCCTGGAAGGGGAACGTAGGGGTCATCACCAAGCTTTTTCCAAAAGTGACCCTCGACGCCCAGAAGACCGTGGCGGTCATCGTGGGGCCGCCCATCATGTACCGGTTCGCCATTTTGGAAGCCCAGGTCAAGGGGATTCCCGACGACCAGATCATCGTCTCCCTGGAGCGGCGGATGAAGTGCGGCGTGGGCAAATGCGGACACTGCCAGATCAACGATATCTACGTCTGCCAGGAGGGCCCGGTATTTACCTATGCCCAAGTCAAGGGTTTAAAGGAGGCCATTTGATGAAACCCAAAATCGCCTTTTTTGATTTCTCCTGCTGCGAGGGCTGCCAGCTGCAGGTCGTCAACCTGGAAGCGGAGATGGTGGACCTGCTCAACGCCGTGGAGATCGTCCAGTTTCGGGAGGCCCTGAGCGAGAAGGGCGAGGATTATGCCATCGCCTTCGTGGAGGGAAGCATCACCCGGGAGAAGGACATCCCCCGTCTGAAGAAGATCCGCGAGCAGGCGGCCGTTCTCGTCGCCCTGGGGGCCTGCGCCACTATCGGGGGGGTCAACTGCCTGAAGAATTTCCAGCCGCCGGAGGAGGTCCGGAAATACGTTTACGGGGATAAGTGGGACTCGTACGAGACCTTCGCCGCCCGGCCCATCGATGCGGTGGTCCCGGTGGACCACTACATCCACGGGTGTCCGATCCACAAGGACGAATTCGTCAAAGTGGTCAAATGCCTGCTCCTGGGGAAGAAGCCGGAGATCCCCACCTACCCGGTCTGCGTGGAATGCAAACGGGCCGGAAACGTGTGCGTCTTCGAGCTGGGGATGAAATGCCTGGGGCCGGTGACCCGGGCGGGGTGCGGAGCGTGGTGTCCCACCTACCGGGATAACTGCCAGGGATGCCGGGGAATGGTGCCCGATCCCAACACCAACGCGGAGAAGGAAGTCCTGAAAAAATACGGCCTGACGGTGGACCAAGCGGTCGGGCAGTTTCGCATTTTCCTGGGTTACTCGGAGGTTGCCAAATGAATACCATCAATGTTCACGTAGACCATGTGACCCGCGTCGAAGGGCACGGGAACATCACCGTCAATGTGAAGCAAGGGAAGATCGAGGAGTGCCAGTGGGAAGTGGTGGAAGCACCCCGCTTCTTCGAGGCTTTTGTCCGCGGCCGGAACTACCTGGAGATCTCCCACATCGTGTCGCGCATCTGCGGGATCTGCTCCATCGGGCACACCCTGGCCTCGCTGAAGGCGACCGAGGCGGCCCTGGGGGTCCAGGTCTCGGAGCAGACCAAGCTGCTCCGGCGGATCCTGATCCAGGGGGAGAACCTGCANNACCCATCCGGACGTGGTGCTCCGGGCCCTGCGGATGAAGAAGCTGGCCAACGATCTGTGCGACGTCTTCGGCGGCCGGACCGTCCACCCCATCACCCCCACGGTGAACGGGTTCACCAAGCTGCCGGAGGTCAAGGAGATCAAAGCCATCCGCAAACGCCTGGCCGAAGCCGGCCCGGACCTGGAAGCCACCCTGGAGCTCTTCAAATCCCTGAAGATCCCCAACTTCCAGCGGGAGACCGAGTACATCTCCCTGAAGTCCAGGGAAGAGTACGCCCTGTACGACGGAGTCATCGCCTCCACGGACGCCGGGACCACTCCGGTGGAGAACTACCGGAACTGGACCAACGAATACCTGGTCCCCCAGTCCACGGCCAAGTACGCGAAGAACGTGCGCGACTCTTTCATGGTGGGGGCCCTGGCCCGGTTCAATAACAACCACGAGCAGCTTTCCCCCGGGGCCAAGAAGGCGGCGCGGGAACTGGGGCTGAAAGCCCCCTCCTACAATCCTTTCATGAACAACGTGGCCCAGGTGGTGGAGATCGTCCATGCCGTGGAAGAGTCCATCCGGCTCATCGACGACCTCCTGAACAAGGGCTTGAAAGAGGAGGACCGCCGGATCTTGCTCAAGGCCGGGCACGGCGCCGGAGCCGTGGATGTTCCCCGGGGCATCCTCTTCCATGACTACACCTATGACAAGAACGGGATCTGCATGGAAGCCAACTGCATCATCCCGACGAACCAGAATCACGCCAACATCCAGAAAGACATGGAAGCATTCCTGCCCCACCTGTTGGACAAACCCAAGGAGGAGATCGCTTTAAACCTGGAGATGCTGGTCCGGGCCTACGATCCCTGCATCTCCTGCTCCACCCACCTCCTCAAGGTAAAGTTCGTTTAAGGGAAAAAGCGCATAGGGCATAGAGCATAGCAAAGATTTTTTCTAACCCTATGCTCTATGCGCTATGCCCTATGGTTTCTAGGTGGGTCCGTGGCCGGGAAAATTGTGGTCATTGGGGTGGGAAACCTTCTCCTCAGGGATGAGGGTGTGGGGATTCATGCCGTCCAGGACCTGCAGAAGAGAGTCCTTCCTCCCGACGTAGAAGTCATCGATGCGGGGGTCGCCGGGGTCGGGCTCCTGGATTTTTTCTCCGGGGCCCGGAAGCTTGTGCTCATCGATGCAGCGGAGATGGGCCTGGAGCCGGGAGCTGTGGTCCGGTTCACCCCCGAGGATGTCCGGTTTCAATCCGGGGACCTGAAGTTCTCCACCCACGATGTGGCCCTGCCGGAAGTCCTGGCGCTGGCCCGAGCCCTGAATCGGTGCCCGTCCGAGGTGGTCATCATCGGCATTCAGCCGAAAGAAATCTCCTGGGGAACGGAATTGACCCCGGAGCTCCAGGCCGCCGTTCCCAGGATCGTAGAGTTAGTCTTGAAGGAAATTAGCGAGTCCGCTTGAAGCGGAACAACGAAGTTTCGAGTTTCGGGTGTCGATTTGAATAGTCCTCATAGTCAAGCTCGACTCCAACTCGAAACTTGAAACTCGAAACCCGAAACTTTTTTATGTGTTTCCACCCCGAAAAGCCAGTCATGACCGCGAAACAACCAGGAAAGGGCAGGAGCGAAATCCTGCGGAGGCATATTTTCCTCCAGGGGGTCGTCCAGGGGGTCGGTTTTCGCCCCTTTGTCTTCAACCTGGCCCGCCTGCATGGGTTGAATGGTTGGGTGAACAACTCTTCCGAAGGGGTTCATCTGGAAGTGGAAGGGAGCCCAGAAAGAGTCGAACCATTCACTCAAGAGATTACCCGGAAGGCCCCTCCTCGGGCCAAGATCGAATCCATCCAGTACCAAGACCTTAAACCGGCCGGTGTGAAAGGCTTCGAGATCCGTGAAAGCGTGGAAGAAACCGGAAAGTATCAGCTCATCTCCCCGGATATCGCTACCTGCCCGGCCTGCCGGGAAGAGATTCACACCGCTTCAGACCGGCGTTACCGTTATCCTTTCACCAACTGTACCCAATGCGGACCCCGCTTCACCATCATCGAAGACATCCCCTACGACCGGCCCAAAACCACCATGGCTAAATTCCGCATGTGCCCCGATTGCCGGCGGGAATACGACGATCCTGCGGACCGGCGGTTTCACGCCCAGCCCAATGCCTGTCCGGTCTGTGGACCCCAACTCCGCCTGGTCGACCCGGAGGGTAAACCGCTTCCCACGTCGGACCCCATTTCGTCGGCCATCGCCCTCCTGAAAGAAGGGAAGATCCTGGCCCTGAAGGGTTTGGGCGGGTTTCTCCTGGCCTGTGATGCTTGCAAGGCCTCGCCGGTCGAGGCGCTCCGCCGTAGGAAGCACCGCCCGGACAAACCTTTCGCGGTCATGCTTCCGGATCTCGCGGCGATAAGGGAACACTGCGTGGCCGACGGGGAAGAAGAAAAACTTCTCCTCTCCCCGGAAAGTCCCATCGTCCTTCTCTCCTGGAAGGAGGGTTCTTCCATCGCTCGCGGGGTCGCGCCCCGGCAGAAGTTTCTGGGAGTCCTGCTACCTTATACTCCCCTCCATCACCTCTTGATGAAAGAGTCGGGGATGGCCCTGGTGATGACCAGCGGCAACCTGAGCGAAGAACCCATCGCCAAGGACAACGGGGAAGCGCTGGTCCGCCTGCGCGGGATTGCCGATGCCTTTCTCCTTCACGACCGGGATATCTTCGTCCAGTACGATGACAGTGTCACTGCGGTGGTGAAGGGCCGCTCCCAGGTGCTCCGCCGCGCCCGGGGCTATGCTCCTTTTCCGATTCGTCTTCCCTTCTCCACCAAGCCGATTCTGGCCTGCGGGGGGGAACTGAAGAATACCTTTTGTCTGGCCCGGGATCACTACGCCTTCGTGAGCCAGCATATCGGAGACCTGGAAAACCTGGAGACGCTGAATCACTTCCAGCGGACCGTGGAGATTTACCGGCGGCTGTTTCGCATTCAGCCGCAAGTCGTGGCCTACGATCTTCATCCTGAATACCTCTCCACCAAATACGCCCTGGGGCTGCCGGGGAAAAAAGTGGGAGTTCAGCACCATTTCGCCCACCTGGCCGGTTGCCTGGCGGAGAACGGCGAAGAGGGGCCGGCGATCGGCCTCTCCTTCGACGGTCTCGGGTACGGGACGGATGGGGCCCTGTGGGGCGGAGAATTTCTGGTGGGCGATTTTCGCTCCTTCCGCCGCAAGGCCCACTTCGAGTATCTGCCCATGCCCGGGGGAGCAGCGGCCATCCGCCACCCCTGGAGGATGGCCTTGAGCTATGTTTATCAGTTGATGGGGAAAGAGAGGTTGATGAAGGTTCTCCCCCTCTTCACTCGGGACGCTAAGTCGAGCGGATCGGGCGAAGAGAAGATCCGGGTCCTCCTTCAGCAGATGGATAGAAGGATGAATTGCCCCCTGACCTCATCCTGCGGCCGCCTCTTCGACGGGGTTTCGGCCCTGCTGGGGCTCTGCCCTTCCATCTCTTTTGAAGGACAGGCGGCCATGGAACTGGAGATGATCGCCGAACGGGAAGAGGATGGAAATTATGAATTCATCCTGGAGCCGGAGGCAGATCAGGAGATCATCCGCCTCCGTCCCATCATCGCAGGGGTTCTTCTGGACCTGGAAAAAGGAGCGTCCCCTTCCCGCATATCGGGAAAATTTCACAACACCCTGGTGGAAATCGGGAAAACGGTTTGCGAGAAGATCCGCCATCAGGGAGGCCCGGAGAAGGTAACCCTGAGCGGAGGCGTCTTCCAGAACCGCCTTCTCCTGGAGAGAATGGCAACGGCCCTGGAAAGGGCAGGATTCCAAGTCCTGGTGCACCGCCAGGTGCCGTGCAATGACGGGGGGTTATCGTTAGGGCAGGCAGTCATTGCAAACTTTATCGATCTTTAATCAAGGAGGCAAAATCCGAATTCCGAAGCCTGAAACCCTTAATAAGACAGTGCCAGTGTGAGTGTTTCGTGTCAGAGGAAGAATTCTTTTAGGGGCTACTAATCACTGACACTATTCACTGCTTTCGAATTTCGGATTTGAAAGTTATGTGCGTCGCCATACCCGCAAAAGTTAAATCGATCGAAGGCTTCCTGGCAGAAGTGGAAGTGGGAGGGATCTCCCGGACCATCAGCATCCAGCTGACCCCGGAGGTCCAGAAGGACGACTACGTCCTGGTTCATG
>PMCE01000254.1 GCA_003154025.1 Syntrophaceae bacterium
CATTCTTCAACAAAAATTCCAAAATCCCTTTCTGTCCGTGGAGCCGGTTTTCGGCCTGGTCGAAGACAATGGACTGGGGCCCTTCCAGGACTTCTTCGCTGATCTCCTCCCCGGCATGGGCCGGCAGGCAATGCATGACCAGGGCGTTTTCTTTGGCCCTCTGCATCAGTTTCGAGTCCACCTGGTATCCCTTGAACCTCTTCAGCCGCTCTTCCTTCTCCTCTTCCTGCCCCATCGAAGCCCAGACGTCGGTGTACACGATGTCGGCTCCCCGGACTGCTTCGTAGGGGTCCTGGGTGATGGTCAACCTCCCTTTGGCTTTTCCGTTGGCTTCCTTCAAAATCTGGGCATCCGGCTCGTACCATTTCGGGCAGGCCAGGGCCAGGGAAAAGTCCAGCAGCGAAGCCGCCTCCACCCAACTGTTGGCCACATTGTTCCCATCACCGATGTAGGCCAGCTTCAGGCCACGGTAGGCCTTCTTCTTCTCCACAATGGTCAGGAGGTCGCAGAAGATCTGGCAGGGATGGAGGAGGTCGGTCAGCCCGTTGATGATCGGTACCGAAGACCATCGAGCCCATTCCTCCACGATGGGATGTTCGAAAGTACGGATGACAATCCCGTCGAGATAACGGGAAAGAACCCGGGCGGAATCCGCAATGGTCTCTCCTCTTTTGATCTGGGTCGTCCCCGGGTCAAGGTAGATGACCGACCCTCCCAGCTGCCTCATAGCTACCTCAAAGGAGACCCGGGTCCGGGTAGAGGCCTTGTCAAAGATCAACCCGATGCACTTCCCCTCCAGGGAGGGGTCGGACAGGCCCTTCTTCCATCGTTTCTTCAAAGCCAGGCTTCTTTGCAAAAGGGCTTCCAGCTCCATGGCGGTGAAGTCGGTGAGCCGCAGCAAATCCCGTTTGATCTTCTTCATCTTCGCTCCATAAAGATTGCAAGGTGTATGGCGCATCGCATATCCCTTGCGCCTTGTACCTTGCGCCTTTTAGTATATTTGCGTCCCGATTCCTTCGTCCGTGAATATCTCGAGAAGGATGGCGTGTTTCACCCGGCCGTCGATGACGTGGGTCTTCTTGACCCCTTCCCGCAGGGCATCCAGGCAGCATCGGACTTTGGGAATCATTCCTCCGCTGATCGTTCCTTCCTGGATGAACCGGGCGGCGATCTCCGAATCCATGGTGGAGATCAGCTGTTTTTGGCTACTCAGAACCCCTTCCACATCCGTCAGGAGGATGAACTTCTCGGCCTGCAGCGCGGAAGCCACCTTCCCCGCCACCAGGTCGGCGTTGATGTTGTAGACTTCNNTTGATCGCCTCCACCTCCCCCACCATTCCCAGGTCGATCCGTTCCTTCTCCTGCCCTTCTTTCCCCTTCTTGTGGCCCCACATCTTCCTCGCCCGGATCAAGTTCCCGTCCGCGCCCGATAGGCCGATGGCCTGCCCGCCGTTGGAGTTGATCCGGGAGACGATCTCCTTGTTGATCTTCCCCACCAGGACCATCTCCACCACTTCCATGGTCTCCTTGTCGGTCACCCGCATCCCTTCGATGAACTGTGATTTCTTGCCGATCTTATCCAGCATCCCGTCGATCTGCGGCCCCCCGCCGTGGACGATGACCGGGTTCACCCCGATGAATTGGAGCAGAATGACGTCGCGGACGAAGCTGACCTTCAGATCCTCGTCTTCCATGGCGTGGCCTCCGTATTTGATCACCATGGTCTTGTTGGCGAACCTCTGGATGTAGGGAAGCGCCTCCAGGAGAATATCCGCTTTCTCGATGTATTTTTCCATCTCTCTTTCCTCTTTCCCCCACCCCATCCCTTCCCGTCAGGAGGAAGGGGGATTCATGCCTTGAACCTTGCGCCTTGCGCCGTGTACCTTGCGCCTTGAGCCTTGTACCTGTCTTTAAAGAATGTACCTGCTCAGATCTTCGTCCTTTATGATCTCCGCCAGTTTTTCCCGGACGTACCCGGCGTCCATGACCACCTCTTTGCCCGAGCGATCGGGGGCCTCGAAGGAGATTTCATCGAGGAGTCTCTCCATGATGGTGTGGAGACGGCGGGCTCCGATATTCTCCATCCGCTGATTGACCAGGGAGGCGATCTCGGCGATTTCGGCGATGGCATCCTCGGTGAAAGAAAGGTCGATCCCCTCGGTGTCCAGGAGAGCCATGTACTGCTTGATCAGGGCATTCTTGGGCTCGGTCAGGATGCGGACGAAGTCCGCTTTGGTCAACGATTCCAGTTCCACCCGGATGGGGAAACGCCCCTGCAGCTCGGGAATCAGGTCGGACGGCTTGGAGACGTGAAACGCTCCCGCGGCGATGAAAAGGATATGGTCCGTCTTCACCATTCCATACCGGGTGTTCACCGTAGTCCCTTCCACAATCGGAAGAAGATCCCGCTGGACCCCTTCCCGGGAGACATCCGGCCCATGGCTCGACTCCCGCCCGGCGATNNTTGTCGATCTCGTCGAGGAAGACGATCCCGGCCTGCTCCACCCGCTCCACGGCCAGGCCGCTCACTTTGTCCATGTCGACGAGCTTTTGAGATTCCTCTTCCGCCAGCAACTCCAGTCCTTCCGCGACGGTGACCTTCCTCCGTTTGGTCTTTTTGGGGAGGATGCTGTTGAACATATCCTTCAGATTGAAGTCCATATCTTCCATCCCCGCGTTGGAGAAGATCTCCACGATGGGAACCTGTCGCTGGGTCAGCTCCAGCTCGACCAAGCGCTGATCGAGCTTCCCTTCCCGGAGCATCTTCCTGAATCTCTCCCGGGTGGGGGAGGACTTTGGCGAAATGGGCAGGACCTCATCGGGAGTTGCGGATTCTTCCGTCCTCTCGGGGGATGATTCTTTCTCCCTCCCGGCCGCGGCTTTCTGCCGTGCCGGCGGGAGCAAAAGGTCCAGCATACGCTCTTCGGCCATTTCCTGGGCCTGGATCATCACTTTTTCCATCTCTTCCGCCCTCACCATATTAACCGCCAGCTCGGTGAGGTCCCGGACCATGGACTCCACGTCCCGCCCTACGTAGCCCACTTCGGTGAACTTGGAAGCCTCGACCTTCAGGAAGGGAGACTGGGCCAGTTTGGACAGGCGCCGGGCGATCTCGGTCTTGCCGACCCCCGTGGGCCCGATCATGATGATGTTCTTCGGGGCGATCTCGTCCCGCAGGTCCTCATCCACCCGCTGCCGCCGCCACCGGTTCCTCAGCGCAATGGCCACGGACCGCTTGGCATTTTTCTGGCCGATTACGTACTTGTCCAGTTCGGCCACGACTTCCCGCGGGGT
>PMCE01000042.1:0-3179 GCA_003154025.1 Syntrophaceae bacterium
CAGCGGGATCGGAAACGGACCGGGCAACGGCCTCCCGCACCAGGCGACGGTCGTCCGGGTGTATACACTCGTAGAAAGCTTCCCGGGTTCCGGCAAATTTATCCCGAACCTGGCCGAAAATCCGGAAAACCTCATCGGACCAAAGGGCTTTTCCCCGGATGAGGTCCCATTCCCAATTGCCCAGATGGGCGATTCCCATGACCGCGAAAAGGGCGGAAACGACATCTTCAAACTCTAAGCGCTCCGGCACCGATTCTCCTTCGTTCTTCGTTTCCATGCAGCGTGTCTCTGCATCCATGTGGTAAGGGTCCTCCTCGAAACGGTTTACCCAAACCTTAAATAAATCCCCAACCCTTATTCAGCCGTCGAATGGCCCTTTTCCCGTTTTTACGTGTCACCCCAGCAGAACCGGGAGTCGGTTTTTTTCATCGCCTTCCGGACTCCCGATTTCTGCTTAAGAGATGCGGGAACATATTTCACTGGGGCGACAGCGGCCTAACGTTCAGCTCCATCCTGCCATGGGCCGCTGGATCAAATACTTCCTGAATAACGTCCGGTGGAAACAAAAAGCCCACAAACCTTTCCGGTCGATGGGCTTTGCTGTGCCGTGCGTTGCCTTGTCCAGGATGAAATGCTGGTCTCGGGCTTCAAGTTTCAGGTTAAAAACCCGGGATTTCCGCCTTACGATTCTCAGCTTTCAGGGCTGTCAATTACCTGAACGATGCGATGCGGTGCCGTGCGATGCCTGATCATATTTTTTAATCTGTGGAAATACCCAGGAATAACGCCAGTCCGATGATGAACTGGTCGCTTCCGTATTTCCGCAGATACTCTTCGATCCTCCTCCTGATTTTGGCTTTGTCGTATTTCTGTTCTTGCAGGGCCCTCTCCGTCTTTCGGATCAATCCCAGAAAATCGTACCCCACCAGAAAAGCGGGATCTTGTATATGATCATGCAGAAGGGGGTTGATTTCGGCATGGGGATCCTCATCCAAAATCTTCATCATTGACGGATCCGCGGCTACCTTCTCAAAAAGCTCTTGGATACGCACGCACATCCTGGATTCCATGGATCCCCCAAAAACAGTTACCGGTTACCGGACGATCGCCACATTGCTGACTTCGGGCCCTCCGGCAATCAAATCCTTCGCCTGGATAATGGCTTGCAGGGCCATGCCCCGGGTCGGCGTATCGAAGATTCCCAGCCGGGTTGCATCCCCCGCGACGCAAACCTTACGACTGATCAAGCAGCGGAAGATGGCCGGAGCTCTGGGACCCCTTAACGGACCGGTATAGGCATTTACCGGCTCCGGTTTAATTTGGTCCGGGAATTTCCCTTGGACCTTCGGTTCCCCGACTGACCGAATCCTGATCTTACCGTTCGCTCGTATAGTTGAGGCTTCGTTGCGCTCGGGATTGCAGGGGAGTTTTTCATCCGCAATGCCATCGGGGCCCGGAGTAACCACCGGTTCCGAGGCCATTTCGCGCGAGCGCTTGGCAGGATGGGCTGTCCGGCGGCCCGCCGGAAGAAGGAAGAGAACCGCAGGCATTAAACGGAGAAGATGCTTTCGGATCTTGCTACGTGTGGAAAGAACCATCCCAGCCCCCCATCCGTGGATGAGTCGATGAAGATGACTTGCACACTTGGTTAATTATAGGGAAGAATGAGGGGAATGTCAAAGAGGCATCGGTTTGAATAGATTTATAACTTTGGTTTTAAATCCTTGCCTTACAGTTTACCGACGGGATGCGATTTTAAAGACTTGTGGATTCCAAATGGGGAGGGCACTATGGATTCCGGCCCCGGCCCATCTTGACCACCAGCTGGAGCCGGTCGGAGACCTCCATTTTTTTATAGATCCGGTTGCAGTGGGACTTTACGGTCTGTTCGCTGATATTGAGCTTCCGGGCGATCTCCTTATTCTTGCACCCCTGGCAGATGAGGGAGGAGACCTGTTTCTCCTTGGCGGTCAATTTTTCCCTCGCCTTCCGCTCTAAGGTTGCCTGGTAGATCATCTGGCCAACGACCTTTCTCTCAAACCAGAGCTCCCCCGAAGAGACGGACTTAACGGCCTTTTTCAAGATGGTGAAGTCCACGCCGGAAGGAAGAATACCCGCCACCCCCCTGGAGATCAAGTTCTCGAACCACCCTGGGGAGGGGGGCTTGAATGAATTGTCCCCCATGAGCAGGATTTTCGTTTTGGGGGGCAGGGAGAATTCCTTGGGCAGGGAATGGAAGGTATGCAAGTCGAGGAGCAGGACCTGCGGGTTCGCTTTGGCAATTTCATTCCCGTCCGTCCCGGAGGTGAAAACCCCGACGATATGAATATCCAGAGCGCCGGCAATGAGCTTCTCAAGCGCTTCTCCCAGGAGTTTATGGGAACACCCGATGGCCAGCCTTATGGACATATGAGAGGACCTCCCATGGGTTCCAAAAGCAAAGGGCGTTTCTGGTATCTATTTTTTCGTGAACAATTCTCCGGCCCGGCCGTTCGTCACCGGATAACCCCGATGAATAGGGTTCCCTTTCTCCCGTTGGAGCCTATCCCATGGGCACCTTCTGGAAAATCCATTTCATAAATCCTCCAGATTTTTAAATTTATGTATCCGTAAGAATCACTTGGGCATTTATTTCTAAGGCCAGAACGATGCTCTTGGCATCATTGGCTGACTGGCTAATTCACCACCCTGATATGCCAGGGTGAATATTAGATTCAGGCTGGATACTGCCTGCGCAGGGAAGGAGAGCTCGAATCGGATTAACAACGCATCAGCGCTGCTAATCCCATGCAGGAATTCATCGAAGGGGAGAAAAATGCCGCCGGAAGAAGATGAGAGTTCAAAAGATATCTCGAAGCGGAAAGCGAGGGGGCAAAAAGGGAGACAGAGCAGGAATGCGACTGCGTCTCAGAATCTTCAAAAATTCCCAAAAAGCCCAGTTCTTCGTCAATGGACAGGCATTGGCAATCGAAAAATTCCGAGGGGTTAAAAGAAACGGATGCCAAAAGACTGAACAATATAAGGAAGATCCTTGACAAGTGAGTGCTTTTTACCTTCCAGTAATACCCGTTCATGCGGAACTCCAGAAGGTTAGGCGTTAGGTTGGGGGTCTAAAAGAGTAAGTTGAAAAGAGTTCAAGTCGTTAAATCTATATTTATTTTTTTACCCCAAAGCTAAAA
>PMCE01000042.1:3192-3386 GCA_003154025.1 Syntrophaceae bacterium
GGAACTGGGCAATTTTATTTCCATGAAAATTTTAACGGCCCACTCCGAGAGTTGGTGAACAATTTTCCTTTTCTCCCTTAATAAATGAAAATTTTGGGAATTTATTCGCCTACACCGGATCATAGAGGGCACTGCCCATGCTTTACCATCAGCTTCACCGTTCCGCCGTCTTTCCTCCTTCGCCTGTCAGCGGT
>PMCE01000489.1:0-122 GCA_003154025.1 Syntrophaceae bacterium
CGATGGCTTTGTTCGCCTGCCCGACTCCCTGGGCCTGCTCTTGAGAGGCCGCGGCGATCTCATCGATCAATTTGCCGACCTTTCCGGCAATCTCCATATTCTTCTTAAAGGCCTCAGTCGTG
>PMCE01000489.1:187-10720 GCA_003154025.1 Syntrophaceae bacterium
AGGATGTTGGTCTGGAAGGCAATCTCATCGATGGTCTTGATGATCTTGCCCGTCTCCTCGCTGGACTTGGTAATTTCGACAATCGCCTCCGCCATCTGGCCCATGTGCCGGTTCACATCCTCCACCACCCGTTGGGCCTCTCCAACCATGATTTTGGCCTGGTGGGCGTTGTCGGCGCTCTGATTGGTCATGGACGACATTTCTTCCAGTGACGAAGAGGTTTCTTGCAAGCCCGCCGCCTGTTCGGAGGCCCCTTCGGCCAAAGATTTGCTGGCGGAAGAAACCTGGCTGGAGGAGGATGCTACTTTTTCAGCTCCTTCGCGGAGCTCCGCCGCAACCCGGCTCAAAGGGCCCTTGATCGAGCGGACCAAGAAAATCCCCAGCCCCAGGGCTAGGATCGGTCCCAGGATCATCCCGGCAAATGTGATCGCCTTGGCCTGACTGACCGGGGCCTGGTTCGAGGATTGGGCTTCTTCCACCCTCTTTATAACTTTCGGAACGATTTCTTTCAAAAGGGATTGAACTTCCCTTAAACGGGCATTCGTCTCCGAGCCATAATAGACGATCGCTTCTTGACGGAATTTTTTGCCCTTTTTTAGCTTCTTTTCCAGCTCGACAGCCGAATGATGGAGCCTTTTATGGGGCTCTTCGATCTGGCTTAAAAGGTCCTGGACTTCGGGGACTGCGGCTTCCATTTTTTTTCGATCTTCGCTGTAATACCATTGGCCGAAGCCGCATTTGTGTTCATCTTTTTCCACGGCCAATTCGGTCAAATTCTCGTTCTTTTGAAACTCTCCTGCCTTCAGCGCCCAGTTTAAATGGTCGATTTCTCTCTGCAGCAAATTCCTGGCCATATTCTCGGTGTAGCTCACCTTTTCCATCTCCCTTTGCGAGCTGGAAATCCCGTTCCATCCCGCCAATCCCACGATCAATATGACGCCGGCTATGATCAAAAACCCTCCCACCAATTTCACGCTCAGCTTCATCTTCCCCATTGCATTCCTTTCTTTCCTATTTCCGGGGGCACTTTAAATCAGGCCTGTGCCCCCACGGGGGAGTTGAGGTCGAGCTCAAAGATTCCATGGACGTCCAGGATCAACCCGACCCGGCCATCTCCCATGATCGTGGCTCCGGCCACCCCCTTCACCGCTTTCAGCGTCTCCCCCAAATTCTTGATCACCACTTCCTGCTTTCCCACCAGGTCATCGACCATGAGGCCCTTCTGTCGCCCCTCGTTCTCGACCACGACCACCAGAGCCTCCCACGGTTGATCTTTCCGCGGTACGGCTCCCAGAGTACGGTACAGACGAATCAGCGGCAAATAGGTATTGCGGACTTTGATTAACTCCCCTCGATTCTGAACCATACTCAGGTCGGTCTGACTGGGCCTCAACGTTTCCTTGATGAATACCGTGGGGATGATGTACCTCTCTTCCCCGATCTGGACTACGATCCCGTCCATGATGGCCAAAGTCAGGGGTACGCGCATGACAAAGCGGCACCCTTTTCCGGTGGTCGAAAAGATTTCCACGTTCCCTTTCAACTTCTCGATGGTCTTGCGGACCACATCCATCCCCACCCCCCGGCCAGATACATCCGTGACCTGGTCCGCCGTGGAAAACCCAGGTTCGAAAATCAGGTTGTCGATTTGGTGGTCCGTCAACGCGGCATCGGCCGCAACCAACCCCTTTTCCTGCGCCTTTTTCACGATCTTCGGCCGGTTCAGCCCCTGGCCGTCATCTTCAATTTCGATGACGATGTAACCCCCCTTTTGGAAGGCCCGGAGAAATACCTTTCCGGTTCTTTCCTTTCCTGTCTCCAAACGCTTCTCCGGGAGTTCGATTCCGTGATCGACGGAATTGCGGATCATGTGCACCAGGGGATCATAGAGGGTGTCCACCATGTTTCGGTCGATTTCCGTATCTTCCCCGGACATGATCAGGTCGACTTCTTTGTTCGATTTTCTGGCCAAGTCCCGGACCAGCCGGATCATCTTTTGGAAGGTCTGCCTGATGGGAACCATCCGGAGGGACATGGAAATTCTCTGGAGATCGGTGGTGATCCGTTTGAGCTGGGAGAAATCGCGGTTCAATTTAGGGTCGCGGAGGGAGGAGAAGGCCGGATTCTGGGCCACCAAGAATTGGGCGATGACCAACTCGCCGATCAGGTCCACCAGGTTGTCGAGTTTATCGGTATCTACCTTGACCGTGGTTTCGACCGGCTGATTGGAGGCTTTTTTCTGGTCCCGTAGGGCCTCGACGATCTCCCGGGGTTTTATCTGGTTCTCCCGGACCAGGATCTCCCCGATCTTTTGATCCTTCTTTTCTTCATGCTGGATCCTCAGAGCTTTCTGAACATCCCCCGGGGAAACAACTCCTTTTTGGCTCAGAATCTCCCCCAGCGGCGGGGCATTGTCTTTCTCCGGCGCCTCCCCGCGAGAAATGGCTTCTCCCCTTCTCAGTTGATCAATCTTTTGCAGATACGGACCGAGGTCTACGGAGGGCGGATGGATCTGGCCGGATCTCACCTGTTCCTTCAGCTCCAGAATCATCCCCTTCAGAACATCCACCGCTTCCAGGATGAAATCGATGATCCCTTGATGGACCTGGAGCCTTCCGTTGCGGGCCTCGTCCAGCAAGGACTCCATGGCATGGGAGAAATGGTTGATCTCCTTGAGGTTTAAAAATCCCGAGACCCCTTTGATGGTATGAAAGGGCCGGAAGATGGAATTAATGCACTCCTTGTCACCCGGAGATTGTTCCAGGTTGATGATCTGCAGTTCGATGGTTTGCAGATGTTCCAGCCCTTCGGTGATGAAATCGTTGCACAAATCCATATCCTGTTCGAAATCGGCAATGACTTCTTGGGGCTTTCCCTTCGCTTCCGCCTTGGGTTCATCCGCCCGGGTTTCCTTTTCCATCGAAAGGACCGGCTTCTCTTCCGGGACCAGCGGGGCCAGGGATTCCCAAAAGGCCTTCTCCTCTTGGGCCGTCTGGTTGGCATCGAGATTGGAAATTCTATCCTGAATGAGGTGGACCCCCGTAGCCAAAAGCACCAATGCCTTTTTCGGGTCTGGGACTTCCGCCAGGACGACCTTCTCCACCAGCTTTCTCACCGCTCGGCTCAGGGTCCCTGCGGGTTTGAGGTCGTCTTCCTGGATCAATGTATCGACCGTTTCCAACTGCTCCAGGATCGAACCCAGGGTCATGAGATCATCCGGCTCGACCACCAGGGTCTGCACGGCTAATTGGTCAATAGCTTTTTCCAGGTTCTCCGGAATTTTCCCTCTTTTTTTCTTCATTTTTTGAGTGAACCGCCTTATCTATTTTTTCAACGGCGAATGATTGTTTTTGCAAACCTTCTTGGGCTGGAAGGAGGCGTGGGATCGCACACCCGTTTCAGCCCTTCAAAGGTTCTTCGAGTGCCATGGGAAGAGGACCTTTTTTGAATTTTCGGAGCAGCAGTCTTTGGGTCTCGGAGATATGCTGGCTGAAACGTTTTTTTGCCGTTTCTCCCAGCCCGATGAATTCCAGGGCATAGAGATTCATTCCCCCATGAGCCGAGGGTTCCACCCGCCGGACGACGGCCAGAGGGATCTGCACGGTAAACCAATCCTCTTCCTCCGGGATCCGTAAAGAGAGCTCTTTCAACTGGTCTTCGGGTTTAAGAACCAGATTCTCTTCGGGGGTAAAAGCCACTCCTCCCTGGCTGTAGTCCCGCACCTGGGCTCTGATCCTTTTCCCGGCTCCCAAAGGGAAAATAATTTCCGTTCCCCCCTGGGCTTTCACCCGGTGAAAGGCCCTTCTCTGCATCCGATAAATTATCTCGGGGCACTCAATCCAGATGCCGTGAGCCGAAGGTTTTAACACCCAGGCCTGAAAATGGCAGAAAAAAGCCTGATCATCTGAATATTCCAGCGTGATCTTTCGCTCTTGGAACGGTGGCAGCGCGTGTTCGAATCCACCGACTCCATCGATGAAGAGGGACTGGGAATTCTCCTGATTATGAATTCTGGCTATCAAGGCATCCCAGCAAAAAGGAGTATCAGGGATTTTGACCGTACAAGGATGACGGGAATCGATTAGGGATTGGAGGGCTTTCCGCACCCGCAATCCGGTGATGATTTCACCCTTCTGAGCCTTCAATGGCTTCCTCCACCGCTTCCATTCAACCGCTCGGTTTCTTTTCCCTCTTCTCTTCCTTGCCCTCCAGGGGACCTCCCAGTTTCATTCCTTGTTTCTTGGACTCCCGGATCATTTTCTGGATTTCTTCCAGTTCGAAACGCCAGGAATCCCCGATCTTGAAGCCGGGAATCTCCCCGTTGGAAGCCAGCTTATAGATGGTCGATTCGCTCAGCTTCAAGAATTGACTCAGCTCTTTGGCGGTCATGATTTTTTCCATATGCCCGTCTTCTCCCGTCAGTTGGTTAGGAAGGCTCGCCAACTGCGTCTGGTGCAAATTTCTTCGAATCCCCTGGGGATAAAAGATTGGGGAAAATTGGCGAATTTCCTTTTGCCGGATTTGTCCACAAGATCGGCATTCCCAGGAAAAAACTTTAACTGAGATTAAAAGCATCAATCCGGCAAACAGGGAATTCTCTTATAAAAGGAAAAGATATGCGAATCCTCCGGGAAACGGAGCGATTGAAAGAAAGAACGGATCCTCGAACCTAGGAAGGGTAGTCTTCTTGAATGGGGATTTTTTTGCTAAAGATATAGGGCAGAAAGAAAGGGCGCGCTGCGAAGTTGGGTTAATGAACCATCTCCAAAGACCTCCGAGCGCTGGCGGGGAATTTCTCCCTCCACCGGTAGAATTGGGCGGGAGTGATTTGGTAGTCCTTGCAGATTTCCAGAATTGATCGATCTCCTCGAAGTCCCTCCAGAATGATGGCTAGTTTTTCATCGGCGGTCCATAGCTCCGGTTTCATGCTTTCCCCTTTCGCGGGCTGTCGGGAGAAGCAAAGAAATCTTTCCGATGAGTTCATTCAAGATGGGGATGGTTGTTCCTCCTCGGTTACCCGCAAGCCATGCTTTTCTTCCAGTCGGATTTCGTCCGCCAGGACAAAGGTCAGGGACTTCCCCTCCCAGTCGACAATTCTTATATACTCAGGTTGTCGGCCTAGAATGGCATTGACCACTTTGGGCCTGGCTCGGTCGCGTTCGGGCATGGGGGTTTCCCTCCTTCATTTATAAAGAGAAGCATTTGCCATGCCAGTCTTGCGGTTGTATCAATCAATCTATTGAAATTATTTATTATTTACCTGGTGGGGTAATGGTATGAGAAAGTGGAAAGCGTCAAATCCTTGGCAGTTTTTTCCTACTTGCGGAAAAGACTGATCTGCTCGAAGGTCTGGATCTCTCGGCCTCCCTGGCGGGTGCCATCTAGGACTTCCCGGACCTTGAGTTCCAGGGCATTAATCGTGAAGGGCTTCTGGAGGAAGGCCGTTCCCGACTCCAGGACTCCGTGCTGCACAATAGTATTGTCCGGATACCCGGACATGTAGAGAACGCGCATCTCCGGCCGCATGGGCGCCAGGCGCCCGGCCAGCTCTCGCCCGCTCATATGGGGCATGATCACATCGGTCACCATCAGGTTGATGGAGCCCTCGAGGCGTTCGCAGATATCGATGGCCTCGTTTCCCTGGCGGGCTTCCAGGACCGTGTACCCTTTGTTCTTCAGGATCTTGCTGACCATGGAGCGGACTGCATCTTCGTCCTCCACCAGAAGAATCGTTTCCGTCCCCCCGGGAGCCCCGGCCTCTTTGGGTTTCAGTCTGGGCTTGTATATTTTGGCCGCTTTTTCCACCCGGGGTAGGTAGATTTTGAAAGTGGTCCCCAGACCCGGTTCACTGTAGGCCCAGATGTTTCCCCCGCTCTGTTTGATGATTCCGTAGACCGTCGACAGCCCGAGCCCGGTTCCTTTCCCCGTTTCTTTGGTGGTGAAGAAGGGCTCGAAGAGATGGGACTGAGTCTCTTTGTCCATGCCGCATCCGGTGTCACTGATCGCCAGCATGACATAGTAACCGGCCTGCACTGACACATGACGGCTGGCGTATTCTTCGTCATGAACCGTATTGGTCGTCTCAATGGTCAGTTTTCCCCCGTTGGGCATGGCGTCCCGGGAATTGACCGCCAGGTTCATGACCACCTGCTCAATCATTCCCGGGTCTACTTTGACCGACCAGAGTTCCGGGTCCAAACTCGTGATCAGCTGGATATCTTCGCCGATGAGGCGGCGGAGCATTTTGTCCATGTTAAGGACCACGGCATTCAGGTCCAGAACCTGAGGCTGAAGAACCTGCCTGCGGCCGAAGGCCAGGAGCTGGCGGGTGAGAGAGGTGGCCCGGTCAGCGGCTTTCAGAATCTCTTCCACTTCCTCCCGGCGCGGGTCGCGCCGGTCAAAAGCGCCCAGCAAAAGCTCACTGCAGCCCTTGATGGTCATGAGGAGGTTGTTGAAGTCATGGGCGACTCCTCCGGCTAGTCTTCCGATGGCCTCCACCCGCTGCCACTGGCGAAGCTGCTCCTCGCTTTTGCGCAGGGCTTCTTCCGTGCGCCTCTTTTCGGTAATATCTTCGACCGTGGAGCGGATCCCGATGATCTGCCCATCTTTGTCCCGGATGATCCGGTCTTCCACCAGGACCGGGAGGGTGGACCCGTCTTTTCGCCGGTACGTGCGTTCGAAGGTATTGTGGAAGGAAACGTCCCCTCCAAGTTTGGCCAGGATCACCTTGCGGGTTGTATCCTCTTCCTCGAAGAAATTCCACACGGGTTTCCCGAGCATCTCCCCGGCCGCGTAGCCCAACGTCTGCAGCTCTTTGCGATTGATCCGAGTGACTCTTCCCTCGGTGTCCAGCTCATGGTACCCCACCGGCGCTTCATCGTAGAACTGCTGAAACTTGTTCTCACTCTCCTTCAGCGCGTTCTGCGCCCGGGTGCGGTCTTCATCGCACCCTTCCAGTTCTTGCACCCGTCGGCGTAAGAACTCCAATTCCTCGATCAGTCGCTCTTCGTTCTTGTTCTCGTCTTTCATCTTGAACCACGTCTGCGGAGATTGGCCTCCACCAAGGGTTTCCCGATTTTCCAGCGGACGTCCCTCGAAATCCCTATCTTTTCAACAGTATAGTAGATACCCACCCGGAAAATCAATACTATTCCCATCCTTGAGCCTCCTCCTATTTCATCCCCGGGTCCTGAGTCAGGATTTTTCCCTAGTCATCCACTTATGTCGGGCTCGGGGGCGGGTCCAATCGGGGTCGCTCCTGAGTCCGGAGCTGAGCCGACAATTAGGAAACCGGCTTACGACTCAGGACACTCCTAACGCCTCACAAAAAAACGGGCAAATTACAGAGGAGCGCCGAGGGTTGAAACGGGCTATGGCTTCCTCATTGGTGATAGGAAAATGGAGGCTGTCGGGTTTTCCGGGAAGGGAATAAAAAAATAATGGATCCGGGAGAAGGGACGATGAAAACAAAAGAGCCCGCCTCAAAGGTGCGGGCCCTTCGGCGCAGTTCTCTGGGAAGGACAAATCAAGGCCGGGTTTTCACCGGATCACCTGAAACACTTCCCTCAGAATCCCGATCATCCGGTCGATCTCCTCTGGGGTTACGGTCAAGGCGGGCATGAACCGCAAAGTGTTCTTCCGCGGTGCGTTGATCAATAACCCCCGGTTCAGGCATTCATCGACGATCTGGGGCCCCGTTTCCTTGCTCAGATCGAGGGCCCAAAGGAGCCCTTTGCCACGCACTTCACCGCCCCCCCATTGTCTGGAGAGTTCCTCCAGCCGGCTCTGCAGATAGACCCCGGCCTTCGCGGTTTTCTCCAGAAAGCCTGGTTTCGTCAGCTCCCCGAGCACCGCGATGCCGACCGCCATCATGAGCGAATTGCCGTTGAAGGTCCCTCCCTGGTCGCCGACCTCAAAACAGCAGACCCTTTCCTTGGCCACCAGAGCAGCCAGAGGGACTCCGCCCCCCAGACCCTTGGCCAAAGTCATGATATCCGGCTCCACCCCGTAATGCTCATAGCCGAACAGCTTGCCCGTGCGTCCTATGCCGGTCTGGATTTCATCCAGGATCAAGAGGATTCCTTTTTCGCGGGTGAGGTCGCGCAACCCTTTCATAAACTCATCGGTGGCCACGAAGACCCCTGCCTCTCCCTGGATCGGCTCAAGCATGACTCCGACGGTTTTCTCCTGGACGGCCGCCCTAACGCTACTCAGATCATTCAGGACGGCTTTGGGGAAACCGGGTACCTTGGGCTCATACAAGGGTTTCCACTCCGCTTTGCCGGAGGCTGACATCATGGCCAGCGTGCGCCCGTGAAAGGCATGGTCCATGGTTATGATCTCGTAGGCCCCGTTTTTATGTTTCTGCCCCCATTTTCGCGCCAGCTTGACCGCTCCTTCATTCGCTTCCGCCCCGCTGTTGGCAAAAAAGACTCGATTCAGGCAGCTGTGCTTGACAAGCAGGTCGGCCAACCGGATCATGGTTTCATTATAGTAAGCGGGGCTGCAGTTGATCAGCCTGGCCGCCTGCTTCGAGATGGCCTCCACGATAACCTTGGGAGAGTGGCCCAGGCAGTTCACCGCCCACCCTTGAACAAAATCCAGATATTGCTTGCCGCTTGCGTCTTTCAGCCAAGACCCCTGCCCTTCCACAAAAATAATGGGGGGCCGTTTGGTAATTTCCATGAGGGAATTGAAAGAATTAGGAGTCGCTGCCATGGTTTTTCCTTCCTTCTATTAGTCTTTCGTCCGTCTTATCACCTTTTCTTCTTTCGTTGCCTGAGTCTATTCTTCCCCTGGCTTGAAGTCAACGAATTAATAAAGCCCGCTGCCTTTTCGCCATGCAAGAGTCCGGCGTAACCTCTGGGGGGGTTCTTCTTTCCTTCCGCAATTTCCAGTCGGGAATCTGCAATGACTTGACCTTTTCTTTCTCCCGCCCTAAAATGGGGCTGCCTTTAGGTCCGATGTGTACTTGGAGCTTGCTCTTCGGCATTACCCAATTCCATCGTCCGGAGGTGAAGCGATGAAGAGAGTGACTGCGGTTCTTTCCCTGGTGCTCGTTCTGGGGTGGGCTTCAAACTCTGTCGCTCAGAAGGGCGATGCCGTTGTGGGCAAATGGTGGAATGAGGAAAAGGATGCGCAGATCGAGGTTTATCCCTGCGAGGGCAAATATTGCGGGAAGATCATCCTTCTGAAAGAGCCCAACTACCCGGCCGGCGACCCGAAGGGCATGGCTGGAAAGCCAAAGGTCGACCGGGAAAATCCCGATGCTTCCCAAAGAGAACGTCCCACCTTGGGGATGAATCTCGTCTGGGGCTTTACCCCCGCCGGGGAAAATCTATGGGAGGGGGGCTTTATCTATAACCCCCGGGAGGGAAAAACCTACAAATGCAAAATGACCCTGGAAAATCCAGACCTTTTGAAAGTTCGTGGATTCATTGGTATTTCCCTGATCGGGAAGACGAACATCTGGAGCCGGGTAAAATGACTTTTCAAATTCAAAGAAAAATGATATTATTTTTCTTGCAATCTACCGAAAGTCCGGTATTCTTTGGTCAAAAAGCATTGATTCTAACCAGCCAAACTATTTTATCTTAATCTCCGAGACGACGTTACCCATGAAGCGGAACCTTCAAAGATCGGGTTTTACTCTCGTCGAGATACTCATGGTTATAACCATCCTGTGTGTCCTTGCCGGTATCGCCACCATCGGCTATTCTTCTTACAGAATAAAAGCCTGCGATGCCGTGGCTCAGGAGGACCTTCGGCAGGCATACTCTTCAGCCATGGCCTACTTCATCGATAATCCGGACAGCATCCTCACCGAAAGCGCCCTGAGTCAATATGGTTTCCGAGCCTCCCGCAATGTAATTTTAACCATCATCGATGGGAGCCCGAATAGTTTACTCCTGCTCTCTCGCTATAATGCCGCCGGCACCCAGGCTTATATCACTTATTCAAAGGGTATGAATTCCCCTGGAGCGCCGGAAGGGATTTGGCTGGCCTCCGTTGCCGGAGGGCAATCGGGAGGCAACCCAACGGCTGCCTCCCCGGGCACTCCTCCAGGACAGGGCGGTGAATCCGGTCAAAAGAACTATTCCGTAAATGCCGATCTTCTGGAAAAATGCAACCTTCTGGCTAGAACGGCCTTGGGGGAAGCATTAGGCGCGGCCCAATCCTATTTCCAGAGTAATCCGGAAGGCCTCCTTACCAAAGACATCCTTGTTGCCTATGGTTACACTCCCCATGACAGTGTAAATCTGACGATCATCGATGGTTCTCTGTCAAAGTTTTCCATTTCAGCCAATTTCAACATCCCGGGCGCTACCAGTTTTGGGGTCGACGGGTCAGGGAATATCATTCCCCATTNNAATGAAGTAGGGCCGCTTCCTTCTCATACTTGGGAGAAAAATGGAATACCTGCAACTTCTTCGCCTTTGCCTGCCGGGCCAGTTCTCCAGCCTGGCGAGCGGTGAGGTGGCCCCTCTCTTCAGCTCTCTCCCGGTCCCGGTCCAGGAAACCCGCTTCGCAGAA
>PMCE01000047.1:0-886 GCA_003154025.1 Syntrophaceae bacterium
GGAGTTTTTTAAATATTTGTAAATTGCTTCAGCACCTACGTCATCCTCCCCACATTTGGGATATCCATCAGGAGAAATGGACCAGTACTATCGCCGGGGGGAGCAGGTCTTTTGTTGAGGAGGTTTATTCCCTTTTTATCCCCGATCGTTCGACTGCCGGCGGGGGATCTTTTTCCCTTCCAAAGTCAGGTAGAACCGGTAGAGATCGCTGGTCAGGCAGGTATGCACGGGAAGGATGACCAGCACGTCTCCGACTTTGGCCTCCCGCAGGAAAGAGTCATTCATTTCGATCAGCCCGTGCTCCTGGGACAAGGAGATGACCGGGGCTCTCCGGTCTGCCGGCCCCCAGGAAGCATCGGCGGGTAAGGCCGCATACCCGTAGATTTTCCTGCCCTTTTCATCCACCAGGAATTCTTTGGAGAGGTGGACCGCCCCTCCGTAGATGACCGCCTGATTCCAGGCATCGTACTTGGCCGTCAGGGGACAGGCCACAGCCACGGCGATATCTTCATCTCGGCAGGCCCCCAACTGGCTCATGGTTAGATCGTAGAAAACAAAACACCCCGGCCGGATTTCATCGGCCCCGACAAAGGAGTCAACCACGCTGCAGGAGGGGGTATCGCCGATGGAGATCGCGCAGGGTCGAATCCCTTCATCCATGAGCCTTTTTCGGACTGCGCAGAGTTTTATGAGGCTGTCGTTATGGAGGTTCCGGATCTCCTCTACGGATTTTGCGTGGTAGGTATGACCGCTGTGGGTCAACAACCCGGCGAATTCCAATTTCTTTTCCCGGCAAATGGCCCGGGCCACGGAGAGGATGGGTTGAAAGTCGTCCCAGGGGATCCCGGTCCGGTGATATCCAACATCCACATCGATCCAAACTCGA
>PMCE01000047.1:967-1777 GCA_003154025.1 Syntrophaceae bacterium
GGACGGAAAGGAACCCCTGCCCGATCCGCCTTCTCCTTCATTCTTTTGATGTTCTGCACCACCCGGTCTTTATCCAGGAGGAGGGTGGGGCGGGTGATTTTAAGGGCCTTCAATTTCTTCCCGATGGTCAACATAAACTTCCTCTGCATAATTCGGATTTGAATGGATGTTCGGGGCGCTCCCCTTGCATTGCCGGGATGAGGTTTAAAACCTTCGCCCAACGATTGCGCCCAAGATTTCCCGAGGCCGCTGCCAAAGTCGTCCTCACGAGTTTATCGGAAGATGGCAGCTGAGGAAATGGCCCGGTTCGATCTCCTCCAGGTTCGGACCCGCCTTATCGCAATCCGCCCCGCGGTACCGGCAGCGGGGATGGAACACGCAACCCGGGGGCGGGTGGATGGGGGAGGGAACGTCCCCGGGCAGGGTGATCCTCTTTTTCTGTGCCTTGGGGTCGGGCATGGGGGCGGCGGAGAGCAGGGCCTCGGTGTAGGGATGGCGGGGGCGCCCGTAGATCGCCTCCACGCCGGCCATCTCCATGATCTTCCCCAGGTACATGACCGCGACCCGGCTGCTCATATATTCCACCACCCGCAGGTCATGGGCGATGAAGAGATAGGTGAGGTTAAATTCCTGCTGCAGCTCCATGAGCAGGTTGAGAACCTGGGCCTGGATGGAGACGTCCAGGGCCGAGACCGGCTCATCGGCGATGATCAGGCGGGGACGGAGGACCAGGGTCCGGGCGATGGCGATGCGCTGTCGCTGGCCGCCGCTGAACTGATGGGGATAGCGGCTCATGTGCTCGGTCCTGAG
>PMCE01000047.1:1786-2037 GCA_003154025.1 Syntrophaceae bacterium
GTGTCCAGGGCCGCATAGGGGTCCTGGAAGATGACCGTCATCCTCCGCCGGAGCCGGTGCATCTCTTCCGATCCCAGGGAAAAGACATCCCGTCCCTCGAAGCGGACCTTCCCCTCCGTAGGCTCCATGAGCCGCAGGATGAGGCGGCCGACCGTGGTCTTGCCGCATCCGCTCTCCCCGACCAATCCCAGCGTCTCCCCGTCGGTTACGTGGAAGCTGACCCCGTCTACGGCGTGAACCCGTCCCACCGT
>PMCE01000047.1:2141-4628 GCA_003154025.1 Syntrophaceae bacterium
ACCATTCCCTTGATTTCGGTGAGACGGGATTTTTCGCGGATGGCCTTATCCGAAGGGATGCTTCCCAGGAGCCCCTGCGTGTAGGGATGGCCGGGGTTTTCGAAAATGTCCCCGACCGGGCCCTGCTCCACGATCTTACCGGCGTACATGATGATGACCCGCCGGGCCGTCTCGGCGATAACCCCGAGGTCGTGGGTGATGAACATGATGGCGGTCCCGAACTTCCGTTTCAACTCNNTGGCGCATGCCCCCGCTCATCTGGTGGGGGTACTCGTGGAAGCGGCGCTCCGGCGAGGCAATGCCCACCTCCCCCAACATCTGGACGGCCCGGTCTCGGGCCGCCGGTCTCGATAAATTCTGGTGAAGGCGGATGGCTTCCACGACCTGGTTCCCCACGGAATAGACCGGGTTGAGGGAGGTCATGGGTTCCTGGAAGATCATGGAGATCTGGCAGCCCCGGATGGCCCGCATCTCCCTTTTAGCCAGGCCCGTCAGCTCGCGCCCCTTGAACCAGATTCGGCCCTCGGCGATTCGGCCGGGGGGACTGGGGAAGAGGCGCATGATCGAAAGGGCGGTGACACTCTTCCCGCATCCGGATTCTCCCACCACGCCCAGGGTCTCGCCGCCATGGATCTCAAAGTCCACGCCGTCCACGGCCTTTACCACCCCCTGCTCGGTGTCGAAGTAGGTTTTTAAGCCCTCGACCTTGAGGAACAGAGGTTGTTGAAGATTGGGGTCCAAACCATCCATAACAGATAACCTATATTGCGCATTGTAAATTGCGCATTGAAGAAGGAAAAGGCCGAATTTCCAAAAGGTCAGTCCATTAGCCCGATTGCCCGCTCGCCAGTAAACCGGCTATCCTTATGGTGTTTCGAAAAGTCCAACCGGGTTTTGGTATTCAATGCGCAATTCGCAATGCGCAATCAAGTGTGTCTGATCCTCGGGTCCAGGAACGAGTAACTGATATCCGCCAGCAGGTTGATGAACGTAACCGCAAAGGCCACCAGCAGCACGCCGGTCTGAAGGACCGGGAAATCGTTGAACAGGACCGCGTTCATGAGCAGCCGTCCGATTCCCGGGAGGGAAAAGACCACTTCGATGATCACGATTCCCCCGATGAGCCGGCCGATCCTCATCCCCAGAAGAGTGACCACGGGAATGAGGGCGTTCCGCAGGGCGTGCTTGATGACCACGTTGAACTCGGCCACCCCCTTGGCCCGGGCGGTCTGCACGTATTCTTCATTCAGCACTTCCAGCATGGAAGAGCGGAGCTGGCGCATGATTTCTGCCGAGACCACGGACCCGAGGGAAATGGCCGGCAGGATCATGGCCAGGAGGTTGCGAAACAGACTCTCCCCGGGAGATACATAGCCCGAGGAGGGGAGCCAGCCTAGCCATAGGGCAAATATTAGAATCAAAAGCATCCCCAGGAAGAACTGGGGCATGGCCACCCCGCTGACGGCGAGGACGGTTCCGGTGGTGTCCACCCAGGTGTTCGGCCGGAGGGCGGAGATGATCCCCATGGGNNCAGGATTCCCAACGCCAGGAGCTCCAGGGTTACGGGCAGTCGCTGGGAGAAGAGGGTCATCACATGGACCCGGGTGCGGATGGAAATTCCAAAGTCGCCGCTGACGAGGGAGGCGAGCCATTTGAAATACTGGACCACGATGGGCTGATCGAGGCCCAGCTCCTGGCGTACGGCCTTGATCATCTCATCGCTGGCCCCTTCGGCGCCGACCACGGCCAGGGAGGGGTCGCCGGGGAGCACCATGCAGAGGGTGAAGGAGATGAGGGAGACCACGAAAAGGGTGATCAGGGTCTGCAGGAGCCGGCGGATGATGAAAGCCTTCACGGTTAAACCTTTCTGGTCAGCTGTTTGGGGTCGAGGATGATCCTCAGCCAGTCCCCCAGGACACTGAAGGCCACCACGGTAACGTAAATCCCCAGGCCGGGCAGGACGGACATCCAGGCCGCCTGCTCGAGCCATTTATATCCGGTCTGGATCATGACCCCCCAGCTGGGAGTCGGGGGCTGAATGCCCACGCCCAGAAAGCTGAGGCTGCTTTCCAGCACGATGGCCGTGCCCACGGTGAGCGTGGCCTGGACGATGACCGGGGCCGCCAGGTTGGGAAGCACATGGGTGAAGAGGAGCCGCGCCGGCTTGCAGCCGAAGGCCTGGGCGGCCAGGATAAACTCTCGCTCCAGCAAGGACAAGGCCTGGGCGTACACCAGACGGGCAAAGAGGGGGCTGTAAACCAAGGCGATGGCGATGATGACGGTGACGATGCCCGGCTGCAGGCTGGCGGCCAGGGCCATGGCCAGAAGGAGCATGGGAAAGGCCCAGATGGCATCCATGACGCGCATGAAGACGGCCTGGACCTTCTTGAAGTAAGCCGCGGTCAGGCCCGCAAGGATGCCCAGCAGGGAGGCGAAGAAAACAGAGGTCAACCCCACCACAAAGGAGATCCGGGCCCCGGACACAAA
>PMCE01000047.1:4656-12011 GCA_003154025.1 Syntrophaceae bacterium
GCTCAACCACAGGGATGGGCGCAATTTGAATATCATGAAACAGTTTCGAGTTTCGAGTTTCGGGTTAATCGTTCCTGGTTACTCGTTGCTTATTGCTCGTTACTCGTTTCAAGCCGGCAACCAGATGCGAGTAACCAACACCTTTCTCTTTGGCTCGTCCGGGAACTCGAAACTTGAAACCCGAAACTCGAAACTATTCTTAGGTTGTCAAGCCAGCCAAATCTCCCCGGCCACCAATGTCCGCCAGTAGGCGCGGATCCCCTTGACCTTCTTGTGGGTCCCCACGGCGTGGGTCAGGGCGGTGGCGCAGGTGAGCAGGGCCTGGTCGTAGACGATCTTGAAAGCCTCTTTCATCAGCTGGTGACGCTTGACCTCGTCGAAGGTTTCGCAGGCCTGGTCCACGAGTTGATCGACCTGGGGATGGGACACGTTGGACCAGTTGCCGGGGGATTTCGTGGTGAGCCGATCCCGGACAAACCCGCCCGGAAAGGTGGCCGCCTGCCAGAAGCCGATCTCAAAATTGTCCTTCTTCATGTTGTTGATCCATTCCAGGCGCTCCATGGTCTTGAGCTCGGTCTTGATCCCCACCGCCTCCCACATGGCCTTCAGCAGCTCCCCGTAGGTCGTGTCCGGCTCCCGGGAAATCACCAGGACGTTGACCGTCACTCCTTTGGGAAAAGCGGCTTTCACCAGGTCCTTGGCCTTCTGCGGGTTGAAGGTGTAATCCGGCCAATCCTTGGGGGACCAGCCGGTCACTCCGACCTCCGTGTAGGGGTACATATGGGGCCGGGAGGTACCGAACCCGGTGATCTTCACGAAGCGGGCCCGGTCGATGGCGTAGCTGCAGGCCCGGCGAAGTTCGAGACTGCTGAAGGGAGCCTTCCGGTTGTTGAACCCGCAGCAGACATCCTGGAATTCAAACGGGGGAAGTTCCAGGTAGATCAGGTCCGCATGCTCCTTGATCTTGGCCACGTCGCGGGGCGGCGGGAAATGAACCGTGTCCAGACCGCCCGACCGCAAGTCCAGGGCCGCCTGGTCGATCTTGGGACGGTAATGCTCCTCCATACCGTCCAGGTAGGGGAGGGGTTTGCCGTCAACCCCCTGCTTCCAGTAGTCGGGGAACCGCTCCAGGACCACTTTTTCATCCACGATCCAGTCTTTGTACCGAAAAGGCCCGGAGCCGCACCCTTTTCGGTTGAGCTCGTCGTCCCCGTGTTTTTCCTGGAAGGCTTTGGAGACAATTCCCCCCCAGACCCGCGAGGAAGAAAGGGCATAGAGGAGGCCGACCGAGGGATATTTGAGGTTGACGGCGATGGTGTTGTCGTTCAGGACCTCGACGCTCTCGATCTCCTTCATGTCCGGCGCCAGGTAAGACTTGGGGTGGTTGCGCAGCCGGTCCAGGTTCCATTTGGCCGCGGCGGCATTGAACTTGCTCCCGTCATGAAAGAGGACCCCTTGGCGCAAGGTGAAGACGATCCGCTTGCTGGTTTTGTCGGGCTGCCATTCCGTCGCCAGGCCGGGGACCAGCTTGAGCTCGTAGGTTTTGGGGTCGATCACGCTGTCGATCAGGCAGTCGTACATGGCCGACATGCAGGTGAAGAATTCGCTGGAACGATGGGCGTCCATTCCGGGGGTGGTGCGGTTGCGGGCGTAGCGCCAGACCCCGCCCCGTTTGACGGTTTCCGCGGCGTGGGCGGGGGAAAAGGACTTTCCCCCGAGACCTGCCAAAGCGCCGGCCCCCACGAGTGCCCCTTTCACAAAATCCCTTCTGGTCAAACCGCGGGACATGAAAGCCTCCTTTGAATGCTGGCGTCCTGAGTCAGAAATTCGTTCCCTTACCCATCCACTTATGTCGGGGGCAATGGCCCGATCATTCAAAAACAAACTGGCGACGCAGGACCTGACAGGTACTCACTCCCCAATGGCCGTGCGGCTCACTTCTCGGGCATCAATTTCCTGACGAGATTCACCGCGTCGGCTCCGTCCGCGGCGTAGCCGTCGGCGCCGATGTCCCGCGCGAATTTTTCATTCAACGGGGCTCCCCCCACCATGACCTTGACCTTTTCCCGCAGCCCCTTCTCCTTCAGGCCCTCGATCACTTTTTTCATCTGGGGCATGGTCGTGGTCAGCAGGGCGGACATCCCCAGGATATGGGGCCGGTGCTCGGCCACCTTCCGGATGATCTCGTCCGCCGGAACGTCAATCCCCAGGTCGATCGTTTCGAACCCCACCCCCTTCAGCATGGTGATCACCAGGTTCTTGCCGATGTCGTGGAGGTCCCCCTTGACGGTCCCGATCATGACTTTTCCCTTCGTGGTCAGCCGGGCTCCGGTCAGGTGCGGTTCCAGAACCCGGACGGCCTCATTCATGGCCCGCGCGGACAGCAGGACCTCGGGGATAAAAGCCTCCCCGGTCTTAAACCGCTCGCTGATGATCTCCATGGCCGAAAGCATCCCCCTCTGGAGGATCTCTTCGGCTTTGACCCCCTTTTTCAGGAGGCTCTGGATATGCCCCTGGATGGCCATCTGGTCCCCTTCCAGGACGTCGTTCTGCACCTGCCGGAATTCCGCGTCCCAGACCATTGTCCGGGAACCCCGTTTGGCCGCCTCAGCCATGACCGTCTGAGGGATGGGGCGGAAGGCCCCCCCTTCGAGGGGCAGACGGCCTTCTTTCTCCACTTTTTCCCCGATCCGCACCAGCCTCTCGAAGACGGCCCCGGGAGGGGTGGAGTCGGCAATGGTCAGGACCATTCGTTTCCCCGGGGCAATGGCTTTGAAGAGATGGTCCAGGTAGGCTTCGAATTCTTCGTCCGTGGCCGACTCCCGCAACAGGAGGATGGAGGGGATGCCCCCTAAAATGGTGAGCTTATCGCTCCATCTCCGGTAGTATTCTTCGATGGGAACTTTGGTCATGGGCGCCGGGGTCACCGCTTCGGCCACGTGCATGCCGGAGTTACGGATGAGGTCCATGAGCCCGAGGTTCTCTCCGTCACAGTGGCAGGAGACGAACTTTCCCCTGGCTCCCAGAATCTCCGCCGCCTTGCGGATCCAGGGGACGATGTCCTTTTCGAAAAAGGCCGGATAGGTAATCATGTCGTCGAAGTTGGAGCCCCAGAAGACGACTTCGGCCTGGGAATCCGCCGTCAGGGCGATGACCTGATCGAAAAAGGGCCCCATGCTTTCGGCGAGGGCCTTCATCTCCCTGGAGTAATCATGGTAGTGGAAATAGAAATCGGTGGCGTCCACGAAATACTTCTGGATGTGATGCATGGGGGATGCGGCCCGTCCGGCCAGGGTGAAGGCCACGCCGTCCTCTCCGATATCCGCCTTCCACCGGAGAAAATCCCGGTCGTCCCGGTACAGTTTCAAATGTTCAAAGAGGTAACCGACGACGCGATAATCCTCGGGCCCCTTGAGCACGTGTTCATCGACCCAGAAATTGGAGACCCCGGCTTTCCTCATCTCCTCGGTATAAACCGTGGTGGTGCTCACCGAGCCCACCGGGGTGTGGTAGAGGATCTTCGTCCGGCCCGCGCTTCCCTTCACTTCGATGTCCACGTCGGGCGAAAACTTAAAACCATACACCGTTTCTTTGTAAGACAAGATTCCCAGCGCCCAGTGGAGGTTGTCTTCCGGCTTGCGGACCTTCTGGTACTCAGGATTGATCTTGTGGAGGGCCCACCCTTCGGCCCGGGCGATCTCATCAAAAGTTGAGTTTCGGTACTTCTCCGGAAGCGTTCCGGACTGCACGTTGGCCGTGTACCAGAGGTCCAGCCGGGGGGCGAAGGGCAGGCGGTCGGGCATCTCCCCCCGGATGGCCTTCAGAATCCTTTCGCGATGGGTCATCGATCTAAATCCTTTTCCGCTTCGAGGCGCTTGGCGCCGGGCTATGGCCGAGTATATCGGGAAGAAGAGAAGAGTTTTCCCACAACCGTAGGTTCAATTCCTGAAAACTCTAACAAGAAGAGCAAGTACCCTAAGTTAAAGGTTAAGAGTTAACGGTTTCTCTGCGTTGCGGCTACGCCGCGCTATGCTTTCTGCCCTATGCGATCTGCGTCTTTATTCTATGGGCTGGAACCAATGCTTGTACCGCTCATCTCTCCCCGAGCAGATCGTCTCCATCAAGACGGCCATCCGGCGAGTCAGCGGCCCCGGTGCTTCTCCCAGAACCCGGTCCTCGATGCAGGAGACCGGCATGACCCGGCGAGAGGTACTGGCGGTGAACATTTCATCTGCCTCCAGGACCTCCTGTTTACGGATCGGCCTTTCCACCGCCGTGATTCCTGCCGCTCGAGCGACCTCCAGAATCGACCGCCGGGAGATGCTGGACAGAATCAAACCCAGGGGGGGAGTCAGCAAAGTTCCATCTTTCACGATGAACACCGATTCCACGCCTCCCTCCCCAAGAAAACCGTGGGTGTCGAGCAAGATCCCTAAATCAAAACCCCGGCGCGCGGCGTCCTGCCGGGCCAGCATTCCGTTCAGATAATTGGCGGCCACTTTGGCCTCCACCGGCACCGTCTCCGGATGGAGCTTGCGCCATAGGCTCAGGCAGACGCGGATGGATGAGGTGCTGTGTTTGCGGTATTCTTCAGCCGGGACGGCAAATACGGACAGGTCCAGCCGGGGATCGGAGAAGGAGATGGAAAAGGTCTCCTCACTGAAGTAACCCATGATTTTTACGAACCCTTCCTGGATCCGGTTGATCCTCACGGTTTGGACAACGGCCCGCATAAGCTCTTCTTTCGACTGAACGAGTTCCATCCCCAGAAGTTCGGCGCTCCGCCGCAGTCGGTCACAGTGTTCCGCCAGGCGGAAGGCCGCCGGTCCTTGGGGAGTCGAATAGACTGCCAGGACCTCAAAAATGGCCGAGCCTCTGGTTAGACTGTGAGACATGAGATGAATCCTGGCGTCCTTCCAGGAGATCATCTTTCCGTTTTGCCACACCTGGTGATCTTGAACTGGCATGTTTCTCCTCTTCGCGCTGAAAATCCTGGTATCCAGGAGGAATAAAATTATTCTCCTTGGTTTACCGGGAAATTTCAAGCAATTAAAGAAAGTTCGGAGTTTTGAGTGTGGGGTTCGGGGGAATAACCCAATGCAGTCACCGGACTTCATACTCCAGACTTTTTCCCTGTTGAATCTCCGGCGTTATGCCTGTTCAGTCTGATGTCTGAAGTCCATGCCTGAATTACCGGGGGAATGAATTAAACATTGCAATCTTCGGGTGGGTGAGCAATAATTACCGCTTATAGCTGAAAGTACAAATTCCGGGGGTAGGTATGAAAGAAATCTGGCCACATGGCCGCGCGGTGTTGGGCGTAGGCTTTATTCTGCTTTTCCTCGTCTGGTTGGGCATGGATTCGGAAGTCTTCGCCCGCGCGGGCGGAGGAAGATCTTCCGGNNTTGGCCGGCGGGATGATCGGCGGCCTCCTGGGGGGAATGCTCTTCAACAGTCTGGGATTTGCCGGGCCCGGTTCGGGCGGAGGATTCGGCATGAGCGACATCCTCCTGATCCTGATCATTCTGGGGATCATCTACTTCGTGGTGAAGCGCTTTCGTTCCCGGCAGACCATGCAGATGAGCATGGCCGGGGCCGGCGGAGCTCCGTATCCTTATTCCGGGCCTGGCCCCTCTCCAGGCCCCGTCCTGGGGCTACCCCCGGTCGGAGAGGATTTCAGGAAGGGCCCGGCCGTCGATGCCCTGCGCCACATCAAGGCCATGGACGCGACTTTCGACGAAAAGAGCTTCAAAGACCTGGCGGAGGACCTGTTCTTCAAAATTCAAGGCGGCTGGACCCGGAGAGACCTGAGCGGGATCCGCGCTTTCCTCTCTCCGCAGATGTACGAGGTCTTCAAGGAACAGATCGACCGCCTCGTCGCCGACCAGGAGATCAACCGCCTGGAAAACATCGCCGTTCGTGAAGTGGAGATCGTGGAGGCGGGCCAGGACCGGGGCGAGGAGTACGTCACCGTAAGATTCTATGCCAACCTGCTGGATTACACGGTTCATGAAAAGACCGGCAAGGTCGTCACCGGCAGTTCCAGCGACCCGGTAAAGTTCGTGGAATACTGGACCTTAAGCCGAAACGTGGGAGAGAAGACCTGGGTGCTGGGCGGAATCACGCAGGAAGAAGGCCGCTGAGCAAAAAATTCTTGGTGGAAGAAAAAAGGGTGGCTCCATTCTCACGGGTAGAATGGGGCCACCCTTTTTTTGGGCAAAAACTTGCCCCGACCTTCTATCCCTCCGGGGCGGGCAGGTCTTTTTCCCTATCGTACAGTTCTTTTCCCTGGGGAGTGATGCGGATTTTACTGCGTCCCTTGACCTCGATCAAGCGGGCCCCGACCATCTCTTCGATGGCCATCACCGCCATCTGAGCCTGGGATTCATTCTCCAGGGGGAGGGACATGATGAATTGGGAGGCATTCACGAAGTCCGGCTGAGTGGACAGCAACTCCAGGATGGCCAGGTGCAAGTCGCTGAGGGCACTCTTCGGCGGCGCTAAATCGGCTTTGAGCAGAACGCCGGTGGAAGGGGCTTTGGTCCGGGCTTGAATGAACATGGAGTGCCCGCATTTAGGACACTCCATCACTCCATCATCCAGCAGCTCTGAACAATAGGCACAGGTCTTCATGGAGAACCCTTTCCGGAAAAGAGACGCATTTAAAAAACAATGATCAGGGGGTAAAGATCATTGAACCGCGACCATTGAACAATAGGCAATATACCTTGGGCAATGGCCAATGGTCAATGGGCAACGAGCAACAAGCAACCGGCAACGAGCGGCTCTTAGGCACACTCACTGTACCCGCAGGCGTGGCAGACCGAGCATCCCCCTTCGTGTTCCACGATGCCGCCGCACTCCGGGCAGGCTCCTTTGAAGGGAGACGTCTTTTCGATCTCTTGGATTTCCGCTTCTCCATGGCCGTTGGAGGACATATGCTGCTGGATGGCCTTGGCCACGGCATCGGCGCAGGACCGGATGCGGTTTTCCCCGAAACCCGATTGGGAGTGGCAGGAAATATCCACCAGCTGTTTCACCACCTGGTTGACCTGAACCCCGCTCCGCCAGGCCAGAGAGACCAACCGCCCGATGGCTTCGCTCTGGGAAGCGGCACAGCCTCCGGCCTTACCCATGGTGGTAAAGAGTTCAAAGAGCCCGGCTTCATCTTCATTGACGGTCACATACAAGGGCCCGCAACCGGTCTGCATGCGATACGTCCTTCCTTTGAGAGCGCTGGGGCGCTTCCGCACCACCTTTGGGCCGTGACCCGTCGCCTCCCGGGTTTCCTCGGCCTTCTGGCTGGTGGAGAGAACCTGCCGGTCCCTTGAGCCGTCGCGGTAGATGGTGACGCC